>DATGLE010000230.1:0-16914 GCA_035294325.1 Ktedonobacteraceae bacterium | reverse complement strand
CGGTATATTTGGCGAGCCTGGCGGCGGCGAGCACTTTGGTGATGGCTGCCGTCAGCGTCGTTTTGCCATGATCGATGTGGCCGATGGTGCCCACATTCACATGCGGCTTGGTCCGCTCATACTTCTGTTTCGCCATTTCCTGTATCCCTCTTCATTTCGGATTTGCTCCTGCTGCGATGCAGGAACATCGTGGTGCTGCCCGGTAGGCTGCTCCCCTGGATGCAGCGCCGGGTCATCATGTTTCAAACCTCATTGGCCCGCGTGGGCCGTTGCAAAAATTGTGACAGGAGATAGATAGGGGTGGTAAATGCTCCCCAACAATCGTCTGTCCCTACCAGGGGCACGCCAGAGGTGTGCCACCATCAGCATCATCTGCGCACAGGCAGTTAGCGGTGAGACTTTGCAATGATCTCATCCGCGATATTTTTGGGGACGGGATCGTAGTGCGCGAACTCCATAGAGTAGCTTGCCCGTCCACTCGTCATCGAACGAAGATCGTTCACATAGCCGAACATTTCGGCTAGAGGAACATGTGCCCGTACCACATGCATCGATCCCCGGCTCTCCATACCCAGGATTGCACCTCGGCGCCTGTTGAGGTCGCCGATGATATCCCCATAGAACTCTTCAGAGGTGGTCACTTCCACCAGCATGATCGGCTCAAGCAGAATGGGGTTGGCCTTGCGTGCGGCCTCTCGTATGCCCAGAGAGCCAGCGGTTTTGAAGGCCATTTCGCTTGAGTCAACTTCATGGTACGAGCCGTCGTAGAGAGTGACTTTGACATCAATCATTGGATAGCCGGCGATGATACCGTTATCCAGCGTCTCTTTCACGCCCATCTCGACGGGCTTGATATATTCCTTTGGCACCACGCCGCCGACAATGGCATTGATGAACTCGAAGCCCTTGCCGCGCTCATTGGGCGCTATCCTCAGCCATACGTCTCCATACTGGCCGTGGCCGCCCGTCTGCCGGACGAACTTGCCCTGTGCCTGCGCTTCACGAGTGACCGTTTCGCGGTAGGCAACCTGGGGACGCCCGACGTTAGCATCGACTTTGAATTCGCGGAAGAGGCGATCCTCGATCACTTCCAGGTGCAACTCGCCCATGCCCCTGATGATGGTCTGCCCACTTTCAGGATCGGTCCGTACCTGGAAGGTAGGATCCTCCTCAGCGAGCTTGCCCAGGGCAATCGCCATCTTGTCCTGGTCGGCGCGTGTTTTAGGCTCGATAGCAATCTCGATAACCGGTTCCGGGAAGACGATGGACTCAAGCACAATAGGGTGCTGAGGATCGCAGAGCGTATCCCCGGTGAAGGTATTGCGCAAACCGACGGCTGCGCAGATGTCTCCCGCTCGAATCTCGTCGATATCCTCGCGATGATTGGCATGCATACGCAGCAGGCGACCAATACGTTCCGTTTTCCCCTTTGTGGCGTTCTCCACCGACGCGCCTTTAGTCAATGTGCCCGAGTAGACGCGCAGGTACGCGAGGCGGCCTACGAAGGGATCGGAGACGATTTTCGAGACCAGGGCGCTAAAGGGAGCGGTATCGCTGACCTCGCGCGTCACCGTCTCGCCGGTATTGGGATCGATGCCGGTTGGAGGAGGAATGTCCAGCGGAGAGGGCAGGTAAGCAACGACGGCATCAAGCATGGCCTGCACGCCCTTGTTTCTCAAGGCAGCGCCACAAAGCACCGGCACCAGTGTGCCGGCAATCGTTGCTTTACGCAGGGCTGCGACAAGCTCCTGCTCTGAGATTTCCTCACCCTCAAGGTATTTGAGGGTTAATTCCTCATCAGTTTCGGCAACACGCTCGATCAGGAATTCGCGATGCTGCTCGAATTCGGCTTCCATCCCCGTTGGAACGTCGGTATAGTCCGACCTGGTGCCCAGGTCATCGGTAAAGATCACGCCCTGCTGCTTGATGAGATCGATGAAACCTTTGAAATTGCTCTCCTGACCTATGGGGATCTGGATCGGCACGGGAACGGCGCCCAGGCGCTCACGAATCATATCTACTGTACGCCAGAAGTCAGCCCCCACGCGATCCATCTTATTGACGAAACAGATACGAGGGACATTGTACTTGTTGGCCTGGCGCCAGACGGTTTCGGACTGTGGTTCGACACCCGCGACTGCATCAAAGACGACAACGCCCCCATCAAGCACGCGCAGAGATCGTTCGACCTCGGCGGTGAAGTCAACGTGACCGGGCGTATCGATGATATTGATGCGGTAGTCCTGCCAGAAGCAGGTTGTGGCAGCCGATGTAATCGTAATGCCGCGCTCCTGCTCCTGCGGCATCCAGTCCATCGTCGCGGCCCCCTCATGCACCTCACCCATGCGGTGAATCTTCTTGGTGTAGAAGAGGATGCGCTCTGTCGTCGTCGTCTTCCCGGCATCAATATGAGCGATGATACCAATATTGCGAGTTTTTTCGAGTGGGTATTCTCTTGGCATAATATAGTGTTACCAGCGGTAATGGGCGAAGGCTCTATTGGACTCCGCCATTTTATGAGTCTCCTCACGTTTTCTAATCGTTGCACCCTGTCCCGCCGCTGCGTCCATAAGCTCTGCCGCCAGCTTCTCCGCCATCGATCTGCCCGAACGGGCACGGGCGGAGCGAATGAGCCAGCGCATGGCTAAGGCATTGCCCCGGTCTCTGCGGACATCCACAGGGACCTGATAGGTCGAGCCGCCAACACGGCGGGGTTTGACCTCGATGCTTGGTGTTGCATTCTTCATGGCCTGTTCAAATACATCGAGGGGTGGCCGCTTCTGCCTTGCTTCAATCGTGTCAAAAGCATCGTAGAGGATACGCTCAGCCAGGCTGCGCTTCCCATCTAGCATCAACTTGTTGATGAATCGGGCCACATTGCGGCTCTTGTATTTTGCATCCGGCACATCTGGCCGTCGCACGACTCTCTTGCGTCTTGGCAACGTTTTTGCCTCCTCAGCTCTCTTCTAAGCAAAAAAGAAGGGGGAATGCGGGGACATCCGCATCCCGCCAGGGACTATCGCCCTGGGCCTGGCGAACACCAGAAAAGGCGTCGATTCGATCAGGGGAGATCTCTCCCGATCTTCTTCGGACGCCTACACGCGGGTGCCTTTCCTGCTGGTGCAATCTGTATGTGTTGCAATCTCAGACGAGAAGCCAAGCTCTCTGCTTTCCCGGCGCTCTCGCAAGGAGATGCGGCCGTTGAGCCAGGAGAACACCCGTTGCAATCTCAGATGAGATGAGCAAATCTGCTCTTTGCACTGATCGTGATAATCGGCCTGAAAGCGCTCTTTTACTTATCTCCTGCCACCGGTAGCGGCCTGTCCAGGCTTGGGCCGTTTGGCTCCATACTTTGAGCGGCCCCGGCGGCGTTTGGAGACGCCATCGCTATCCAGCGTGCCGCGCACGATGTGATAGCGTACACTCGGCAGGTCCTTCACACGCCCGCCGCGAATGAGCACTACGGAGTGTTCTTGTAAATTGTGCCCCTCTCCAGGTATGTAAGCCGTGACTTCCATCTGGTTCGAGAGCCGAACGCGGGCGATTTTGCGCATAGCCGAATTCGGCTTTTTGGGCGTCATCGTGCGCACCAGGGTACAGACGCCACGTTTCTGTGGCGAACCACGCAGGCGCGAGGTCCTGTTCTTCAACGCGTTGTATGAATACAGCAACGCGGGGGCCTTCACCTTCTTCTGCTTCTGTGAACGGCCTTTACGGACCAGTTGATTAATTGTCGGCAAGGATAATTCCTCCCTGTCCCTCTTCTTTCAAGACATGAATCATCTCGAATTTCTCTGCCTTTGCCACCCGGCATCCGCAGCGCTTCGCCCCGCCCGGGGGTGTGATGGTTGGCAGGCGCGCCTTGCGTGCCTGCCAACCATCACACCCCCGGGCGGGAGGCCCCACGACCTGAGGCCGTGGGGCGCTCTGAGAGGCGCGAGCATCCGCAAAAAATGGGGATGCTTCATGTCCTTCCATCACATATTAGCGGTTGCTTATAATATCACTCTTCATCTTCGCTGTCAAGTGTCAGCCCGAGGGGAGTACCGGTACTGGAGCCGACGCCAGCCCCGACAGGGGTGACGACAGGCGGTGTCTGGTTGATGCGAGGCGCGGCCTGTCGACGAGCCAGCTCTTCACGACGGCGCTGTGCGATACCGGAACCCGCAGGGATGAGCTTACCGATAATCACGTTCTCCTTGAGGCCGACCAGGTGGTCGGTCTGCGACTCAATCGCCGCCTCCGTCAGCACGCGGGTTGTCTCCTGGAAGGAGGCAGCTGCCAGCCAGCTATCGGTGTTGAGCGAGGCTTTGGTGACGCCCAGCAGTACGGTCTGAGCAGTCGCCGGCTCGCCGCCCTCCGCCAGCACGCGGGCGTTGGTGTCCGCATAGACGAAGCGATCTACCAGGTCGTTTGGCAGCATCTCGGTATCGCCCGGATCATCAACCTTGACGCGGCGCAGCATCTGGCGAATGATGATCTCAATGTGCTTATCGTTGATATACACACCGGTATTGCGATAGACCTTCTGCACCTCTTTGACCAGGTACAACTGTACGGCCTCGCGCCCCTGGATGCGCAGCACGTCCTGCGGATCACGCTGCCCCGAGGTGATCGGCATACCGGCGCGGATCTCCTGGCCGTTGCTGACCACGATGTTGCGTGCGGCGGGCACCGCGTAGGAACGCTCCTCGCGCTCCTCGAAGCGGATTGCCAGTGGCCCCTGCGGGTTAATGACCACCTTGCCGTCGGTGCGCGCCCGCACCTCGATCTCATCGTTGCCGTTCTCAGCAGGCATAAACGCGATGAGCTGATCCTTCGATACCGAAGCGCCATCCTCGACCTCGATGCGGCTCCCGGTGGGCAGCGGATACTCATCGAAGAAGACGTTGGTCGAGACGACGCGCACAGTACGCGCGCCGGTGTTCTCGTCGGTGACGATCTCAACCACACCATCGATCTCCGAGATCTCGGCCTTTTCCTTCGGCACACGCGACTCGAACAGTTCTTCGACGCGTGGCAGGCCCTGCGTGATGTCACCCTGCGCACCGGCGATACCTCCGGTGTGGAAGGTACGCATCGTCAACTGCGTGCCAGGCTCACCGATGGACTGCGCCGCGATGATGCCAACCGCCGTGCCGAGACGCACCAGGCTGTTTGCCGCCAGGTCGCGCCCGTAGCACTTGCGGCAGACGCCGCGCCGCGCCTGGCACGAAAGCACCGAGCGCACGCGCACCGCCTTGACGCCAGCCTTCACAATCTCGTCGACCATCTCCTCGCTCAGTTCGTCCCCCACCTCGATATGCTCAAGGCCGGGAATAGCCTCCGCCAGTATACGCCCGACGATGCGGGTTCCGATGCCGTCCAGCCCCATCTCGCGCGAATCCTCATCGGTGATCAGGATGCCATCCGTCGTACCGCAGTCTTCCTCGGTGACGATCACATCCTGGGCCACATCGATCAGGCGGCGTGTCAGGTAGCCCGACTCCGCTGTACGCAGGGCAGTATCGGCCAGTCCTTTGCGAGCGCCGTGGCTGCTGATAAAGTACTCCAGCACGCTCAGGCCCTCGCGGAAGTTTCCACGAATAGGAATGGCGATGATCTTGCCCGATGGGCTTGCCATCAGGCCGCGCATGCCTGACAACTGGCGGATCTGCTGGAACTTCGCTTTCGTCGCGCCCGACTTGGCGATGGTATAGATCGAGCCATAGGGATCGAGCGTGGCCTCGACCATCCTGGTAACGTTATCCGTCACCTCGTTCCAGATGTCCACCGTCTGCTGATATTTCTCATTGTCGGTAATCAGACCTTCACGGAACTGCTCCTCCAGTTCGGCGATCCGCATCTCGGCGCGCGCCAGCTCTTCCTGCTTACCAGCAGGCACTTTGACATCGCTGATAGCGATGGTCGCGCCGGCCCGCGTCGCGTAGGCGAAGCCGAGCCGCTTGATCTCGTCGGCCAGTTCGGTTGTTTTGATGCGCCCGTATTCCTTGAAGCAGTCGGCGATGATCTGCTTCAAGTTCTCCTTCTTCATGGCGTAGTTCTTGAAGCGCAGGCGCTCCGGCAGCGCTTCGTTGAAGATGATACGCCCAACCGTCGTTGTTACTAACTGCCCGTTGGCATGCATCGTGGCCTTCGCAGGCGGCGCATCGTCGTAGACATCCACATCACCCAGGCGCACCTTGATCGGCGCTTGCAGATCGATCACGCCATGGTGGAAGGCCAGCAGCGCCTCGTTCGGATCGGTGAAGACGCGCCCTTCGCCCTTCTGGTTGGGGCGGTCCTGCGTCAGATAGAAGCAGCCGAGCACCATATCCTGGCTGGCGCCAATGGAAGGCTCACCATGAGCGGGAGAGAGCAGGTTACGCGTTGACATCATAAACTGCCGCGCCTCATCCTGCGCTTTGTCGGAGAGCGGGACGTGAACTGCCATCTGGTCGCCGTCAAAGTCAGCGTTGAAGGCCGAGCAGACCAGCGGGTGCAGTTGTATGGCGCTGCCTTCTACCAGGACGGCTTCGAACGCCTGAATGCCCAGGCGGTGCAGCGTCGGGGCGCGGTTCAGCAGCACCGGATGGTCCTTGATGACATCTTCCAGTACGTCCCAGACCTCGGGCTTGACGCGCTCTACGAAGCGCTTCGCGCTTTTGATATTGTGGGCGAAGTTCTGCTCCACCAGCTTGCGCATCACGAATGGCTTGAAAAGCTCCAGTGCCATGCGCTTTGGCAGGCCGCACTGGTGCAGCTTCAGCTCCGGGCCGACCACAATCACGGAGCGGCCAGAGTAGTCGACGCGCTTGCCCAGCAGATTCTGGCGGAAGCGCCCCTGCTTGCCCTTGAGCATATCGGAAAGGCTCTTGAGCTTATGATTACCCGAGCCGGCCACCGCGCGGCCACGGCGCCCGTTGTCGATCAGCGCGTCGCATGCCTCCTGAAGCATGCGCTTCTCGTTGCGAATGATGATCTCGGGCGCGCCCAGTTCCAGCAGCCTCTTGAGACGGTTGTTACGATTGATAACGCGGCGGTACAGATCATTCAGGTCGGAGGTAGCGAAGCGACCACCATCAAGCTGTACCATTGGACGCAGGTCGGGCGGCAGGACCGGCAGCACCGTGAGGATCATCCATTCCGGCGATGTGTGCGACTTGCGGAAGGCTTCCACGACCTTCAGGCGCTTGGTTGCCTTCTTGCGCCGCTGGCCCACGGTAGAGCTGATTTCCTGGCGCAGCCTGGCGGCCAGGTCGTCCAGGTCGATGTCGGCGATCAGTTCCCGCACCGCCTCGGCGCCCATGCCGGCGCTGAAGACATCGCCAAAGGCTTCCTTCAACTCGCGATAGCGATTCTCCTGGAGCAGATCCATCTTCTTGAGACCTTCCAGGTCGCGCCGGAGCTGCTCCAGTCGCTGCCGCGTCTCGTTGCGCTCGCGCTCAAGCTGCGACTGCGCGGAATCGATCTGCCCCTGGTACTCCAGGCCCAGACGATCCACTTCGCGCCGGTTCTCAAGCTGCGCCTCTTCGAGTTCGCGCCGCGCCTCCTCGACGATAGTGTTGCGGGTGGCTTCGGCGACGCGTTCGAGGATTTCGAGATGCTTTGGTGTAACGATATCGCCCTCTTTGACGATTACCTGGTCGGTTGGCGCGAAGACGATATCGTCTTCAGCTTCCTGGCCCATCGACTCACGCAGGGCCGCCAGCGTATCGCTCTCGGCCTGCCGCGCTGCCGCAAGATCCTGCTCGCGGCGCTCCTCGATCTCCTGGCGATCAGCGCCGGAGAAGCGCTCCTCGGTCTCCCTGATGGCGCTGTCACGCTGAGAGCGCAGGCTGTTGATGCGCTCAACAACCTTGCCGTCCATGTCCTGTTGCAGTTCCGCCAGTTCCTCATCCAGACGCATGAGTTCGCGCTGGCGCGCCTCCTCGTCAACGCGCGTAACCACGTAGAGCGCAAAGTAGAGGATGCGCTCCAGATTACGCGGAGAGAGGTCGAGCAGAAGGCCGATGCGGCTGGGTGTGCCCTTGAAGTACCAGATATGGCTCACCGGCGATGCCAGTTCGATATGGCCCATGCGCTCGCGGCGCACCTTTGAGCGTGCAACCTCCACGCCGCACTTGTCGCAGACAATCCCCTTGAAACGTACCCTTTTATATTTACCGCAGTAGCACTCCCAGTCCTTCGTCGGCCCAAAGATGCGCTCGCAAAACAGGCCGTCTTTCTCTGGTTTGAGTGTACGATAATTGATAGTTTCCGGTTTCGTGACCTCACCATAGCTCCAACTGCGGATCTGCTCGGGGCTGGCAAGGCTGATACGGATGGCGTTAAAATCGTTGACTTCGAGCATGCTACCTCCTGATAACCCCTACCCGGGCGACTGCGCGTCCAGGCGCAGTTCCGGGATAGTGTAAGGTATCTCTTGAAATGTAAGGGCGGAGCACATGATGCCAGATCCGTGTGGGCGTACAAGATGAGGCACCATGCGCTGTAGCAGCCCATTCCTTATATATACAGGCGAATGATTATTGATCTCCCTCGAAACCGGACAGATTAATTCCCAGTTCGGGCATCACATCATTGGAGGTGTCTTCGACAAACTGGATCTTCTGTTCATCCTCGTTGAGCACTTCCACGTTAATCCCCAGGCTCTGCAATTCCTTGACCAGCACCTTGAAGGACTCGGGCACGCCCGGTTCCATGATATTCTCGCCCTTGACAATTGCCTCGTAGGTCTTGACGCGTCCCACCACATCGTCCGATTTGACGGTCAGGATCTCCTGCAGGATATTGGCCGCGCCATACGCCTCCAGCGCCCAGACCTCCATCTCGCCGAAGCGCTGGCCGCCAAACTGCGCCTTACCTCCCAGCGGCTGCTGCGTAATCAGGCTGTACGGACCAGTCGAACGGGCGTGAACCTTGTCTTCGACCAGGTGGGCCAGCTTCAGCATGTAGGTGTAGCCTACCGTGATGGGATGGTCGAACGGCTCCCCGGTGCGCCCATCAAAGAGCTGCACCTTGCCCGTCTCTGGCAGCCCCGCGCGCCGCAGCAGTTCCTCGATGTCTTCCTCGGAGGCCCCATCAAAGACGGGGGTGGCGATCTTGAAGCCAAGCACGCTGGCGGCCCAGCCCAGATGTGTCTCCATAATTTGTCCGATATTCATGCGGTGCGGCACCCCCAGCGGGTTGAGAATGATATCAACCGGTGTGCCGTCGGGCAGGAAGGGCATATCTTCGATGGGCAGCACCCTGGAGATGACGCCCTTGTTGCCGTGGCGGCCAGCCATCTTGTCGCCGGCCCCGATCTTGCGCTTCTGGGCCACGCTCACGCGCACAAGCTGGTTGACGCCCGGAGGCAGTTCGTCGCCGGCCTCGCGCGAGAAGATCTTGACCTCGATCACCTTGCCGCGCTCGCCGTGTGGCATACGCAGCGAGGTGTCCTTGACTTCGCGGGCCTTCTCTCCGAAGATGGCGCGCAGCAATTTCTCCTCGGCGGTCAGTTCGGTCTCGCCTTTGGGGGTGATCTTGCCGACCAGGATATCCTGTGGCCCGACCTCGGCGCCAACATAGATGATGCCACGCTCGTCGAGATTCTTGAGTCCTTCGTCGCCGACGTTAGGAATGTCGCGAGTGATCTCCTCGGGCCCCAGCTTGGTATCGCGCGCATCTACCTCATATTTCTCGATATGGATCGAGGTGAAGAGGTCTTCGCGTACAATGCGCTCGCTGATGAGGATGGCATCCTCAAAGTTGCCGCCCTCCCAGCTCATGAAGGCCACCAGGATGTTCTGGCCCAGCGCCAGTTCGCCATTCTCGGTGGAGGAGCTGTCGGCGATGACCTGGCCGGCGCTCACATAGTCGCCCTTGCGCACAATCGGGCGCTGGTTGATGCAGGTGCCGGCGTTGGAGCGCACGAACTTGCGCAGGCGATAGCTGTGCAGTTCGCCCTGCGGGTCCACGATGTCGATGCGGCGGGCGGTGGCCGAGACGACTTCGCCTTCGCTCTCGCTGACGATGACCTGGCCGGAGTCGATGGCAACCTGCCGCTCGATGCCGGTGCCACAGATGGGCGACTGCGGCTTGAGCAGCGGCACCGCCTGGCGCTGCATATTGGCGCCCATCAAGGCGCGGTTCACGTCGTCATGCTCCAGGAAGGGGATCAGCGCGGTTGCCACGCTCACCGTCTGGCGGGGGGACACGTCCATGTAGTCGATGAGGTCCGAACTCTCCATGACGAAATCCCCCTGGTAGCGAGCCAGGACTCGCTCCTGGGCGAATTCATTGTTATCGGTCAGTTTGGCGTTGGCCTGGGCGATCCAGAAGTTCTCTTCATCATCGGCGGTATGGTAAACGATCTCGTCGGTGACGAACGGCTTCACGCTCACCGGCGTATCGCCCAGTGTCTGCGCGAGCTTGTTGAAGAGCGCCTCATCGACGCGCACATAGTTGCGTGCCTTGAAAAGCACTTCCCCGTCCGGCGTCGTGATATCTTCTCGTGGCCTCCCCACAAGGCCGCGCAGTTCACGCCCGATCAGGCGCGGATCATTTGCCGCCAGGCGCTTGTAAACTCTGCGATAAGGGGTCTCGATGAAGCCATAGGGGTTGATCTGCCCGTAGGTCGCCAGGTTGCCGATCAGACCAATGTTGGGACCTTCCGGCGTCTCAATCGGACAGATGCGCCCGTAGTGTGACTGGTGAACGTCGCGCACATCGAAGCCAGCGCGCTCACGCGAGAGGCCGCCGGGACCAAGTGCAGAGAGACGACGCTTGTGGCCGATCTCGGCCAGCGCGTTGGTCTGGTCCATGAACTGCGAGAGCTGGCTGCCGCCGAAAAACTCTTTCATCGCCGCCACTACCGGGCGGATATTGATCAGGGCGTTGGGTGTGGCCTGCCCTGGCTCCTGAATGCTCATGCGCTCCTTGACCACGCGCTCCATGCGCAGCAGACCCACGCGAAACTGCGTCTGGATCAGTTCGCCCACGCAGCGCACGCGCCGGTTGCCCAGATGGTCGATATCGTCTTTGCGCCCATGCCCGTTGTTCAAAGCAATCAGGCGGCGCACAATGTTGACCAGATCGTCCTGCGTCAGAATACGGGTGCTCTGCGGAATGGCGAGATCCAGCTTGCGGTTCATCTTGTAGCGGCCCACGCTGCCCAGATCGTAGCGGCGCGCATTAAAGAACAGGTTCCTGACCAGCGAGCGCGCATTATCCAGGGTAGCCGGATCCCCGGGACGCAATTTCTTGTAGAGTTCGAGCAGGGCCTCTTCCTCTTTTTTCACCGGGTCACGATCCAGGGTGGTCTGGATGTAGCGGATGTTGGGATCGGTATCGACCTCTTTAAAGGCATCGAGGATGCCCTGATCGGTTGCCAGGTCCAGTTCCTCACCATGCCACTGATCTTTTGCCAGGCTGGCGATAGCGCGCAGCAGCGTCGTCACCGGCAGCTTGCGCTTGCGGTCAATTTTGACGGTGAGCAGGTTCTTGTTGCTGGTCTCAAACTCCAGCCAGGCCCCACGCGCCGGGATCAACTTGGCGGCGAAGAGCTTCTTGCCAGTGGTGGCATCTTCATCGACGGTAAAGTAGACACCGGGAGAGCGCACAAGCTGACTCACTACCACGCGTTCTGCCCCATTAATAATGAAGGTCCCCTGCCGGGTCATCAGGGGGAAATCCCCCATGAAGATATCCTTCTCGATGATTTCGCCGGTTTCTTTATTTATCAGGCGCGCCTTGACGTTCAAGGGCGCGGCATAGGTGGCATCGCGGTCACGGCACTCGTCCTCGGTGTACTTGGGCTTGCCAAAGGGTTCGGGAGGGACAATGAATTCGAGACTCAGATTTTTGCCGGTGAAGTCTTCGATAGGAGAGATTTCATCAAAAAGTTCACGCAGACCTTCTTTCTTAAACCATTCAAAAGAATCGAGTTGAATCTGGATCAGACCGGGCATTGGCCGTATATCCGGGATACGTGCGAACGAAACACGCTCGGGAAGTGCAACGGCCTTTGTGGTTACTGCCATGTGTGGTAATCTCCTCTCACCTGGATCATCCATAGAGGAAGCCGAGAGACACGCAAGCTGTGCCTCTCTGCGTAACGGAAAAACGGAAAAATCAGATACTTGCCTGATAATGCCTGGTTTGTGAAACGGTCTATGACAAGAAAAGTAACCGCTCGCAAACGCAATAAGCGGTTACTCCTACTCCTCGACCATACACGGTGTCTGCCAATCGTCCCACTTTCCTGCACATCAATCTATCCTCACAGCAATAAACGTAACAGAGGCAAAAATAGAGACAACAGAAAGCGCTGCACCATCCAATTTCCCTGCTCGGGGTCAAATTGAATCATGCAGTGTTCTCAGCTTGCAGTCCTACCCATTGTGGCATACCGAACGCATGCGCTCTGTTCAACAATACGGTATCCTTATAATGTAGTCTGTATGACGCATGCAGTTTCCTGATGGGGAGAGATTGTAATGTAAGCGCTTTGCCTCTCAGCCTCTGCTCGTTCTCTGTGGCGCGGATTAACACCACTGTTACTAGTATACATACGCTGGCAAGTGATAAGTATACTACCTTTGTAAAAACATGTCAATACTTTTGTCCAATTGATGGCAGTTTCGTAATATTAAACGCCCGGTGGCGCGCTTTTATTCCCGAAAGGGGCAGGGAGGCTTTGCCTCCTTGCCGGAGTGAGGGGCGTCCTCGCAAAAACTCTTTTTCTTTACGCGCCGCCGGGGCGCGTAGAAGAGAGAAAAGCGGGGCTGCGCCCCGCGCCCCAGGTCAGGCGCGGCTGCCCTTAACAAACCTGCTTAGCGCAGTTTTCCGCGCAGATCTTCGAAGAGGATCGTATGCAGATAGCGCTCGGCGGCGCTGGGGAAGACAGTGACAATGACCTTACCTCGATTCTGTTCTTTGCGCGCCTCCTGCAAGGCGGCCCAGGCCACGGCCCCGCTGCTGATACCGACCGAGAGGCCCTCTTCCTTCATGATCTGAATGGCGGTGGCAACGGCATCGTGGTCCGTTACCGCGATAACATGGTCGATGAGGTCGACGCGCAGGGTATCGGGCAGGAAGCCCGCGCCCAGTCCCTCGATGCGATGCGGCCCCGGCCTTCCGCCGGAAAGCACGGCGCAGGAAGCCGGTTCGACGGCGATCACTTCCAGCGATGGCTTGTGGGCGCGCAACCCCTCGGCGACGCCCGTGAGCGTACCCCCGGTGCCGACGCCGATCACTACCATATCAACGGCGCCTCCGGTCTCCTCCCAGATCTCCTCCGCGGTGGTCTCGCGATGCGCACGCGGGTTCGCCTGGTTATAGAATTGCTGGGGGTACCAGACGTTGGGCAGCGTGGTGCGCAACTCGGTAACTTTATTGATCGCGCCGCGCATACCCTGATTGCCCGGCGTTAGCACAAGCTCCGCGCCGAGCCGTTGCAAGAGCAGGCGCCGCTCAACGCTCACCGTATCGGGCATTGCCAGGATGCAGCGATAGCCGCGCGCGGCCGCAATGCAGGCGAGAGCGATACCCATATTGCCGCTCGTGGGTTCGGTAATAATGCTGCCGGTGCGTAGTAGTCCCTGGGCTTCGGCTTCTCGGACCATCTGCAAGGCCACGCGGTCCTTCAAGCTTCCCCCCGGACTGAACATCTCCAGCTTTGCCAGCAGCGTCGCGCCACTGGTGCCGGCGAAACGCCTCAGTTCAACCAGGGGCGTGTGGCCGACCAGCTCGGTCACATCCTTTGCCCAACGGGCCATAGCGCGTTAGCCTTCCCTCTCTTCCGGTAGCAATGCCCTGATAATGCTGACCAGCTCCTGTACATTGAAGGGCTTGCGCAGCAGCAGCCCCGCTTTTAAGCCCTGACGATGAAGCTCCCAATCGTGGCTGCCAGTAATCACAATAATAGGGATATCCTTCGTATTACTATGCCCCTGTAAGATTTTGTAGAGGGAGGCTCCATCCAGATTGGGTAATCCCACGTCCAGCAGAATCAGATGCGCTCCTAAATTCGGTAATTGATCTTTTGCGGACTGTCCATCCGTGAAGATGCAGAGCCGCCAGTTGCCAAAACATCCCAGGACATCGCGGAACATATTGGCTAAGCGAGGATCGTCCTCGACGATGGCTATCAGTTTCTGCTCGCCTACACCTGCTATATCGGCCACGTCTCCTATCCCCCTTGCGTAACTCTTCGCTCATTACCACTTCATGCCACGGCTATATATAGTACATCGTCTCCGTGCTGCCCGTGCGATGACGTTGCGCTAACTCTTCTATCGTCGTAGTGGCAAGGATCTGCTGGGTGATGACATCTATCTTCTGCCAGACTTCCCGCAAAGCACATCCAGGAGAGAGCTTGCAAAAATCTGGATTGGGCAGGCATTCCATTGGCGGCACGTAGCCCTCCAATGCCTGCATAACCTGGGCCATCGTAATCTGATCGGGTGGTTTTGCCAGCATATGCCCGCCCTTAGGTCCCCGGATGCTCTTTACCAGACCTTCTTTCCGCAATACCATGAGGATCTGGTCGAGGTATTGCTCTGGAATGTATTGCCGGCTCGCAATATCTGCACTTTCAATTGGCCCTTGCCCGTAATAAGCGGCCATGTCGAGCATTGCTCGCAGGCCGTAATCTCCCTTCATTGTAAGCTTCATCGCTGGGACCTTTCGCCGGGCAACGTGATTTGATACTCTCCTTTTTTCCTAAGTGATAGGATATATCAGTAGCGTATGCATGTCAATGGTTTTATTGGGCAGGCAGGATGCCCGGTCATGCGTGCGCCTGGCGAAAAGCCGCGATGAAACGACTGTACCAGTGGCCGCTCTCTTTGATGATGCGGCGCTGCGTTGCGTAATCCACATAGACGATGCCGAAACGCTTACTATATCCTTCGGCCCACTCAAAGTTATCCAGCAGCGACCAGACGAAGTAGCCGCGCAGTGGCGCGCCCTGTTGCAGCGCCTGCGCCGCTGCCTGGATGTGCTCGCGCAGGTACTCGACGCGCTGCGGATCGCTGACGAGGCTATCGCCGTTCCATTCATCGGCGAAGGCGGCTCCGTTCTCGGTTATGAAGAGTGCCGGTACGTGATACTCGCGGTGCAGGCGCACGATCAGGTCGGTGAGCGCCTGTGGGTAGACCTCCCAGCCCATTGCCGTGTAGCGTGCCCCGGGAACGGAGGTGATGATTTCACAGCCGAGCAGCGCGGTGGTTGTGGCATCGCCACGCACAACCGAGCGCGAGTAATTGTTCACGCCGAGAAAGTCGATAGGAACCGCGATGGCCGCGAGGTCGCCGTCCTGGATTGCCGGGGCTTTGGCTCCCAGATTCTCAAAAAGGCCCTCCGGATAGCTGCCGCGATAGAGCGGATCAAGGAACCAGCGATTGGCGAACATATCCGAACGCTCCACGCAGTGCTGCGTCTCCTCGCTCTCGTCGGCAGGGTAGACCGGAGTGAAGTTGAGCGTAATGCCTACCTGCGCTGTCGGCGCGCTGGCGGCGCGCAGCCGTGGCACAGCCAGTCCATGTGAGAGCAATATGTGATGCCCGGCATTTACAGCGGCTTGCAGATCGTGCAGGCCGGGCGCGTGGATACCGATGCCATGCCCGAGAAAAGCGCTGCACCAGGGTTCGTTCTGCGTGATCCAGCCGGCGACGCGATCCCCCAGGCGCCGCGCGACGATTTCCGCGTAATCGGCGAAGGCGCTGGCGGTATCGCGGTTGAGCCAGCCTCCATCTTGCTGTAGGGCGAGCGGCAAGTCCCAGTGGTAGAGAGTAGCGAAGGGCGTGATCCGATGGGCTAACAGAGTATCTACGAGCCGATCATAGAAGTCGAGGCCGCGCGCATTGACCGTACCCTTCCCATCGGGAAGAATGCGCGGCCATGCGATAGAGAAGCGATAGGCTCCCATACCGAGTTGCGCCATCAATGCCACGTCCTGTGGCATGGTGTGATAGTGGTCGTCGGCGATATCCCCCGAATCGCCGTGATAGGTCTTGCCGGGCGTCGCGGCAAACTGATCCCAGATGGACGGGCCGCGCCCATCTTCGCGCGTCGCGCCCTCGACCTGATACGCTGCGGTAGCGGTTCCCCAGAGGAAATCCGGCGGGAAGGCTGCCGCGAGGTCAGCCATATCTGTGTCGGTCCGCGATTGTGGCTGTTCGATGATGTTCATGCCTGCTCCTGTTTTTGCTGGCCGGGATGATCTCCGGCGCTATTCGCCGCAGGTTGTGCTGGCGTCTTTTGGGAAGACTGCGCGGAGGCGGCGGTATTGCCCTCGCCATAGAGGAAACAATGGGTCCAGTGGCCCTGACCCAGTTCGGTGCGCCCCGGAAAGCGCTCGCGGCAGATGGGCATGGCATGGGGGCAGCGCGGGTGGAAGCGACAGCCCGAGGGCGGACGGATCAAAGAGGGGATCTCCCCGCGCGCCGGCAGCGCCTCGGCTCCCGCTCCCTGCGCCATGCGCTCGGGATCGGGGGCCGCCGAGAGCAAGAGCTGGGTGTAGGGATGTTTGGGCCGCTGGATCACCTCCTCGCTGGGGCCGCCCTCCACCATCTGCCCGGCATACATCACCAGGGTCTCCTCGGCAAAGTAGCGCGCACTGGCGATGTCGTGGGTGATGAACAGCAGCGCCAGGTGCTCCTGCTCCTTGAGGTCTAAGAGCAGGTTGAGCACATCCAGGCGGATGGAGACATCGAGCATGGAGACCGGTTCATCGGCCAGCAGTACCTCGGGGTGGGCCGCCAGCGAGCGGGCGATGGCGACACGCTGGCGCTGGCCGCCGGAGAGCTGGTGGGGATACTTCTGGATGAACTGCTCGGCGGGGGTCAGGCTCACGCGGCGCAGCAGGGCCAGGATCTGCTCGGTCTCTTCGCGCTGGGAGTGCACATGGCCGTGGATGCGCAGGGGCCGCGAGAGGTGGTAGCGCAC
>DATGLE010000229.1:0-15261 GCA_035294325.1 Ktedonobacteraceae bacterium | reverse complement strand
GTGCGCTACCACCTCTCGCGGCCCCTGCGCATCCACGGCCATGTGCACTCCCAGCGCGAAGAGACCGAGCAGATCCTGGCCCTGCTGCGCCGCGTGAGCCTGACCCCCGCCGAGCAGTTCATCCAGAAGTATCCCCACCAGTTGTCGGGCGGCCAGCGCCAGCGTGTCGCCATCGCCCGCTCGCTGGCGGCCCACCCCGAGGTGCTGCTGGCCGATGAGCCGGTCTCCATGCTGGATGTCTCCATCCGGTTGGATGTGCTCAACCTGCTCTTAGACCTCAAGGAGCAGGAGCACCTGGCGCTGCTGTTCATCACGCACGACATCGCCAGTGCGCGCTACTTTGCCGAGGAGACGCTGGTGATGTATGCCGGGCAGATGGTGGAGGGCGGTCCCAGCGAGGAGGTGATCCAGCGGCCCAAACATCCCTACACGCAGTTGTTGCTCTCGGCGGCCCCTGATCCCGAGCGCATGGCGCGGGGAGCGGGAGCCGAGGCGCTGCCGGCGCGCGGGGAGATCCCCTCTTTGATCCGCCCGCCCTCGGGCTGTCGCTTCCACCCACGCTGCCCGCATGCCATGCCCATCTGCCGCGAGCGCTTTCCGGGGCGCACCGAACTGGGCCAGGGCCACTGGACCCATTGTTTCCTCTATGGCGAGGGCAGTGCGAGGGCCGCGGCCCCCTCTGCCGCACAACCCTAAACGATAGGGGCCGGGTTGACCCCCGCTCCCGGGCGGATCAATCCAGCCCTGCCGCACTTCCAGGGCTATTTAATGCTCGCCCGAAGCGGAGGTCAAGGGGGCAGCCGCCCCCTTGCGGGGCGCGGGGTGTCCCCACCCAAACTCTTCCTTTCGGCCGTGGGGTGGGGAGAATTACATAGCCCTGCCGCACTTCACATGTATCTCGACGGGAGGGCATCTTCTATGTTATAATCTCCGGGACATTTAGAATGTATCTGATCCTCAGCGTCCTCGCCCCTCTTGCTGGACGTTCGCGCGGCAGAGCCGCGCCACATAACCGGCTCCATAAGGCGAGCGCCACAGGCGCGAGGATGGTAACGCAGGAAAGTGAGGAACTGCATTTGCTGCAAACATGGCTTCCAGCCCTTAGAATAATACAAATGATCCTGGGCGTCGCCACGATAGTCTTCATCTTATTGCAGGTGCGTGGAGCGGGCCTGGGCAGCGCCTTTGGCGGCAGCAGTGCCGGCTCCGTGTTCAAGACGAGGCGCGGTATTGAGGCGCTGATCTTCAGGATTACGATTGCCTTTGCGATTCTTTTTGCTGCGATTTCCCTGGTCATTTCGGCTGCTCACTAAGTAATTCCGTGAAACTCGTGGGGAAGAAAACAGAAAGGTCGGGGGACACCCCCGCTCCCCCGTCAGGGGGCAGCGCCCCCTGCACCCCCGCTCTATGCGTGGTATTCTTGCTGTGCCTGCTGTTGCCCTGGCTGAGTGGCTGCGCGGGTCTGCCCGGCAGCCAGCCCGCGACGGGGCAATCCAGCTTGCAGCAGGCGCCGCGAGCGCGGCTTGTCTATGTCGCTATCGGCGCCTCCGATACCTTTGGCATCGGAGCCGACGATCCGCAGACGCAGAACTGGCCGCAGGACCTTGCAATCAGGCTCGGCTCCGGCGTCCGTCTCATCAATCTCGGCATTCCCTCGATCACCACACAGCAGGCTGCGCGCATCGAACTGCCCGTCGCGCTCGACGCTCACCCGCAACTGGTCTCGCTCTGGCTCGCGGTCAACGACCTCGTTGACGATATTCCCGCCGCCAGATACGCGCACAACCTCGACCAGTTGCTCACGAAGTTGCAGGCCGGAGCGCCGCACGCGGTCATCATCATGGCGAACGTGCCGGACCTCACAGTGCTCCCTCGCTTTCGCTCCGCCGCTCCAGGGCCATTGCAGGCCAAAATTCTGGCATACAACAACGCTATCGCCTCCATCGTAGCGCGTCACCACGTATTGCTCGTCGATCTCTACCAGTCATATCGCGTGCTGGCCCTGCATCCCGAATATATCAGCGCGGATGGCTTCCATCCCAGCACCGAGGGCTATGTACAACTGGCGAATCTCTTTTATCAGGTGTTGCAGCAAAACGGCAAGAGCCACATATGACAGAATTCTTCGGCGTTCCCATCGATACGCTCACACAGATCTTGATGGTGATTACCGGCGTCATCGTCGGCGGCGTGCTGCTGCTGGCCCTTGCCAACGCCCTTTTCTTCAAGATCGGCATTCGCAACATCCCGCGCCGGCGCATGCAGATGGCGCTGATCGTCTTCGCGCTCATGCTCTCGACGACGCTGCTCTCAAGTGTGATGGCTACCGGAGATGTGATGCTGGCCGGCGTGCAGAGCGTGGCGATCTACAACTGGGGCAGCGTTGACGAGCTGATCGAGGGCGGCTCCGGTGATCTCGGCCTCTACCGCGATGATGTCTTCTACGCTCTGCGCCGGGCCGCGCAGCACGATCCCAATATTGTAGCGCTGGGGGCCGCTCTGCGCGAGCGCAATCTGCTCATCGCGGACGAGACCTCGCGCCAGGTGCGTTCAAACGTTACGCTGCTGGCGGTGCTGCCTGGAAGCGAGCAGGGCTTCGGCGGCATGCAGGAGCAGAGCACGAAGCGGCACGTAACCATCGCCAGCCTGCCGCCCGATGGCGTCTATCTCAACCAGACGCTGGCGCAGTTGCTCAACGCACGGACCGGCGACACGCTCTACCTGTACTCGCAGCGCTGGCCGGGGCGGCGCTACAGGATGCACGTCGCTGGCATCGTTGGCAACAATGGCCTGGTGGGCGATAATTCATTTATGCTCGGCAAACTGCGCACCTTCGAGCGCATCGAGAGGGCCGGCGACGGCATCAACCAGATCTTCATTGCCAATCGTGGCAGCGGCCTCTCCGCCATCTCGCTCACCGACGAGGTGACGGACGCGGTAAATCAGTGGCTTCCCCGCAACGTGCATGTAATCCCGGTTCAGCAGCAGGGAGTGCAGGACTCAGAGACAGCTCAGAATATCTTCACGCGCATCTTCACGCTATTCGCGCTTTTCTCTCTGGCGATTGGCCTGCTGCTCATCTTCCTGATCTTCGTGCTGCTGGCCGCCGAGCGGCGTGCTGAGATGGGCATGGCGCGGGCGATAGGCGTGCAGCGCCGTCATCTTGTGCTGATGTTTCTCTTCGAGGGCATGATCTACGACCTGCTCTCCTCGTTTGTCGGCCTGCTCGTTGGCATCGGCGCGGGCGCGCTGCTCGTGAACCTGCTCAGCCCGCTGCTGGAGAGCTTCAACTTTCCGCTCAAGCTGAAATTTCAGCCGCACAGTCTTATCATCGCGTACTGCCTGGGCGTCATCTTCACCTTCCTCTCGGTGGCGCTCTCCTCCTGGCTGGTCAGTCGCATGACCATAGTAGAGGCGATGCGCGACCAGCCGGAGCCGTCGCACGCTCCGCTTTCGCTGCGTGAACTGGCCTCGCGCCTGCTGCAACTGCTGCGCCAGCTTGTACAGACCATCGCCGAACGCGCGAGCTTCCGGCGGGTACGGCGCATCTCGCTGGAGCTTATTCCCGATGTCCTGGTCGGCTTCGTATACTCGCTCATCATGCTGGGCATTGTGCCACTGCTGGCGGGCCTCTGGCTGATGCAGCAGGGGCTGGATAATCTGGAGATTATTCCCTTCTCGCTCGGCTTCTCGCTGGTGGTCATCGGCGCGGGCCTGCTGCTGCGCGCGCTCTGTCATCGCCTGATCGTGCTGGTAGCGCGGGGCCTGCATCGGGAGCCGCCGCGCACGCTGGATAAGAAGCTAAATGCCCTCTTCTCCGCGCTGATGGGCCTGACGCTCCTCGCGTACTGGGCGCTGCCCTTCGATACGCTGAGTGCCCTGGGCCTGCCACGTTTCCAGGGCGGCATCGAGATCTTCTTTGTCGCGGGGACGATGATGGTGCTGGGAGCCGTGTGGGCGCTGGTCGCGAATGCCGGCGTGATCGTGCGCCCGCTGCTGGTGCTCTGCTCGCGCCTGCCCGGCGCGTATGCGGTGGGAAAACTGGCCTCCGCCTATCCACTGCACCGGCGCTTCCGCACGTCCCTGAGCGTGATCATGTTCAGCCTCGTCGTCTTCGCGATGGCGGTAATGGCCGTCGTGACCAGCGCTATGCAGAACACCTACGTCAGCATCAGCGCGCAGACGGGCGGCTACGATATCCAGGCCACGCCCTATTTCAAGCCCGTACCCGACCTGGCCTCCTCGCTGAAGCAGCACGGCATCGATCCCAACGCCTTTACAGCGATAGGCATGAAGCGGACGACGGCGGTGGGCGTGATCCAGTTGAGCGCGCAAACGCCGCGCTGGACGCTCTACCCGGCGCAGGTGGTGAGCGGAGGCTTCTTGCAGGGCTACGGCCTGCACCTGACGGCCCGCGCTCGCGGCTTCGATAGCGATGGCGCCATCTGGCAGGCGCTGCAAACGCACCCCAACTACGCGCTCATCGATAGCAGCGCGCTGCCCGACAATCCCGCTACCTTCTCCAACACCCCGGTCTACGATCCGAACTCGCCCTCGGCTGACCAGGCCAACGCGCCGGCCACGCCGCCCGGCTTCGATCCGCAGTATACATTCACGGTGAGCGGCGTCTACCAGGGCGAGAAGAGCTTCCCGGCCATTCCCGTGTGGGTGGTCGGCTTGCAAGGCCACCAATCGGTGAAGCTGACCATCATCGGCATCGTCGATAACAGCGATAGCGCGCATTTCGGCCTCTACATTCCGCAGTCGTCGTATAGCAGCGCGAGCATCGGCAACCTGGATGCTGGCAGCAATATCGGCGGCGTAAACATAAGCACGATAGGAACGCCCGCATCCCAGTCGTACTACTTCAAGATCGCGCCGGGGCAGAATAAGCGCGCGCTGGCGCTGAAGCTCGGTTCGGCCTACCTCGACTATGGACTGGAGACAACGGTACTGGAGGATGCGATCTTGCAGGTGCGCGGCCCGCGTATCTTCCTGAGCAACGTCCTGCTAGGAGTTGTAGGCGTGACGCTGCTGCTCGGCGTGGCGGCACTGGCGATTACGGGGACGCGCGCGGTGATCGAGCGGCGCCAGCAGATCGGCATGCTGCGCGCGCTGGGCTGCTCGCGGCGCATGGTGCAGGGTGCCTTCCTGCTCGAATCGTTCCTCATCGGCGTGCTCGGCAGCATACTTGGCGTCACGCTCGGCCTGATTCTGGCCCGCAACGTCTTCGCCGCTAACTTCTTCGAGCAGTATCAGACGGGCCTCTTCTTCAGCGTGCCCTGGCAGCAGATCTTCATCATCGTCGGTGTTGCGCTGCTGGCCTCGCTGCTCGGAGCGGTCCTCCCCGCGTGGCAGGCGGGCCGCGTCGCCCCGGCGGAGGCGCTGCGCTATCAATAAGGTTTGTGCAGGGCTGCGTGATGACGACATTTAGCGTTCAAGATCGGGGATGGTAGGGGCGCGGCGCCGGTTGGGAGGAGGTATGGGGTGGTGGGGGCCGAAGCGCAAGCCCGCTTTTCCTGAACATCCACCATGCGTTTTTGGCAACCGGGGAGCGGGCTTGCGCACGGCCCCCACCGCCCAGCCCAATCACCCGGCCTACGCCGCGCCCCTACACCAATCCCGGCATTCCTATCAAGCGCCGCACAGTCCCGCACCACGATACTGGTCGTTATCGTTATAAATCACAATCGCATCCCTATGCTTCTGTGCGCGTCTCTGGATGAACCAGGGGGTAGAAATTGATGCCCCAGCCCAGGCCGAACGCGTGCGGCACAAAGATGCGCGAGGTGTTCTTATTCCAGAACTCGTCACGCAGCCGTTCGGGCGTCGGCGGGCGAAAATCGTAAGGGATGCCGAAAACGCTGCCATGCCAGGTCCGTTCCTGCGGCGGGCGGTTCAGTTGCTCCATGATAGCCATGCCGACCAGGGCTGCCACGCTTGCGCCCCAGGTGAAATTCAGCACTTTACGGGAAAATTTCTTCTCTTTCTTCATATGCTTGCCATCCTTTTATCGAACATATTGATATCTGTAAAAAACCTCTTTAGCTGAAATACGAGTGTAGCTCCCCATTTGTTGCTGGTTTCTGATACCAGCGCTAGCGAGCGCCGCAGGCGCGAACCGGCTATGGCGCCGGAAATCTAAATCGTTCGTATTCAACAGGCAGAGGGAGGCCGAAGCGCTCGCAGAGGGCAGCGGTATCGCGATAATCATTCTCATCAACTTCGTAACCAGTATGAAACTTCACCATCCATTCGGGTGTAATGCACTTCACCGCATAGCCCTGGATTGACCCGGTTCCGTTCAACGAATCGAACGGATATTGCACGCCGAAGATCAGATTTCCATGCTCATCAAATGCGAACGAGTGAATATCCACCTCATGCCCCTTATCATCCCCCATGACGAAATTACATGCCCAGGAATGGTCGCGGGGGACCTCGCTGTAGCCCTGCACCTCAAGCAGCGCACGCAGCGTTGGAACATCTTCGTGCTGGATAGCGATATCTAAATCGTTGTGCGGACGGGTTTGTTCGCCCAGCAGCGCATCTACGCCCCAGCCACCATCGACGACGACATCGATCCCGTGCCGCTCAAAAAGCTGCAAGAGTTGAATGGCATCGCCGGCGCGCATTTCCGTGTGGCTCTGTTGCACGAAAGGTTCAGATGTGTTCATAGATGATCCACTCCCTCGCGTACTCGCGCCTGCGGCGCTCGCCGAATGGATGGTGTCTGATGGAAAATGTGCTCCGCACATTTTCCATCAGACACCATCCATTCCTTGCGCGGCTTCGCCGCGCGACTATTCGGCGAGAGCAGGTGAGGCTGAGCACCAGATGCCTCTGAGAATGTGTCCAATTTCCTATCATTGTATCCCACAAAAAGGAGGGTTGCGCTTTTATCATTTTACAGGACACAATATATGTGCGCAGCTGCGCGATCAACCGCGCCATGAAGGCGCTTTACAGGCCCAACGCGGCGCGATTGATCGCGCAGCTGCGCAGGAGAGGAATGTCCTCTTAAAATCGAGGGAAGGAAAGATTTGTTATGCTTGATGAATTTCTTGCCAGTAACCGGCGTTTTCTACAGCAACACAGGCTCGCGCCAGTGGGGCACGCGCCGCGCAAACATACGGCGGTTGTGACCTGCATGGACTGCCGGTTGGTGCAGATGTTTGAGGACGCGCTCGGCCTGGAGCGCGGCGACGTGCTGGAACTGCGCACGGCAGGCGCGACTATTTCGGAACCGGAGCGCGCCGGCGCCGCCAGCGACCTCATCCGCTCGCTGGCCGGCGGCGTCTACCTGCTCGGCGTGCGCGAGGTACTGGTGATCGGCCATACGCAGTGTGGGCTGGCGCATATCGATGCGACGGCGCTGACGGCCTCCATGCAGGCGCTCGGCGTCGATCCGCAGCAATTGATCGAGCAGCAGAAATTGGGCGATGTCAACGGACTGATCCGGTGGCTCGGCGGCTTTCAGGATGTGCATATCAACGTCAAAGAGGTCGTCAATGTCATTCGCAACAGCCCGTTCCTGCCGCGCATACCCGTTCACGGCCTCGTTATCGATATCAATAGCGGCGAGCTAACGCTGGTAGACCGCGACTCAAGGGGTAGTGTATAGAGGTGCCCTGTTCCCGATACTCGCCTGCCTTAATATGGTGTTTCGGGAAAAATGCATGCAGCGCGCATTTTTCCCGAAACACCATACATCCCTTGCGTGGCGAAGCCGCGCGAACGCCCTGGCGAGAAAGGGCGAGGGCACTGCAAAGCTGACACCTTCATGGAGAGTGTATGGTACAATGGAGCGGGGGTGTTACCTGTAACATTACCTGTTCCCCCGAATACAATCCCCGCCTTATGACGAGAGAAAGGATCTCTTTATGGTACAGAAGACGCCCATAGCAGTCGCCTACGGCGATGGCATCGGGCCAGAAATTATGGATGCGACGCTCCATATCATTACAGAGGCAGGCGCGAATATAGAGATCGAGCCTATCGAAGCGGGCGAGAAGGTTTACCTGCGCGGTATCACCTCCGGCATCGAACCCGGCGCCTGGGAGACGCTGCGCCGCACGAAAGTATTTTTGAAAGCCCCGATCACGACACCACAGGGAGGAGGCTACAAGAGCCTCAACGTTACAACCCGCACCACCTTTGGCCTCTACGCCAACGTGAGGCCCTGTGTCGCCTATTATCCCTTTATCGACACAAAGCATCCAGATATGGATGTGGTTATTATCCGCGAGAACGAAGAGGACACCTACACCGGCATCGAATACCGGCAGACGCAGCAGATGATGGAATCCCTGAAGCTCATCAGCCGCCCGGGTTCTGAAAAGATCATCCGCTACGCGTTCGAGTATGCCAGGAGCCACAATCGCAAGAAAGTGACCTGCTTCATGAAGGACAATATCATGAAGCTGACCGATGGACTCTTTCACCGCGTGTTCGACGAGGTAGCGAAGGAGTATCCTGACATCGAGAACGAGAGCTGGATCGTCGATATCGGTGCGGCCAAGCTTGCCGACAAGCCCGAGACCTTCGACGTTGTGGTGATGCCCAACCTCTACGGCGATATCCTCTCAGATGTGGCGGCGCAGATCGCCGGATCCGTCGGCCTGGCCGGCTCGGCCAATATCGGCGACCAGTGCGCGATGTTCGAGGCCATCCACGGCTCGGCTCCCCGGCGCGCGGGCCAGAACCTCGCCAACCCGTCGGGCCTGCTGCTCGGCGCGGTGATGATGCTGGTGCATATCGACCAGCCGGAGGTTGCCGCGCGGGTGCACAATGCCTGGCTGCGCACGATTGAAGATGGCATCCACACTTACGACATCTATAAAGAGGGCGTGAGCAAGGAGAAGGTGGGCACAAAGGAGTTCGCCGATGCGGTGGTCGCACGCCTGGGCCAGAAGCCGCAGCAGCTCAAGGCGGTCAGCTACACGTCGTCGCCGCAGCACGCCGCCAGCCGTCCCCCCACGCAGTTGCCAGTTCAGAAGAAGGAACTGGTGGGCGTGGATGTCTTTCTGGATTGGAGCGGGGAGAGCGTGGAGCAGTTGCAGGCGGCGCTGCGCCAGAGCAACGACGACGACCTCGCGCTGACGCTGATTACCAATCGCGGCGCGATGCTCTGGCCGCATGGTCAGCCCGAAACCTTCACCACCGATCACTGGCGCTGCCGCTTCCTGGCGACCGGCAGAAAGAGCGCGATCAGCCATCAGCAGATCATCGCCCTGCTCCAGCGCATCAGCGAGAGCGGCCTGGACTTCATCAAGACCGAGAACCTCTATACCTTCGATGGGCAGATCGGTTATTCCCAGGTCTCAGGGGAATAGCGAGAGGTACAGGAGGGCAGCCGCCCTCCTGTACCTCTCGCTATTCCTTCAGTGTCTCTATGATGGTCTCGCCTTCGATGGTGAAGACGAGGCGCTCGCAGATGTTGGTGCAGTGGTCGGCGACGCGCTCCAGTTTGTGCGCGATCCAGAGCAGGTAGGTCGCGCGCTGGAGGATGAGCGAGTCGTTTTGCAGCGCGGGAATAGCGCGCGCGCCCGTCATCATCGCCATCAGATCGTGGCGTACCAGGTGATAGCGCACGTCAACAACGTCATCCTCCTCCCAGATGTAGCGCGCGCTCTTTGCATCGCGCTCAGCGAACGCCTTCATCGTGCCCTGCAATACCCTGCGCGCTTCGTTCCCCAGGTCCAGGATGCCGCGCATGATCGATTCTTCGGTGATCTGCGTGTCGCCGCCTTTGCTGTTGCCCTCTACCTCGACCTGTGGCAGTGTGTTGTTGCGCAGCGGAGCCATACGCAGGATGTTCTGCGCGATCCCGGCAGCTCCATCGCCGGTGCGCTCAAGATCGCCGGCTATCGAGAGCGCCGAGGCGAGATAGCGCAGATCGCGCCCGCCGAGCGGCTGCTGCAAGGTCAGGAGACGAATCGTGTGCTCCTCGATGGTGGTGCGCAGGCTGTCGACCAGGTTATCGCCCTCGATCACCATGCCCGCTTTCGCCAGATCGCCATCTGCCAGGGCCTCCAGCGCGTTGCCCAGCGCCTCATCGACGAGCGTTCCCAGGCGTATGATCTGCTCATCCAATACTTGCAGCTCTTTATCCAGCACCGTCCTTGTCATATTGTTCTCTCCTTGTGTGCTGTGCTTGATCCTCTTCCTCCCTGACGGACGTTTGTGCGGCTTCGCCGCACCAGGGATAGAGTATGTTGTATGAAAATGCGCTGCGCGCATTTTCATACAACATACTTAATTCCGGCCAGCGTCTCTGGCGCTGGCCTGCGCGTGAGGCCCCCGTCTGGGAGAGGGTATGCGGTAGGAAAAATGCGCTTCGTTCATTTTTCCCCACAACATACTCTATCCGGCCAGCGCCAGAGGCGCTGGCCCGCGCGTGAGGTCCCGTCTGGGAGAGGGTATGCGGTGGGAAAGGCGGGCAGCGCCTTTCCCACCGCATACCCTCTCCCCTCCGCGCGGCGGAGCCGCGCGAATGTCCGGTAGCTAGGGATAGTGTAACACATTTATCCTGGAAAATACAGGTCTATATGTTAAATGTATCTTCTATTCCTTTAGGATAAGCATAAAAAGTATCCAGAATTGACAACATTTTATCTCGCATGCTACAGTTCTCAAGTGACGACCTCATTGTAATACATAAAAGGGAATAAGAACCATGTCAACGAAGCGACTACTTGGCGTCTTTGCCCATCCCGATGACGAGGGGCTTATCAGCGGCGCATTATTGCAATACAGCGCATCCGGCGTTGAAACGGGCCTCGTCTGCGCCACACGCGGCGAGGTTGGCGAGATCTCCGACCCGGCTCTGGCGACGCCCGAAAATCTGGGCGAGGTTCGTGAGCAGGAGATGCGCGCGGCGGCGGACGTGCTGGGCGTGCGCCACCTCTGGTTTCTGGGCTACCGTGATTCCGGCATGGCCGGCACACCTGAGAACCAGGATCCGCGTTCGCTGGCGCAGGCGAGCGCAGCCGAGGTGATCGGCAAACTGGTCGCCATCATTCGCCAGTTTCGGCCCCAGGTCATGGTGACGTTCGATGAGACGGGCGGCTATGGGCATCCCGATCACATCGCTATCTACCGCTACACCACCGGCGCTTTCCATGCCGCCGCCGACGGCGCGCAGTATCCAGAGCTGGGGCTGCCTCATGCCGTCTCCAAGCTCTATTACAGCTCGTTCGCCCGCCGGCATATCCTCATGCTGGCCGAGTGGCTGCAAACCGGGGATCCCGATAGCCCTTACGCTCACCTCGATCCTGAGCGCCTGGGCATTCCTGACGACCAGATCAGCGTGCTGCTGGATGTCGAGCGCTGGAACGAGGTCAAGGACCGCTCATGGGCGATGCATCGCACGCAGATGGATCCGAACTCCGCGCTGGCGCATGTGCCGGAGGAGGTACAGCGCAGGTGGCGCAGCACCGAGGTCTATCAACTGGCGGCCTCACGCGTTGGCCCCGATGTCGTGGGCGAAAACGATCTCTTCGCCCGCATCCCGTAAACGTCCCGGGCACAGCAAATGTCATTCTGAGCGCAATGATGAAGGCGAACAATCAAGACCGGTAATCTAATGTGTGCGGAACCGCGCGATGATGGCCCCTGACACCCCGGCCCGGCAAGGCTCTCCATTGCCGGGCCTGTAGGGGCGCCGCGCCGCCCCGGGTCTCTTCCCCGCCGGGGCGTCTGCGGCGCAAGCCCGCCCGTTCGGTATCAGGCAGCGTGCGCGATTGTCGGGACGGTTCAAGGAGAATAAACCAGGCCCGGCAATTGAGAGCCATGCCGGGAAGCCGTCGCGATTGCCGGGACGGTTCAGGAGGATAAACCAGGCCCGGCAATTGAGAGCCATGCCGGGAAGCCGTAGGGGCGCCGCGCCGCCCCGGGTCTCTTCCCCGCCGGGGCGTCTGCGGCGCAAGCCCGCCCGTTTGGTATCTATAAACCTTATGTAAAGTTCTGCTACATCTTGTGTATCATACAATTGGATATGCTTATATTGCATGCTATAATGTATATAAACGAGATAATTTGAGGGGGGGAGCTGGTTCCCGGCACCCTCTGAGAGTAAAGGAGCGAGAAACATGGAAGATCGTAAAGCGTTGGATGCGGCCCAGCAGCCCGAGGCGGTAGGCGATATGGAGGCGGAGGCGTTTCGTCGCTACGGCCACCAGGTAGTGGACTGGATCGCCGAGTATATGACGCACGTCGGCAACTATCCCGTGCTCTCTCAGGTCGAGCCGGGGGCGACGCGCCGCGCGCTGCCCGCGCAGCCGCCCACAAAACCGGAGCCGATGGAGAAAGTGCTTTCCGACTTCAACCGCGTCATCATGCCCGGTATCACGCACTGGAACTCGCCGGGGTTCCTGGCCTATTTCGCCATCACCGGCTCCGGCCCCGGCATCCTGGGCGAGATGCTTTGCGCCGCCCTCAACGTCAACGCCATGCTCTGGCGCACCTCACCGGCGGCAACCGAACTGGAGCAGGTCACGCTCGACTGGCTGCGCCAACTGCTTGGCCTGCCAGAGCCGCTCTTCGGCGTTATCAACGATACCGCCTCCTCCGGCGTGCTCTACGCGCTGGCGGCGGCGCGGGAGGCGATCCCCGATCTTGCCATTCGGCAGCGCGGCATGAGCGGGCGCGCGGAGGTGCCGCGCCTGCGCGCCTATACCTCGCAGGAGGCGCATTCATCGGTGGAGAAGGCAGCGATTGTGCTGGGCATCGGCCAGGAGGGCCTGCGCAAGATCCCGGCGGATGACGATTTTCGCATGGACGTGCGGCAGCTCGAACAGGCGATAGAGGAGGATAAAGCAGCGGGCTGGCTCCCCTTCGCGGTGGTGGCGACGGTGGGCACAACCTCGACCAGCAGCATCGATCCGGTGCCCCGCATCGCCGATATCTGCGAGCGCCACGGCCTCTGGCTGCACGTCGACGGCTCCTACGGCGGACCGGCGGCCATCGATCCCGAGATGCGCTGGGTGCTGGCCGGCTGCGAGCGCGCCGACTCGCTGATCGTCAACCCGCACAAATGGCTCTTCACTCCCATCGATTGCAGTGTGTTCTATACGCGCAAACCGGAGGTGGTCAGGGCAGCCTTTAGCCTGCTGCCCGAGTATCTGCGCAACGACGAGAGCAATGGTGAGACGGTGCCGAACCTGATGGACTACGGGACCGCGCTGGGAAGGCGCTTCCGCGCGCTCAAGTTGTGGATGGTCCTGCGCTACTTCGGGCAGGAGGGGATCGCGGCCCGTATCCGTGAGCATATCCGCCTGGCGCAGATGCTGCGCCTGTGGATCGAGGCATCGCCCGACTTCGAACTGATGGCGCCGGCTCCGTTCAGCCTGGTCTGCTTCCGTGTGCACCCGCGCGGCATGGACGATGAGGCGCAGTTGGACGCGCTCAACGAACGCCTCATGAACCAGATCAATGCCGCTGGCAGCTTCTTCCTCTCGCACACAAAGCTGCGCGGCAAGTTCACGATGCGCGTGGCAATCGGCAACCTGCGCACCACCGAGCAGGATATCCGCGACCTGTGGGACACGTTGCAAACGTTGATCGGATAGCAAGACGCGCGCATGCATGACGCCCCGGTCTGACGCCCCGGCATGACGCCCGTATGCATGACGCCCCGGGTCTGACGCCCGTATGCATGATGCATGCATGCAAGACGCCCCGGTGAGACGCCCGTATGCATGACGCATGCATGCAAGACGCCCCGGTCTGACGCCCGTATGCATGACGCCCACATGCAAGACGCCCCGGTCTGACGCGCGCATGCATGACGCAGGCATACACGACGCCCCGGGTCTGACGCCCGTATGCATGACGCAGGCATGCAAGACGCGCGCATACACGACGCCCCGGCATGACGCCCGTATACAAGACGCCCGCAAGGGGCGTCTCTACATTGTCGTGAGGGGCGCGCACGCCAGAGGACCCGGTGAGACGCCCGTATGCATGACGCGTGCATGCATGACGCCCCGGCATGACGCCCGTATGCATGACGCAGGCATACACGACGCCCCGGTGAGACGCCCGTATACAAGACGCCCGCATGCATGACGCCCCGGTGAGACGCCCGTATACAAGACGCCCGCAAGGGGCGTCTCTACATTGCCGTGAGGGGCGCGCACGCCAGAGGCCCCGGTCTGACGCCCGTATGCATGACGCAGGCATACACGACGCCCCGGTGAGACGCCCGCAAGGGGCGTCTCTACATTAATGAATACCCCACATTTTGCCAAAAGCGGAAACCGCGCCGCACGCCAAAATGTAGAGACGCCCCTTGCGGGCGTCTGTGAAGGCGGGCGTCTCACCGCGCGTCTCTCAGAATGCGCGCGTCTTACTCGGATAACCACAACATGCCCTATTGCTCTGATTCCAAATAGGATGAGGGCATCAGTTTCAATGGATTGGTACGGATATAGTACCGGGTCTGGTCCAATTCATCTTGACGCACAACCCGTTCGTAATATCCTTTTTGCCAGACGCGAGCGGAACAATTCAGTTCATTATTTTCAACATGCTTAATCCAGGCAACTGCTACAAGTGATTTATATGCTCCGATTACCTCGCTCAACCGAGGATTCGTAGATTGCTGACCTTCAAGCCACAATATGAAATGGAGATGATCGGGCATAATTACAAATTCATCCAACCTTACGGTTGGAAACCGCTCTGGCAAAGCTAACCAATGCTCTTGTAACAATACACGTAGGGCTGGAGTCTCAAAGATTGTCTGTCTCCCATAGGCGCAGATAGTAACGAAATAAGCTCCAGGCGAGCGGTAATCACGGTTTGGCAGCCGGATAGAGCGCCCACGAAAACGGTCAAGATTGACATGCCGATGACCCATGATATTCACCTTCTTCTTTCCACATATACATACACAAATTCTGGCAAAACCAGCCCCGGATAGGCCATGTTCAAAGACGGGCCGGGATCCAGGGCGCGCGCCGGCTTAACGCACGCACACATGACGCCCCGGACAAGACGCCCGCAAGGGGCGTCTCTACATTGCCGTGAGACGCGCGCACGCGAGAGGCCCCGGGTCTGACGCCCGTATGCATGACGCATGCATACACGACGCCCCGGGTCTGACGCCCCGGGTAAGACGCCCGCAAGGGGCGTCTCTACATTAATGAATACCCCACATTTTGCCAAAAGCGGAAACCGCGCCGCACGCCAAAATGTAGAGACGCCCCTTGCGGGCGTCTCTCCGCGCACGTCTGTGATTGTGCCCGCCTCAGATTG
>DATGLE010000228.1:0-46183 GCA_035294325.1 Ktedonobacteraceae bacterium | reverse complement strand
TAGTGGGTTGCAGGTCATGCGCTTCGCGCATGACCTGCAACCCACTATTCAGAAAGCGAGCGCCGCAGGCGCGAGCAAGCGCAAGCGTCGGAAATCAGAGACGCTTTAAAGCGCCCTGTGAATTACATAGATTTCTTGCTTCTCATTGTGACATTTGCTACAATGTCGGTACAGCAGAAAGCTAGACTTTATCTTCCCCTTGACATGGTGAGAGGAAAGGTACGGTAGCGCTCCGTGTCAAAAGTATATGCCATAGCCAATCAGAAGGGGGGCGTGGGTAAGACCACCACTGCCATCAATCTCGCAACGTACCTGGCGGCCGCCGGGCGCAAGGTACTGCTGGTTGATATAGATCCGCAGGCCAATACGTCGAGCGGTATCGGCATCGCGCAGAAGAGGCGCCCCCACACCATTTATGATCTACTCGTACAGCAGCAGGAGGACCTCACGATCTTTGATGTCATCGTGCCAACGCAGCGCCGTGAGTTAGTCGTCGCCCCCTGCACGGTAGATCTGGCTGCGGCAGAGGTAGAGCTAGTGGCGGCGCTGGCGCGCGAATTCCGCCTGCGGCAAGCGCTGGAGCCGATTCGCAACCGCTGTGACTATATCGTTATTGATTGCCCTCCTTCGCTCGGTCTGCTGACTATCAATGCTCTGGTGGCCGCCGACGGCCTGCTCATCCCTATACAATGTGAATACCTGGCGCTGGAAGGACTGAGCAAGTTGCTTGATACCGTCAATATTGTCAAAAGTAAGCTGAATCCCGATCTCTATGTGGCAGGGGTGGTGCTGACAATGTTTGATCCGCGCACGCGCCTCTCGGGCGATATTGTGAGAGAGGTGCGCAATCACTTCCCCCAGGAAGCATTTCAGACGATCATCAGTCGTAACGTTCGTTTAAGCGAGGCCCCCAGTTTTGGGCAGGCCATCCTTGACTATGATCCCACGTCTCCCGGGGCGCTGGCCTATCGGGCGCTGGCTGAGGAGGTAATGGCTCGTGACTAAGAGGAAGTTCGGTCTGGGGCAGGGCCTGGATGCTCTCCTGCCCGGCGCATCCGAGATGAGAGGCGAGCTTGAATCGCTGCCCCAGGTACCAATCGATAGCATGATTCCCAATCCGCGCCAACCACGCCGGGCCTTTCGTGAAGATGATCCCCGCCTGCTGGATTTGAGCGCGTCGATCAAGGAACACGGCCTGCTCCAGCCAATCATTGTTACACGCCTGGATAACCACGCAGCCGCCAGCAAGGATGTATGGTCATGGCCCGGCCACAGCGAACCGGAGGCGGCGTCCTCCGGGAAGGCGCATGCACTGGAGTACCAGATTATTGCCGGGGAGCGGCGCTGGCGAGCGGCACGGCTGGCCGGCCTGACGCGAGTGCCGGTGATTATCAAGGAAGTAACCCCGCAGCAGATGCTCGAGCTGGCCCTCATCGAGAATATTCAGCGCGCCGACCTCAATCCTATCGAAGAGGCGCTGGCCTATCAGGCTCTGATCCAGGAGTTCGGCATGACGCAGGAGATGGTTGCGAAACAGGTCGGCAAGGATCGCTCGACTATCGCAAACTCGCTGCGCCTCTTGCAGCTTGCGCCTAAGGTGCGCGAAGCGCTTATCAATCAACCGGAGCATTTTACCGAAGGGCACGCCCGCCCATTGATCGGCATTACGCGCGAAGAAGATCAGATAGCGGCGATGAATCAGATCATCGCGCTCAACTACAATGTGCGCCAGGCGGAAGAGCTGGCAGCAAAAATCAAGGCGGCGGAAAACAATGGGGTGGCGGTACAGAGGCTGGCAGCTCCTCGCGCGCGTCCTGTTGAACTGGAGGACCTGGAAACCCGTTTTCGTAATGCGCTCATGGTGAAGGTTGACCTCAAATGCAATGCGAAAGGGAAAGGGACCATTGTTCTGCATTTCAACAGTCAGGACGAACTGGAGGGTTTATATCAGAGGCTCGTCAAACAAGAAGAGTAGCCTGGAGGGTTTATGACGACAGCAGAAAGCTCGTATGAGAAGGTACGGCGCAAGATGGTAGCGGCCCGCCTCGCATTCATGAGCGAACTGGCGAAGTTCAGCAAGGATGAGATCGCACTGCGTCCTTCGGAGAGCGAGTGGTCCCCTTTGCAACTGGCGCACCACCTCTATATCGTCGACGGGCTGGCCCTGGAAGAGATGCGCCGCGTGCAAAACGAGGAGAACCCGCTGATCCGTAACCTGAGCGTTGAAGCTCCCCACCTGACGCGCACCTCCGAGCCGCCAGTCTCGCTTGACTCCGTTCTGGCCGGCCTGGCCGCGCGCCGCGAAGAGATTTTCGAGTACCTCTCCTCGCTGCCGGATGAAGCGTGGCTGCGTCCCCTGCGAAGTGAGGAGTGGGGAGACCTCAAGTTCTATCAACTGGTGAACATCCTCCCACAGCACGATCAGTTGCACACGCGGCAACTGGCCGCCTTGAAAGCTGAGCGGGAGGCAAGCGCTCAATAGCCCTGATCGAGATTGAAACATTCTCGCTTGAACTCGTCGAGATACGCACGCATGAAGGCCGTGCGGCGTTGTGCCAGCGCGCGTCCGGTCTCCGTCATCATCGTCTCCTCCAGCCTGAGCAATTTCTTGAAGAAGTGATCGAGCATATAGCGCTCATCGTCCGGGTGGTGGGACGTGGCGAAGGGATCGGTTGGATGATACGAGCGGGTTTCGGGTGTACGCCGCACGGCGCCCGTTACTGCCCAGCGCATGATGCCGATAGCTCCCAGGCCATCGAGCCGGTCAGCATCACGCACTACGCGCGCCTCCGGCGTCTGCGGCTCGATGCCCTTGCTGAAACTGTGCGCGATGATGGCATGCAGGATCGCCTGCTGCTTATCGGCCGGCACGCGATGGACCGCCAGCAGTTCACCTGCCAGTCGCGCGGAGAGATCGGCGTGGTGCTCCGCCAGGCTGTGCCGCGCCGTCCGCCCCAGGTCGTGGAGCAGCGCGGCCATACCCACGACAAAGCGGTCAGCATCTTCCCTTTCGGCGATATACAGCGCCAGCCGGTACACCCTGTCTACATGCTCCCAGCCGTGGGCAAGATCGTCAATGCCGCTGAAACGATGCTCTACTTCCTCATAGGTGCGCGCGAGGATCTCCGGCTCGCCAGGTACTGTCTCCATATATCTGAAAATGATCCTTTCATCCTGTTTTCGCAGTTTTCGAACAGCCTTCCATGATAACGTGATGCATGGTCCACAGGTTATACTACAAAGAGAGGGCGCGCAACTCCCCATGAAAATGCGTCACTCTCACCTGTTACTGCCCTGAAATGGCGGAAGAAGGGAACCAACAGTGGCGAAAAATGTGGTGAACATGTGTGATCACATTTTGAAAGGCAGTCGTTATGTCATACATCCACGTAGACGATAGGCAGTATATCACAGTCGCAACAGAGCCACCCGCACCGGTTTTCGATGAGAAAAACCGCGCCGCCATCAGCGCCGGCGAGGGCGACAGAGCGACAAAGCGGCGCACAGGCACGATCAGCGTACTGCTCGTCGATGACCACGCGCTGATACGCGAGGGGCTGCGCCAGCTTTTCGCCCTGGAGCCGGATTTGCAGGTTATCGATGAAGCCGTTGATGGCCTCGATGCGCTGCTAAAGGTGCGCCAGTGGCGTCCCGACGTTGTGCTCATGGATATACACCTTCCTGTTGTCGATGGCATCACGCTCACGCGCGAGATTACCCGCGCGTTTCCATCTACGGCCATCATCATATTGACGGCTTATCAGCAGCAGCAGCAAATGTTGCAGGCGATAAAAAATGGTGCGCGCGGCTACCTGCTCAAGAGCGCATCGGCTCGCGAAGTCGCCCAGGCCATCAGGATGGTACATGAGGATGGCGTCTTCATCAAGCCGGAGATGACCAGCGTCCTCGTCAGCGAGTTCCGCCGCCTCTCCGGTCCGATGAGCAGCGGTGAGGGGATCGATGCGCTCGCGGAGAAAGAAATCGAGATCGTGCGCTACGTGGCGGCGGGTATGAGCAATAAAGAGATTGCCGAGAAGCTGGTCTATTCCGAAAAGACTGTCAAGAACTATCTCTCGCTTATCTTTCAGAAGCTGCATTTGCGTGATCGCACGCAGGTGGCTATTTTTGCCCTGCGCCACGGGCTGTTGCCTGAAGAGGAGAACTGAGGAAGCAGTACAGAAGGGATGAGAAGAGGCCGCCGCTCCTTCCCATCCCTTCTGTACCACTTCCTTAGAGATTGAGGGGGAAACGCGCTCTCACCGTTGTGCCCGCGCCTGGCCTGCTCTCAATCTCCAGGTTTCCTCCTGCCTGCTCGATGCGCTCGCGCATCCCGCGCAATCCAAGATGCCGCCCGCCATTCGCTCTGCCCACTGTGTATACAGCCTGCGGTTGAAAGCCGGCCCCGTTATCGCTCACTGCCAGCATCAGCGCATGCGGTTGTCGCTCCACATTGATCGAGATATGTGTGGCCCGTCCGTGTATACAGGCATTATTGAGCGCCTCCTGCACAAAGCGAAAGACGACAACCTGCATGGTGGATGGCAGCGGTGGTAGAGCGTCAAGGTTGTCGCTCATCTTCAAGTCTGGATGGTTAAGTATGCATTCCTGGAGCAGTTTCCGTAAGGCGGTGCCGAGATCCTGCCCTTCCAGTTGCGCGGGCAGCAGCGTGGCTATGCTGGAGCGCAGATCCGCCAGGCCGGCCTGCAAGATGTTCTGTGCTCGCTCGACCTCCATAAGCGCGAGCGGAACGCGGTGCGAGGGCTGCGGCTCGCTGGCGAGAATATGCTGGATCAGTTCGAGCTTATGCAGTACGTGTGTGAACTGCTGCGCGGCGCCGTCATGGATATCGCGCGCGATGCGGCGGCGTTCGTTATCGATGGCAGCCTGCTCCTCGGCAATACGCAGGTGGGCGCCACCCGCAAAAAGGTCGTCGACCATAGAGTGCCCTCCCGGTTTCTCATCATGACTGTGCTTTTATCATACCGGGGGAGAAGAAATGATTCCTTTGATTAGAGGGTATCCGGGCTGTGCGGGCGGCGAAGCCGCCCGCACAGCCCGGATACCCTCTTAACTTTCGACGATAATGGCGATATCGAAGCGCCCGGACGCAGATATTGGTTTTTCCGGCATGCGTGGATTGCTGGAGAGGAGCGCCGGGCAGGAAAAGCTGCCCTGCATTCTATCAAGACCAGCCTCCTGAGTGGGCGTGTCGCTGGCGACCAGCAGCGAGCAGGTGGCATGTGGATTCATGGTCAGGTCCCAGGACGCGGCATTGTTCAGAGCGATCCTGACATCGCCGCCGTTGATGCCCGCTTCAAGGATATAGCGTCCGGGGCCGGTATAGCCGTAGAAAACGATCCAGAAGACATTGCCGCCGCCGGTGAGAAAGATGGTGAATTCTTTATGGCCGTGGCGCAGTTTGGAGGTCGGCGGCGTGGCTTTGATGGTGTAGGAACCGTGCAGCGCGCCATCAATGGTGAAGCTGGCGCTGCTGCTATCGTTCACCGGTGGGGGCGTTCCGGCCTGACGCACCGGCGCCCCTCCCGTATTGCCGGGCGTGACCGCCGTTCCTCCCGCCGAGCAGGCCGGGAGGATAAGCAGAAACATTGAGATGATAGCGGGCAACAGATTAATATGGTCTGGCAAGAAGGAGTGATGCCGCCGCTGTAGGGGCGCAGCGCCGCCGTTCTGGGCAACGCACCGTGACTGGCCTGCGGCGCAAGCCCGCGCGGATTTCTTGCACCCACCATTCGTTTTTGGAGACCGGGCGGGCTTGCGCCGCCGTTCTATGATCGGGCTTGCATGTCCACGGCGGCACCGCGCCCCTCCCGCGATCCCACACCTCTGCGCCCACTCCACTATTGTGCTCCCTCCTCTTTCCCCTTTTCGATATGCCCGCCGGTCATCAAGATGCCGAGCTGTTCTTCGGTGGCGTCGGGGCCGACGACATCGACGATCTGGCCCTCGTACATCACGGCGATACGGTCAGAGAGCGAGCGGATTTCGTCAAGTTCGGCGGAGACGAGCAGCACTGCTTTACCTGCGTCGCGCTGCTCGATCAGACGCCGGTGGATGAATTCGATGGCGCCGATATCGACACCGCGCGTCGGCTGCGAGGCCACCAGCGCTACCGGGTTGCAGGCCAGTTCGCGCGCGATAATCACTTTCTGCTGGTTGCCGCCAGAGAGCGCGCGCACTGGCACAGTCGCCGAAGGGGTGCGCACATCGAAATCGGCGATCAGCCTCCTGGCCCACTCTGTGATCTTCGACAGCAGCAGCACCAGGCCGCGCCACGAAAACTCCGGCCAGCGCTGCCGCCCCAGAATGCTGTTATCTTCGATAGACTCCGGCAGCACCAGGCCGCTGCCGCGCCGGTCCTCCGGGATATGCGCCAGCCCCATCTTGCGTGTGCTGCGCGCATCCAGGTGGGTGATATCGCAGGTCTCACCCGGCAGCCCGTCTTTGATCGGCGTAATCGTTACCTTGCCCTCCGTCACCTTGCGCATGCCGGTCAGCGCCTCGACCAGCTCCGACTGCCCGTTGCCCTCAACGCCCGCGACGCCCAGAATCTCCCCCGCATGGACATCGAAGCTGACACCGTGCAGCACCTCCAGGTCGAGATCGGAGAGCGCATGCAGGTTCTCGACGTGCAGCACCACTGGACCGGGTTTCGCCGGCGTCTTATTGACGCGCAGCAGCACCTCGCGCCCCACCATCAGGCGCGCGATCTCGGCCTGGTTCGTCTCGCGCGTGACCAGCTCGCCCGCGTTTTTGCCACGCCGCAGCACCGTGATTCTATCGGTCAGTTCCAGCACCTCGCGCAGCTTGTGCGAGATGAAGATAACCGTTTTGCCCTCCTGTACCAGCTTACGCAGTACCGCGAAGAGTTCAGTGGCTTCCTGGGGCCGCAGCACAGCGGTAGGTTCATCCATAATCAGGATATCGGCGCCGCGTGAGAGCATTTTCAGGATCTCGACGCGCTGCTGGAGGCCAACGGAGAGATCGGCGATGCGCGCATCGGGATTGATTGGCAGGCCATATTGCTGGCTCAGCGTCATGATATGGTCCCGCGCCTTCCGCGTATCGAGCACGTTCCAGACGCCGCCCGGCTCGCTGCCCAGGATGATATTCTCAGCCACCGTCAGCGGCGGGATGAGCATGAAGTGCTGGTGAACCATGCCAATGCCCAGGCGAATAGCGTCGCGCGGTCCGCTGAGGTGGACCTGCTGGCCGTTGACGAAGATCTCGCCGCTATCGGGACGCAGCAGGCCGTAGAGGATATTCATGAGCGTCGTTTTGCCCGCGCCATTCTCACCCACCACGGCATGGATCTCGCCTTTGCGCACAGCGAGATTGACGTGATCGTTGGCGACGACGCCCGGCCACGCCTTGCATATAGCGCGCATCTCTACGGCGAGAGGAGCGGCGTGCTGTTCATCCGGGCTGACAAGCGTACTTTCTTGCATCGATTATTCCCCTCCTGGCTCATACGGGATGCCATCGGCGGCGGGAGCTACCGTGCGTCCGACCAGTCCGACCAGTGCGATCAGCGTGATGATATAGGGCAGCGTGCTGAGCAGGTTGGGGCTGATGCCCGTATCCTGCATACGCACGCTCAAAGCCTCGCCCAGTCCGAAGATGAAGCAGGCACCCGCCGTGCCGAAGGGTGTATATTTGCCGAAGATCATCGCCGCCAGGGCAATGAAGCCTGCTCCTGCTGTCATGTCCGAATTGAAAATGCCGGCAATACCCATCGAGAGAAAGGCGCCGGCCAGCCCGGAGAGCGCGCCACTGCCGATCACGCACATATAGCGCACCAGTTGCACATTCACACCGGCTGTATCGGCGGCCTGTGGATGCTCGCCCACCGCTCTGATACGCAGGCCGGCATTGGTGTGGAAGAGCAGGAAATGGATGCCCAGCAGGATCAGTGCGGCAACATAAAAGACGATGTTCTGCTGGAAGAAGACGGGACCAATAAAGGGAATGTTCGAGATAGGCCCCAGCGATATATTGAGCAGGCGCAGGTTGTTGCCCAGCGAGGGCACACCCTGACCGCCGGTCTGGAGGGGCAGCAGATAGTTTGTCAACCCCAGAGCCGCGAGATTGATGGCGATGCCGCTGATGATCTGGTCGGCTTTGAAGTTGACGGAGACGATGGCATGCACGAGAGCCAGCAGCGAACCGGCAATGATGGCTATCAGCACCCCACCGACAACACTGCCCGTCGCTTTGGCACCCATAACGCCGGCGTAGGCCCCTACCAGCATCATCCCCTCCATCGCGATATTGATGACGCCGCTGCGTTCGGAGATCACGCCGCCGAGCGCCGGAAGCAGGAGCAGAGCCGTGAACTGGAGCGTAGCCGCCCAGAGATCACTGGAGGAGATGACGCGCAGGAATATGTGCCAGAACATGGTTAATCCTCCTCTACCCGCTCAGAGTGTCGCTCAACTGTCGCGGAGTCGGTGGCCGCAGCATCACCTTCCACGGGCACAGGCTCTCCATTCGAGGAAGCGGCCCCCTCATGCGGCAGGTCTATGACGGTTGGCCCTTTGATACCGGTCGCCAGCGCCGGTCTCCTGCTAAAACTCATCCAGGCAGGCAGGGCACGCTGGATAGCCGGCAGGAACTCGGCGGCGATGCAGAAGAGCACCAGAGCCTGGATGATATACACGAGGTCGCCCGGTATATTGGCGTTCAGTTGCATGAGATAGCCGCCCTGACGCAGACCGCCGAAAAAGAGCGAAGCGAGCAGCACCCCTATGGCAGTTGTTCGCCCCAGCAGCGAAACAGCAATGGCATCGAAGCCGGTGGGATCGATGCTGAAAGTCGTAGCGATCAGCGTATAGGGAAATTGCCCCATCAGGTGGATCGCCCCGGCCAGGCCGGAGAAGGCTCCCGAAATCGCCATGACCAGGAAGATGTTGCGTCCGGTGCGAATGCCGGCATAGCGAGCCGCTTTGGGATTCTGCCCGATCACGCGCAACTCGTAGCCAAAGGTTGTGCGCGCGGTAATAAACCAGTAAACAACCAGGGCCAGCAGGGCCAGCAAGAAGCCAACATCCAGGTTATAGGCGTTGGGATCGATGCGTGGCAAAAAGCCGCCGAGCAACTGGTCATAGGCGGTAGAGATGCGGGGAAGCGTGGCCTGCGCCGGCAGCGGAGGCGTCTGTGTGGCCTGGCTGGGCGCCTTGAAGGGGCCATCGATGAGATAATCGGTGAGATAAAAAGCGATCCAGTTGAGCATGATCGTCGTCACGACTTCGTGGGCACCACGCCACGCTTTGAGCCAGCCGGCGATACCGCCCCATATGGCACCGGCGATGATGCTGGCAATGAGCATGAGCGGAATAAGCGCCCATGCGGGCCAGTGTGGCTCTTTGAAAGCAATCATCCCGGCGACCATTGCCCCTATCGCGAGCTGGCCCTCGGCGCCAATATTGAATAGTCCCGCACGGAAAGCTATCGCCACACCCAGGCCGGTCAGGATGAGTGGCCCGACTCTGACCAGGGTGAACGATATGCTCTGCGGATCACCGAACGAACCCTGAAAAAGCGTTTGATAGGCGCTGGCAGCAGCGCCGGGCGAGCCGCCGGGGCTGATCATAATCACAATGGCTCCGGCGATCATCGAGAGGACGACGGCGAAGACCGGGCGGCCAAGCGAGTTACCGAGCTTACGCGCCCAGGCCAGGAGCCAGAACTCAGGGCGTGGTTCGGGGGACCGGGGTTGCACTGTTGGCACAGCCATATGGCACCTCCCTGATGTGCAGGCAGCGGCTGGCAAAACCGCTCTCGCTGAAAATATTTGACTTCTATGATACAGGAAGAAGGTGAAAGAGACAAGCGCCTCCCTGACCCACTGAGAGCGACGAAACCGCGATGCGTGTTATAATGGGAGGCGACAGTCTATCCAACAATGTATACAAAGAACTATGCAAATACAGCCCGAAGATCAGCTAGAGGAGAGCATATCGCTGCTACGCAAGAATCGCGCTCTCGCGATTCTCTATGATATTGCCGGCTACCTCAACCATAAAGTCGATGTCCACGAAGCACTACAGGACGTTCTGGCACGCGTAACGGAACTGCTCGGCCTGCGCACTGGCTGGGTATGGCTGCTCGATGAGCAGGGATCTCCCTACCTGGCAGCGTCCAAAGCGCTGCCACCCTACCTCGGGGACCATCCGCAGCGCATGACCGGTTCCTGCCAGTGCCTCGACACCTTCCTGAGCGGCGGCGAGGAGGATGCGGCCAATATCAATGTGCTGCGCTGTAGCCGCTTGAAGAACGCCGAGCGCGATAGCGATCCCTCCGCGCTGGGCCTGCGTTTTCATGCCAGCGTACCCATCTATGCCGGAGATAAGCTGCTCGGCGTCCTGAATGTCGCCAGCGAGGACTGGCGCGAACTGCAAGAGGAAGAATTACAACTGCTGCATATCATCAGCGACCAGATCGGCCTGGCTTTGCAGCGCGCGCGCCTCTCCGCGCAGCACACACGAGCCGCGACCCGGCTGGCAACAATTGAGGAGCGCAACCGGCTGGCACGCGAAATTCACGATACGCTGGCCCAGGGACTCGCCGCGATCACACTGCACCTGGAGACGGCCGATGCACTGGCCGGGAAGCGTCCGCAGCGCGCGCATGAGGCGATCCAGCGCGCGCTGAGCCTCGCGCGCAGCAATCTTGAGGAGGCGCGGCGCTCTGTAATGGACCTGCGCGCCGCTCCTCTCCAGAATCATACGCTGCCCGAAGCGCTTTCTGCTCTGATCGCCAGCGAAATTACCGCCTACCAGCAGCCCGATAAGGGCGAGGCGATGCCCGTCGTGCAATATACTTATACGCCCTCACCGGATTTCCCACCCCTGCCCGCTCGCATCGAGGCCGGCCTCTATCGCGTCGCACAGGAGGCGCTGGCGAACGTGCGCAAACACGCGGCGGCGCAATCCGTCGAGATGACGCTGACCGCCGATGAGACGCATGTCTACCTGGTGATTCAGGATGACGGGCGCGGCTTCGACGCCGATTCGCTTATGCAGCGTGGCCGCGACGGGCATTTCGGGCTGACCGGCATGATCGAGCGCGTCAAGCTGCTCGGTGGCGATCTCTGCATCCAGAGCGAGGAAGGGGCGGGCACCTGCCTCTATATCTCTGTGCCATTTTGAATGAAAGGTGTGCAGCTTTATGGTTCGCATTATCCTCGCCGACGATCATCCTATCGTGCGCGAGGGCCTGCGCGCACTGTTGGAGACGCAGGCCGATTTCGAGGTCATTGCGGAGTGCGCGAATGGCGATGAAGTTGTGCGTCTGACGACGGAGCTTCGCCCCGACATCGTTCTGCTCGACCTGGAGATGCCGGTGATGGATGGCGTGGAGACGATCCGGCACCTGCGCCACCAGGCTCGCGTCCCCCGCGTCATTGTCTTCACAGCCTTCGACGACGATGAGCGCATCGTGCATGCTATTCAGGCTGGCGCGGATGGATACCTGCTCAAGAACGCGCCGCGCGAAGATATCTTCAATGCCATTCGCGTAGCCATGCGCGGCGGTTCGCTGCTCCAGCCCGTTATCGCTTCAAAGTTGCTGCGCCACGTCGGCCAGCAGCCAGGGGGCGATGGCCCCTCCCGGCTCTACCAGACCCCACCCGTGGAAGAACTCACCGAACGCGAGCTTGAGGTTCTGCGCCTGCTGGCCCAGGGCATGCCCAATAAGGTCATCGCCGCCCACCTGGTCATCAGCGAGCGCACCGCGAAATTTCACGTCAGTTCGATCATGAGCAAGCTGGGCGCGACCAATCGCACGGAGGCCGTTTCGCTGGCGGCCCAACGCGGCCTGATTACCCTGCGCTCATGACACCCTGACAATTCCCCCGAATACGATAGATGTGCGCAGGCGCGCGATCCATCGCGCCTCCCTGCACCCGTAGAGCGCTTTCAGGCGCGGTGGATCGCACCGCCACGCCCCGGCTATTACCAACTATACAAGCAGCGTGCATTCGCTTATAATGGTAGTACTGAGCGCAAATCCTTTCGTTATGTGCGTCCAGACCGTTCAAACCGGAAATACATCTCTAGCGGCCACGGGCGGTAAGGTAAAGAAGGCTTGAATCCGGGCTGCGCTCCGCGTTCACCGCCTGGCAGTGGTCGCTTGATATACGAGGAATAATCATGCGTAATCTCCCAAATCTACTGAGCCTGAGCCGACTTGTAGCCACAGTGATCGTGTTCATACTGGTGCTGGTCGATCAGCCCTGGGCGTTCCTGGTAGCGACGCTCGTATTCGTGCTCGCTTCAATTACGGATTTTTTTGATGGCTACCTGGCGCGGCGCCTCAAAGTAGTCTCCTCCTTCGGCGTCTTCCTGGATCTGACTGCCGATAAGGTCTTCGTCTCGGCCATCCTGGTTGCTATGGTGCAGATAGCACTGGTGCCGGCCTGGATCGTGCTCATTATTATCACGCGCGAGTTCCTGGTAACGGGCCTGCGCTCTATGGCAGCGGCGAAGGGAACGGTTATTCCGGCGGGCAAGTGGGGCAAGCAGAAAACCTTTATTACCCTGCTCGCTATCGGTGGCATTTTACTGGCAAAAGGGTTGGGGGCGCACCTGCTCACATTATTCCCACCCATGCTCACATTTAACAGCGAGACGCTGGCCCCCGCCGAGATCCTGCTGCTGCTGGCCGATATCATGATGCTTCTCGCCACAGTCTGGACGGTCTTTTCCGGCATCGAGTATATCATCGGCGCTCTGCCAATCTTCAACGAGGGCGGAGCCAGCGAGCCGCACGCTTGATATCAAATCCGGCAGGTCCAGGAAAGGAAGGCGCGACAGAGGGTTCGTCACGCCAGGCATTTGTGCGGCTGTACCGCGCAAATGATGTATAGTGTTATATGGGAATGTGCGAAGAGCATTCCCATATAACACTATACATCAGGCGAGCGCCGCAGGCGCGAGCATGTGATGAGTTTGCTATGAACAAAGATTACCTGTTGGGAGAAGTGCTCTGTCCCGGGCGAACGGAGGGAATGTTCTCCTTCTGCCCCAGTTTGCGTTCTGTGCCGGCCAGCAGGCGCCCGATATTATCGTAATGTAAACCGATGACCAGCGCGGGCGCGAGAATCATAAAGACGAGCTGGGCCAGGCTGACCGCGCCAAAAAAGGTGGGATGGGAGAGTCCTACAATATAGAAGATAATGCCGCAGATGATGGTGCAGAGGCAGCCGACAACCGAACCCAGGGAGACGTAGCGCCAGATAGCGATTGTGCTCAGCGTGATTACGGCAGAGATAGCAAAGGTCAGGGGCGAAATAATAATCAGCGCGCCGGTGCCGGTCAGGACGCCACGTCCGCCTTTAAAGCCTATGAAGACCGGGAAGCAGTGGCCCAGAAGAGCCAGCAAGCCGGCCACAGCGGGTCCCCAGCCAGCCCCGTGCAGCAGAGGGATCAGCGTTGCCAGCAGCGTTGGTCCCACGCCCTTCGAAAGATCGAGGACAAGCACAATGATCGCAGGGACGGTTCCGAGCGTGCGCTGCACGTTGGTCGCGCCGATTTTATGGCTGCCGTAGTCACGGATATCAAAATCCTTGCCGCGCAGCAGCTTCCCCATCAAATAACCGAACGGGAGTGAACCCCATAAATAAGCGATAATGGCAGTGAGCACGAGCGAACCGATGATACCCAGCATCGCGGCCTCCTTGTTCCTTACGCTCTGTGATGGTCAGGATGGGCATCTTTTTGGTACTCGCCGGTGAGCCAGCACGCTGACCATCCCCGCTCCATTATAGACCGATTCGGTGCAAATTTCTAGAAGGCTTTTAGATTTGCCCGGGGTTTGTGGAGGATGTGTGGGAGGCGAACGCAGTCCGCCTCCCACACATCCTTCACAAACGGATAAGCCGCCGGAGGCGGCAAGGGCACCTGAAGAACTGTCCATCTACAAGATCCACTGTCCATCCTCAGCCCATAGTATATTATCGATGAGACGGACGGCGCCCACCTGGACGGCGGCGGCCAGAAGACAGCCCGGCGCGGCATCCGTTAACTCTGTGAGAGCATCAGGATGGCAGAGAGCAGCGCAGTCCAGCGCAACCAGGGGCGAGGCGGCGAGGCGCGCTGCTATCGCTTGCTCAATCGCGGTGGAGCGCCGTTCACCGCCTTCTATCAATGCTTTGCCGGCGAGCAATGCCTGGTAAAGCGCGGGCGCCTGCTGGCGCTCCGCCGGGGAGAGGTGGCGGTTGCGACTGCTCAGTGCCAGACCATCGGCTTCGCGCACAGTTGGAATAACGCGCAGGCTCACATCGATATTGAGATCGCGCACAAACCGGCGAATAACGGCGATCTGCTGGGCATCCTTGCGCCCGAAGTAGGCGATATCAGGTCGTACCAGCTCGAATAATTTGGTGATCGTCGTAGCAAAGTCGCGTATGACGTTCGGGATCGCTGGCCCTTCCAGACGCTGCGCCAGCGGCACCATTGGAGTCACGTAGGTTGCGAAATCGGATGGGTAGAGATCCGCGAAGCGCGGCAGGAAGATCACATCCACGCCCAGATTATTCAGATCTTGCAGATCGGTGGTCAGATCCCACCGAGGCTGAGCGACGGCGCCGATGGCAGCGGGCTGCGGCCAGTTGTACAGAATGCAGACCACAACAATCTCGCAGCCTTCGCGCGCAGCCTGCACCAGTTTACGGTGCCCCTCATGCAGCGAACTCATAAGACAGACAAAACCAACGCTCCCTCCTGCAAGCCACCCCCTGGCAGTCTCGGTCATTTCTTTCAGGTCGTCAATGGTTCGCATAGTTGCTTCTCACAGTGTGGAGCGCTTCGCTTCGGGAAATCGCGGGATTCCTTGTACGTAGAATATGTGAATTAACGCTTAATTCCAGATTTGTAGTTTGCATAACGTATGGCACTGGCTCTGGTAACATGCTATACTACTTACACGCCATAGCGTAGGCGAAGGAGGCAATACATGCGTAGCGTTGTGCGATGCCTACGAGTCAGCCTTGTAGCGCTTGCTCTTAGTTTCTCTGGCACACTGGTCATTACGCTCAGGTACATTTTGCAAACCCCCCGGCCGCTGGATAGTGTCCTGCCTGGAGATGCACATCTATATAAATGGACGCGAGGACACGTCTTCTATAAAGTGCTGGGGGCAGAGGATGCGCCGCCGCTCGTGCTGCTGCACGCACCGGGGATCGCCGCATCGTCATATGAGATGCGCAAAATCACGGGTGGGCTAGCAAGAAATTACCATGTCTATGCCCTCGATCTACCCGGATTCGGCCTTTCGGATCGTCCCAAAATTGAGTATACTGCTCATACGTATATCAGAGCATGTCAGGATTTCCTGCGGGACATCGTTGGACAGCCTGCGACACTGCTTGCCAGCGGACTGAGCTGCAACTACGCGGTGGCCGTGGCAAGCGAGACGCCCGAACTGTGCCAGCGTTTGATACTGCTGTCGCCGATCTCATTGTTCAAGGGGGAGCAAAGGCGCCCCTGGCTCTCGGCGCTGCTGAGGATCCCCGGCCTCGCCCTTGTGCTTTATGCGCTCCTCACGCCGCGCGCGGTGCTGCGTCGCGTCGTCGCGTGGCAATCCGGAATCAGCGCTCGCTCCATCACCGGCGAGGCGCTGGATCACTACTTTGCCAGCGCGCACCGCTTCGGAGCGCAATACGCGGCGCTGGCCCCGCTTACGGGCGCGTTGCATATCGATGTTGCTCATAAATTTGAAATGTTGCAGCAGCCAACGTTCATTATCTGGGGAGGGCAGGCATTGAACAGAGCGCCCACGCTCTCGGGCCAGCACCTCCTGCCGGCGCATCCACAGATCGCCCTGATCGGGAATGCAGGCGCGCGCGTGCACGAAGAATACCCCGATCAGGTCGTCGCGAACGTACTGGCATGGCAGGCGGAAGATAGGCGGGCAGCGGCAGGCGTGCAGGCCAGAAATTCCATTGCCGCCGCAAGCGAGTCCGTTCCACGCGCACAGCCGGCTCCGCAACCTGCCCCGCAGGCCGCGCGTGAGCAGGACAGCGAGGCAGAGTCGGCCGCGACCCAAACCGAACCAGAATCAGAACCGGCCCCGAAGTCCGAGGAAGCAACGCCTGCGCAGGAGGAGATGCAGGCGTACTGCGTCAAGTGCCGGCAAAAGCGCGCTATCCAGAATCCCCGCAAGATTGTTACCAGGAAGGGGCGCAGCGCGATAGAGGGAACCTGCCCCGCCTGCGGCACAAAGCTTTTCCGCTTTGTCGCCGGCCAGTAGGAATGCTACTGCGACCTCATCATTAAGGAATAACATAAGGAAAGAGGTGGTTTCGCAACAGGAATAGAATGCTACACAAGTTTGTTTCTGGAATCGTAATCGGAGCGTGAAAAGGTGACGTTAATCCCTTGACGTACCACCATTCACAACGTATAATCACCCTCATGTGTGTTGAGCGCCTGCGTTTCACATTCACCTGGGGCGCAGCCGAGTGCCGCCTCGCTTAATGCAGGGATGCAGTAAACCGCTACTGTATCCTGCCGTTGCTGCCTTGAGAAGTTCATCTTCTTTTCGGCTCATATTAGATCCGGTTGAAGAGAGGGTAAGCGGGAGAGCGCAGGGATACCTATCCCTGGACAGCGTTCCGGCGGTTCCTTGACAGGGTGTGGTGGTCCCACTAACCACTCTTTCAACGGACACCGGGCAGGGGAAGTGGTGCAGTGGAGGGACCTGAGAGGGAAACGGGGATCGCGGACAGAGAAAAAAGTGAGAAGTGGAATATAAAGAGCGATGTATGCAAACAGAGATGAACAGCAAAAAAGAGGCGGATATCTGGAAGGGGCCAACCATAGAGCAGCCCCGTTACCAGGAGGAGTTTTGCTATGAGTATTGGTGGACAGAGTGACGCAAAGTCTGAGCGCAAGATCTATCATCTGACTCCCGAAGGCTTTGCCAAGAAGCAAGAACGTTTAGAATATCTACGCACAGTCAGGCGTAAAGAGGTTGCTGATTACATTCATGAGGCCAAAGAGGCCGGAGATGTCAGCGAGAGCAGTGCGTATGAAGACGCAAAGAACCTGCAAGCAAAGGTCGAAGGCGAAATTTTAGAGCTGGAGCGTCTGCTCTCAATGGCCGAGATTATGACGCCGGATATGCATGGGCCGGAGGATGGTCCACCCACCGTGCGCATCGGCATGCAGGTAGAGGTAGAGACCGACAGGGGAACGAGGCGCACCTTCAAACTGGTTGAAACATTCGAGGCCGATCCTAAAGCTGGTTTGATTTCCGATCAGTCACCCGTTGGTAAGGCGCTGATGGGCCATAAGGAGGGGGACGAGGTGAGCGTTTCAACTCCCGGCGGGGTGACGAGCTATACGATTCTCTCGATCAGCCCGATGCTGTAATCTACACAAAAAATAACAGGGCATCACAATGATGCCCTGTTATTTTTTGTTACTGTTGTGTGCTCGCGCCTGCGGCGCTCGCCTGAATACCCTCTTACATGCCGGCTGGCTGCTGTGGCTCCGGGATGCTGAACCAGCCCAGGATGCCGGAGAGCGCGATCAGGATGCCACAGGCGGCAAAGATGACGTTGACGGGTAAAAATTGTCCCAGGTAGCCGGAGAGGCCAATCGAGATCAGGCTGGCGGCGTACATGCTGGTATCGATAACCGATTGCGCGCGCCCCATCATTACGCGCGGCGTGCTCTTGATGAGCAGCGGCCCGAAACCAACTTCGATGGCCCCCTGCGGCATGCCCATGAGGAAGCTGATGACCAGCGCCGCAATATACCAGGTCTGAAACGCGTAGATGGTAATGCCAGCTCCTGTCAGGATCACGCCTCCCGTCAGCAGGCGCCGCGCCGACACCCATTTCGCCATGACGCCAGCCCCGATTGCTCCCGCCAGCGCACCTATGCCTCCAACCGCGACCAGGAAGCCGTAGATCGACGTGCTGACATGGAGGTTGCGGCTCACGAAGACGATATCGAGCGCGTTCAGCGATCCCGAACCGAGCATCGCTACCAGCGCCATGACCACAATCATGAGCAGCGTGCGCGTCTTCACCACAAAGCCGAAGCCGCTGCGTAGTTCGCCCAGCACGGCGTCGATGCCCATTACTGTGCCGCGATCCCGCTGAAAGGCGTAGGGATGCAGCGCGCGCCGTGGCGCTCTGAGCGCGAGCAGGCTGAGGGCGGAGACGAGGTAGGAGGCTGCGTTGATGAGCACGGCGACAACCGGGCCAACCACGAAGTAGAGCGGCGAGGCCAGCGCCGGGCCGACAATGATCGAGAGGGCAAAGGTTGCCTGGCTGATAGAGGCGGCCTGCGGCTGCTGCCTGTCGGCGACGATGACCTGCAATACAGCGGATTTCGCGGGCATGAAAAAGCGCCCGCAGCCCGCTATGACGGCGACACTGGCGTAGATGGCCGGCAGTCGCAGGGGCGCCGGCGCAATCAGGGGCAGCAGGGAGACCAGCGCGCGAATCATATCGGAGACGACCATCGTCCGGCGGCGGTCCCAGCGGTCCACAAAAACGCCGGCGATGGGACCGAGCAGGAAAACCGGCGCGTACTGCGCCACCAGCACGCCGCTTACCGCCGCAGCCGAGTGCGTCAGCGCGAAAACCCAGATCAGCAGCGTTGTGCTATAGACAAAATCTCCGATATTGGAAATAGCCTGACCAGCGGCCAGTAACGCGAAGTTGCGGTTAATCAGGAGGCCCCTTCCAGGGGGAACAGGTCCAGGATCAACGGCGGTGAGCGTTTCTGTTTGCTGCATAGAGAGTCTCTCTTTATTGCTTTTCGCATATCTCAGGTTGTTTTACGCTTGACGATTTCCTGCACGGCGGATAGCGGTCCAGTCACGCGATCAGCGGAGTCCGGCGCAGTCTCTTCGGGATACATAATGATCGTGCCCAGCATCTCTCGCTCCCCCTCGATGCCGCGCGGCGTTTCAAAAGGCTTGAGCAGTTCGCCTATCTGCTCCCCCACCCGCTTCACTTCATCGGGCGTCAGATAGACGCGCGAGAAATTATATATCGCCTGTATCTCCTCATTCTGCTGCGTAATGGCCTTCTGGATGGTCTGATACAGGCCATCGCGAAGTTGCCGGAACAGGGTATCAAGCAGCATCATGGTTTCATCGGGCGGCGCCGAGAGCAGCAGGCCATCGGGGACCGTGATTTCGCGCGCTATCGCCTGATAATATTTCTCCAGGATGCCGCCCTTTTCGCGGGCTTCGACCAGGCGCAGCAAACCTACCTTCTCCAATTCACGTACATGATAGTGAACCTTCGCGGGCGGCTCGCCAATGCGTTCAGCCAGCTGCGTAACGGTCAGGGGCTGCTCGCGCAAAAGGTCAACGATACGCAGCCGCCGCACATCGGCGATGGCACGGAGCTGCTCAAGAGTTTCGATTTTGTAGTGCTCTTCCATCAGTTATTCCTGATCGATAAAATTTTTTTGATCGTGTAAAAAGAATAAATTATGGATAGCGCTTTGTCAAGAGGCTCTTTTTTGAACTTCTCGCCACCTTCGGTGGCTCACACGAGGTGAAGGGAGATGTTGTCGTATTGACACTTTCTGGCAACAGAGGTAATATAAAGACACGCCGCTAACAGAAAAGACTGGGCTCTTCGCGGTAGTGCCAGCGGAAACGCGATAACCTGAGAACTTTTCTCAGGCAGCTTGATGGAACTTGATGCAGATGGTTCCTTGCCCGGCTTGGGCCACCCACCCTCTAAAGAGTGCGGTGTGCTGCATGTATCAGGCAGTAATCAAAGTGTGTCACCTTTGACTACATTTTGAAAGGCAGTTTACAAGTTGTTGACATATGAAGATATGACCGGCCATTTCCTGAAGGCGGCGACCAGCCTGGGCCTGATGACGCACCCCGAGTACTGGCTCAACTCACGCACCCTCGAACGCGAATTCGCCTGCACCTGCCATACCGGGACCTGTGAGGAGGCGGAGCATCATAGCTCCTGCACCGTCTCTTTTTCCTGGGGGCCACTGGATACGGCGCTCTCGCTGGAAGGGCCGGCTGGCGTCTGTGAATTCTTCCATGAGTCGGAGCAGGATTGCCCACACCTGCATACAAGCGCTATTCCGCCACTGGTGCTCGATCTATCCTACACGCTGGCGCTGAATGGCGTCGCTATCTCCGAGGATACCCTGCTTTCGCTCACGCAGATGCTCAGGCTGCATGCCAGCGAGCACAGCCGGCGCACCGTCGAGACCAGGCCGGGCATCAGCATGGTTCTGCACGAAAACCGCCTGCGTCCCGATATGCTCACTTTGCAGCAGCGCGTTGAACTGCCCATCTGGCATCCTGATGGCCTGCATGGTCTGCACGATGATCCGCATACCACGCCGCGCCGCCGTTTAGAGCGCCGCCGTGTGCTCAACGATGACGACGGCGAGGAGGTTGAAGTGATCGCCGATAATCCCCACCCGGAGGAGTGGCTGCCGCAGGTGATGGTGCAGGTGTGTCAGGATATCCTGCACGTACTCGAAGCGCTGGATGCCACGCTCTCTTATAAACTTTCTGACAACCCCTGACTTTTAATGCTCGCGCCTGCGGCGCTCGCCGGATATAATTTGTGTTGTGGAAAAAGGCGCTGCGCGCCTTTTTCCACAACACAAATTATATCTCTGGCGCGGCTCCGACGCGCGAACGCTCAGCGAGGGCCAGCGATGCCTGGCTTACAAATTGTGGTGTGAGAAAATGCGCTTCGAGCATTTTCTCACACCACAGAATTAATCCCTGGCGTGACGGAGCCGCGCGCAGGCATCCCCTTAATACATGCGCGGGGGCCTGCGCCTGCGCTCAGGTGGGAGCAGCACATCAAGGGCGTCATCAACCGTCACCACGCCCTCAAGGATACCATCGGCATTCACAACGGGCACGGCCAGCAGATTGTACTTTGCCATAATTTCGGCAACCGTATGCGCATCGCTATCCGGCTGCACCGTGACGACATCGGTCTCCATCAGGTCGCGTAACACCTGCGTTGTGTCCGCCGCCAGGAGATCCCAGAGCGAGACCACGCCAAGCACCCGCTGTTCCTCCTGCGTCTCGTCCTCCGTGCAATAGATGTAGGCGATGCGCACATCATTCTCCAGGATATTCGCGCGCACCGACGCCAGGGCTTCGGCCACGGTGCGCGTTTGATCGAGCACGATGTAGTCCGTGGTCATCAGCCCGCCGGCGGTATTGGCTTCGTACTCCAGCAGTTCCCGCACATCCTCGGACTCTTCGGGGTTCATCAGGCGCAGTAGTTCCTGAGCGCGATCTTCGGGCAACTGCGCGAGCAGATCGGCGGCCTCATCAGGCCCCATTGCCTGCAAGATATTGGCGGCGCGCTCGGCCTCGATATTTTCCAGGATGTGGCGCTGGCGCTCGGTATCAATCTCCTCCATCGTATCGGCGGCGGTCTCGTCGTCGAGCGTTTCGAGGAGGCGCGCGCCCTGACCGGGAGTGAGCTGATGCACGATCTCGGCAATATCAGCAGGGTGGAGATCGGCCAGGTGGCCGCTCGGCGAGCGCACCACGGGATGCGGGCCGGTCTCGATGCGCTCCTCCTGCTCCTCCATGTTCTGACCGCCGACAAGCTCGACGCGTTTCCACGGGATCAACGTCGCTGAAACGCGGCGGCCACTGGCGCCCAGCAGCCAGGATGGCGCGATGCGCCGCACCACTCCAAAGATGCTATCATCAACGCCCAGAACCTGCCAGTCATCGCCGAAGCAGATGTCATTGACGCGCACCGCCTTCTTGCGCGAGATATCAATGATCTGCTTATCGAGCACGTCGCGCGCAAGATAGATCTCCTGCTCCAATGGCTCCTCTGGCTGTCGCTCAAGCTGCTCTACCGGCATACGCAGGCGCAGCGCACCATCGAGCCGTTCGATAGCGTCGAGGGTAATGAGCCAGGATTGCTCATCCTCGCCTTCGACCAGCAGCCGGTCAGGATAGACCGCTGCACTCTGCCCTATCCGTGCGGCTGAAACCAGCACATCAGTGATTTTTCCCACACGCTCGCCCTGCTGGTTATCAACCGGCATGCCGAGCAATTGGCTCAGGTATAGCATATTCTTTTATCACATCTCGACGCGCGATTCCGAGCGGGCGCAGCTAGGCTCCAGCTCGAATAGCGCATCCTCTTTCTTACGCCTCTGCTGCATCGTTTGCACGCACGCGCCGATGAAATCGCGGAAGAGCGGATGCGGGCGCGTGGGGCGGCTCTTGAACTCGGGATGGAACTGGGAAGCGACGAACCAGGGATGCTGCGCCAGTTCGATCACCTCTACCAGACTGTTATCGGCGGAACGACCGCTCACGACCAGCCCGTGCGTCTCCATGCGTTTGCGAAACTCGTTGTTGAACTCGTAGCGATGGCGGTGTCGTTCGAAGACAATTGGCTCACCATACGCTGCATAGGTCCTGGTGCCCGGCGTAAGGCAGCACACCCAGTTGCCCAGGCGCATCGTCCCGCCCTTATCCGCGACCTGGCGCTGCGTGGGCATCAGGTCGATGACGGGATAGGGCGTCTGCGGATCGAACTCGGTGCTGTTCGCGCCGGCAAGGCCCAGCACGTTGCGGGCCAGTTCTATCACGGCAACATGCAGGCCCAGGCACAGGCCCAGATACGGAATATTCCTGCGCCGCGCAAAGCCAGCGGCCTTGATCTTGCCCTCGATGCCGCGATGGCCGAAGCCGCCAGGCACGACGATGCCCGCGACATCCTCCAGCGCTTCGGCATAGCTTTCGCCCATATGCTCCAGCGCCTCAGAATTGATCCACTTCACATGCACATCTACATCATGGAACCAGCCCGCGTGATGCAGCGCTTCCGTGACAGAGAGGTACGCGTCATGCAGATCGACGTATTTGCCAACCAGCCCGACGGCCAGTTCGGGGCGCGAACGCTTGATCTTCGCCACCAGATCCCGCCACTCCTGCATACGCGGCTCCTGCTGCTTCAATCCCAGTTCCTGCACCAGAAACTCGCCCAGGCCAGCCTCCTCAAGCACCAGCGGCACCTCGTAGATCGTCTCGGCGGTCAGCAGGGGAATGACAGCGCGCGCCTCGATGTTGCAGAACAGCGCGATCTTCTCACGCAGTTCATCGGAGACCGGGTAATCGGAGCGGCAGACGATCACATCGGGCTGAATACCGACGCGCAGGAGTTCCTTGACGCTGTGCTGCGTCGGCTTCGTCTTTAACTCCCTGGTGGCGCCAAGATATGGCAGCAGCGTCACATGCAAATAGAGCACGTCGCGCCGGCCTACATCCTTGCGCATCTGGCGAATCGCCTCCAGAAACGGCTCGCCCTCGATATCGCCGACGGTGCCGCCGACCTCTACGATCACTACATCGGCATCCGAGTGGCGCGCTACCGCGTGGATCCGCTCTTTAATTTCGTTGGTAATATGGGGAACAACCTGGATGGTGCCGCCGAGATATTCGCCACGCCGCTCCTTGCCAATTACCGAGGCATAGACCTGGCCCGTGGTCACATTGTTCGCCTGGTAGGCCGGTTCGTCGGTGAAGCGCTCGTAATGACCCAGATCCAGGTCGGTCTCGGCGCCATCATCGGTCACAAAAACCTCGCCATGCTGGTAAGGGGACATGGTGCCGGGATCAACATTGATATAGGGATCTAACTTCATGAGCGAGACGGAGACTCCGCGATTTTTGAGGAGGCGCCCCAGCGAGGCTACGCTGATACCTTTGCCCACTGATGACGCTACACCGCCTGTTACGAAGATGAATTTTGACATAGAAAAACCCTCCTTAATTATGCAGGAGTCTGACCGTTCTAAGAGAGATCCTGATGCTCAGCGGCCTCGCTCTCTCTCGCCCAACTTTCGTGCGGCTTCGCCGCACCTGGGACGATCCATTGTGGTGTGGAAGATGCGCACAGCGTATCTTCCACACCACAATGGATCGTCCTCAAGCGAGTGCCGCAGGCACGAGCACGAGAGGATGTCAGCAATCAGGCACACTCTAATAAACGAAGAACGCATTAAAAACGAATAATACGAATTACCTTTATGACCGTAGAGATAATACCATCACCTGCGTCTCCGCAGGCAGACTATTGCGTGTGACAACGAGCTTACTCTGTATGTTCGCCGCTTCAATACCCATCTCCCGGCAAAATTTGTCGAGGGGGTCAGGCGCTTCGCCTGTAGATGGACGGTAATGCATAGGAATGACGATACGCGGCTCTACCTGGCTGATGATCTCCGCCGCCTGCGTCGCATCAATGGTATGGTCTCCCGCGATGGGCAGCAATAAGACATCGGCGTCCGCGACCTCTTCTAACTGCTCTTCTTGCAACGTGTGGCCCAGGTCTCCCAGGTGGCAGATCACCAGATCGTCCATATGAATAACGTAGATGGTGTTGCGTCCGTACTGCTTGCCACGCTGGTTATCGTGGTAGGCAGCAACGCCCGTAATCAGAACGTCACTGATCTCGTACTCGCCTGGCCCACGTACAATACGCGGGCTGCCGCCCACACCCTGGACATAGTTATGCCCGGGATGCTGGTGGCTGACGGTGACGATAGAGGCGTTGATCTTACTCAGCCGGGAGGCTCCCCCCTGCGCGGGGACCTGCTGAGGAGAGAAAGGATCGGTGACTAAGACTACATTTTTCCCACGCAACACGAAACAGGAGTGTCCCAACCAGGAAATTTCCATAGCGGCGCTTCGCTTCTCTCTCACACAAGTTCGGGCGGGGACCTGCTGTCCTCGCCCGGATTGTATTATACCATCACGGATATGTGTTCTACAAGGGTATAGCCTTTTTGATCGGATTGTCAGGAACACAGCCTCATACGCTCCTGCCTATAACTTATGCAGGCTTTCCCTTCTCCCACCACGCGCGATCCGCACCCGTTCCCTCTTTTCGAGCAGGGCGAAGCCCTGCGAGTCTTGCCTGATGCATTCGAGCAGGAGAAAGCCCTGACGACTTATGCGGCACATCTTGTCCACTCGCTACTCCAGAGGTTATAGTAGAGAGGTATGCCAGCATCGGATGAAAGGAATCGCAACATGGCAGCTATTGAATGCATAGAACTCAGCAAAGTCTATAGCAGGCGCTTTACCGCGCTTAACAATATCACGCTTACCATCGAAGAAGGCACAACCTTCGGCCTGCTGGGAGAGAACGGAGCAGGCAAATCGACGCTGGTACGCATCCTTATGGGCTTCATTTTCCCTACCTCCGGGCGCGTGCGTGTGCTTGGCGAAGAAGAGGTGCAGCGCGCACACCGGCGTATCGGCTACGTTCATGAACGCCCGATCTTCGAGACGCGTTTCAGTGGTCGCGCCTATCTCTCCTACCTGGGCCAGCTTTCCGGCCTGTGGGATCACGCGAACCGCGCGCGCGTCGCGCACGTGCTTGAAGAGGTTAAACTGCACGAGGCGGCGGACCGCGCCATCGCTACCTACTCGAAGGGCATGCTCCAGCGCCTCGCTATCGCTCAGGCGTTGCTCAGCGAGCCGGAGCTGTTGATTCTGGATGAGCCGACAAGCGGGCTGGATCCGCGCAGCCAGTGGGAGGTGCGCCAGAGCATTGCCGCACTGCGCAAACAGGGCAAGACCATCCTCCTCTGCTCACACTATCTCGCTGAGGTCGAGGCCCTCTGCGACGCTGTGGGCATCCTGCGGCGCGGGAGACTGATCCTCAGTGGCAGCGTCGCCGACTTGCTGCACTCGCCGGGCGTGGTGGAGATCGCGCTGGCTGCCCGGCAATCGGCGCAGTCGGTGGTGGAGCAATTGCAAATCGCGGATCAGATTATCGAGACACAGGGCAATCTGCTGCGCTGCACCGAAGCTGCTCAGCCGGCGATTCTCGCCGCGCTCGTTTCCACAGGCATTCCTATCGTATCGCTCAACCCTGTGAGCCGTTCGCTTGAGGAAGTCTATGTGAGCACAACAGGCGACGGCGATGGTCCAGATACGCCCATCGCCAGCGGCGCGGCTCGCGCCCGCACGGAACAGGAGGGTAAGCGATGAGGGAGATCGATCTTCAGCCGGCCAGCGTAGCTTCGTCGTTCTTGCGGGCGCTTATGGCCCTGTGGCGCAGGCCGGAGCTAACCGTGGCACGCTTCACACTCAAGAGCTATGTGCGCAGCGGCTGGATCCTGGGCGATATCGTCTTTGTCTGGTTTTTGTACGCGCTGTTCTTCTACGAGTTCGGCGGCAATGTCACGTATTTCTACGGAACGGCGGGACAGGGACTTGGCGTTCTCGCCATCCTGGATACGATTGTGATGGCGCGGCGGGCCATGAGCGCGCGCCTCTACCTGCCATTAGCGCGGCTCTCTTCGCGCTCCTCCTACCTGCGCGGCCTGGTCCTGGCAACGGCGGCGCTGCGCATTCCGCTCTTCCTGCTGACGCTGCTGCTGGCGGCGGGCTATCACGCTCACATTCCTGTGCTCGGCATTCAGGGCGCGACGGTGAGCAATATGCTGCCCGGGGCTATCGGGCTGCTGCTGAACTGTATGATCCTCTCGACGCTGACCGTCGCGCTCTCGACACCCATCGCCACGCGCAGGATACAGATTATCTTTCTGGCCTGGCTGGCCGGCATCCTCTACTCCAATACCAATCCCGGTATTGTCGCGCAATATCTCACCGTACTGCGCATTCCGCTGGCGCCGCTCAGCGCCAGCTATGGTTTCGGCCAGGGGACAGCCATTGATCTCTATGGGGCGGCGATGCTATTGCTGGCGGCGGGCTATATCGTAGGATTGACCTTGCTGGCCGATTTCTGGCTGAGAAGAAGAGATCTGATCCTGCTATAGCTGCGTTTTGCCCCGGGGACTATACAATGGACATTTTTGATACTATACTTTCTGAAGTAAAAAAACCATACAGTATCTTTGAGAAGGAGAGCATTACACTATGTGTTACGATGACAATGCACGTCCTCCTGTGCCTCCTGGCGCCAACGGCGGCGCACGCGGCGAAGATATCGTACTGACGGCCGCGGACGGCAATCGCTTCGCGGCGTATGCTGCGCATCCTGAGCATCCCACGGGAGCGCAGATAGTGATCTTTCCCGATGTGCGCGGGCTGCACCAGTTCTACAAAGACCTGGCGCTGCGTTTCGCCGAAACCGGCACCAAAGCGGTGGCGATTGATTATTTTGGCCGTACCGCCGGTCTGACCGCGCGCGACGACTCGTTCGAGTACATGCCACATGTGCAGCAAATACAGCAGCAGACTTTCTTCGCCGATGTCGACGCCGCGCTGGCTTACCTGCGCACGGGCGATGGCAGCGGCCGGCCAACCTTCACCGTCGGCTTCTGCATGGGCGGCACCTTCTCTTTCATTGCCGGCACCAACCCGCATTTTGGCCTGGCCGGCATCATCGGCTTCTACGCTGGCATGACGCGCAACCTCGGCGGCCAGGGCACGCTGCTTGATCGCGCCGATAAGCTGACCTGCCCCGCGCTCGGCCTCTTTGGTGAAGCCGACCAGAGCATTCCGGTGAGCAATGTGCATCTACTCGATGAAAAACTGGACCAGGCCGGCGTTGAGCATGAAATCGTTATCTATCCGGGCGCGCCCCACAGCTTCTTTGATCGCAGGCAGAGCGAATTCGCCGAAGCCTCCGCTGACGCCTGGAAGCGCGTGCTCGCCTTCATCAACGCGCACACGCCCACTCATACGCCGGTAAGCGAATAGCGCTGCAAAATGCATCCTTTTGCTGGCATGTTCGTATTGTCGATAGGAAGTTAGTGCCAGAGAAGGAGCATATGCAATGCATAAGAAGCCGCCGGTTGGTAAAACGCTGGCCTGGGCCTACGCTGCTGTCGCGGCGTTCACCGCGATTTCAGTGGTAGTGCCGATTATCATGGATCGTATAGGGCGCAAAGCTAAATGAAGGAAAGATGCAAGGGCAGTCGCATACGTGACAGCCCTTGCATCTTTCCTCTATTTTCGCTATACTGGTCCGGTACATACAAACAACGGAAAATTCTCCAACGTTGATGAAGAGGAGTAACCCGCGAGGGATAGCAGCGAGCCGATAGATGGTGCGAGGTCGGCAATTCGTAACGGGTGAAGGGCGCTTCGGAGTTGGAATTTGTGAGAATGAGTGGCTTCACCGTTTGAAGGTGAAGAAGCAGGGTGGAACCGCGCATGTCGCCGCAAGACGTAGCTGCCCCAGGCGCTACGCAGGCGCATTCGTCCCTGGGCGTATTGAACGCCTGGGGATTTTTTTGTGGAGGTTTTACCACTCATGACGCAAACAGAAGAGAGAAAAGCGATTCAGGACACGCCTCTGGTTCCCATCGAGAAGATCGTTTCACTGTGCAAACGGCGCGGCTTCGTCTATCCAAACTCCGAGATCTATGGCGGCGTCGCGGGCATCTACGACTTTGGTCCGCTCGGAGTGGAGCTGCGCAACAACATCAGGCGCTACTGGTGGTGGTCGATGGTGCAGCTCAACGATAACGTCGTTGGCATCGAGGGCGCGAACATCACTCACCCGCGCGTGTGGGAGGCCAGCGGCCACGTCGAGAACTTCGTTGATCGCCTGGTCGAGTGCAAGAACTGCAAGCGCCGCTTCCGTATCGACCAGTTGCCGGTAGAGAACCTGGAACAGCATAAGTGTCCCGTCTGCGGCGGCGAACTGACCAGCGAGCCGCGCGTCTTCAACCTGCTGATGGAGACCTACCTCGGCGTGGTCGAGGGCGAGCGCATGAAGACATACCTGCGCGGCGAGGCGTGCCAGAACATCTACCTGGACTACGATAACGTGCTGAAATCCTCGCGCATGCAGATCCCCTTCGGTATCTGCCAGATCGGGAAGGCGTTCCGCAACGAGGTCACGCCGGGCAACTTCCTGTTCCGCCAGCGCGAATTCGAGCAATGGGACCTCCAGTTCTTCGTGCATCCCAGTGAGATGCAGAAGTGGTTCGATTACTGGAAGCAGTACCGCTTCGAGTGGTACCGGGGCATCATCAACCACACGGATCGCCTGCGCTTCCGCGAGCACGGCCCCGACGAACTCGCCCACTACGCCAGACAGGCATTCGATATCGAATACCAGACGGTGCTCGGCTGGCAGGAGTGGGAGGGCATCCACTGGCGCCAGGACTGGGACCTCTCACGACACAGCCTCTTCAGCGGCCAGGACCTGAGCTACACCGATCCGGTGACGAAGGAACGCTATATTCCCTGGATCGTCGAGACCTCCGGCGGCGTTGATCGCACCTTCCTCAATCTGCTGCTCGACGCCTACGAAGAGCAGCCGGATCCGATGGGCAAGGGCAATGATCGCACGGTGCTGCACCTGCATCCCTGGCTGGCCCCGGTGAAGGTTGCGGTGCTGCCGCTGCAAAAGAACAAAGAGGAGCTTGTCACAACCGCTAAAGACATCTACCGGAAATTGCAGCGGTTGATGGTCGCGCAGTACGACGATATCCAGAATATCGGACGCCGCTATCGCCGCCAGGACGAAATCGGCACGCCCTATTGCGTGACCGTCGATTTCCAGACGCTTGACGACCAGACGGTGACGGTGCGCGAGCGCGACGAGATGACGCAGGTGCGCGTGCCAATCTCCGAACTGCCCGCGTACCTGCTCGAACGTGTCACCTGGAAGTAGCCCCATCACCACCTCCGGTGGCCTGTCCGGGAGAGGTGGAAGCGTGAAGGTGCGCACCTTCACGCATCCACCTCTCTCATATGCGAAGCGCCGCAGGCGCTGAGGCATCCGGGCAAGAGAGGACCTGAGAGTTACGTGTCTTTTGCGCTTCAGATTCCGTCTGATATAGTGGAAACATATATCACCAACGCGAAGGACACGATTAATAGATGACACGTATTGTTTCATATAATATTCTGGCTGGCGGCTACAGCCTGCGGCAAAATGGGGAGCGACGCTCCCCGCAACTGACGCACATCATTCGCTCGGCTCAACCCGATATCGTCGGAGTGGTCGAAGCCACTCACGAGCAGATGAAGCAGCGCCCCCTGGTGATCGAAGAAATAGCGGAGGCGCTGGACATGCAGCTTATCAAAGGGGGGCACGTGGATCGTCCCAACGATTACCCTTCGGCCCTCCTTACACGCCTCCCGGTTGTCTACTCGCGCGTCCATGCGCGCCCGGGCGTGCTCGAAAGGCCGCTGCTGGAGGTATGCGTCGAGGAGAGCGATGGGCAGCAGCTCACAGTCTTCGTCGTGCATCTCTCGGCGGCTTTTAGCCAGGGATGGGCGGGCGATCACCTGCGGCAGCGCGAGGTGCGCGAGATCCTGCGCATCACGGCGCCGCTGCGCGAAGAGGGCCGGCCCCATGTGCTGATAGGCGATTTCAACTCGCTCGCTCCGGGCGATCCTTTCAAAGCCAGCGCCCTCCTGCGCTACATCGTGCATCTGGATGCGACGAAACGGCTCAGGCTCCCCGATGGGCACCCGCATCTCAACTTCGTGGTGCCGCCGCGCCTGCGCTTTCTCAATCCTCTGCTGCGCGCCATCCCGCGCAGCAAGCTGTTATCCATGCTCTTCGATGCCGCCGCTTATTGCTACGCGCCGCGCGGCACCATTCGTCTCCTGCGCGCTGCGGGCTACATTGACTGCTACCGGCGTATGCACCCGCACAGCCCCGGATTCACCTGCCCGGCGGGCGCCCCTGCCGGACGCATCGACTACATCTTCGCCTCTCCAACGCTGGCCGCGCGGCTGGCATCGTGCTCCGAGATCACGGAGAGTGAGGGGCTGCCGGGCAGCGACGCCAGCGATCACCTGCCAGTGATGGCGGAATTTGGGACAGCAGTACAACCTGTCCCATCGGTGGTAGAATGGGATAGTGCAACAGCGAGAATGTCATCCTGAGCGGCTACATGTCATCCTGAGCGCTCAGGATGACAGGGTTGGCTCAGGATACACGGTTGGCTCAGGATGACATGGACCGTTCAGGATAACAGAAGGAGGTTTAGCAATGAAGCTCGATCCCAGGTTCAACGGACGCTATGTGCCAGGCGCGGGTGGCACGCGGTTATTTGTAGAAGAGATTGGAGATCGTGGCAAGCCCTCTATCCTCTGGCTGCACGGCTACTGCCAGTGTCGCCTCGCGTGGGACCGTCAGTTCGAGGACCATGATCTCGCCACGCGCTTCCATATGGTGCGTATAGACCTGCGCGGGCATGGCCTCTCCGACAAGCCCACCGACGCGGCGGCCTTTCGCAATGGCAAGGACTGGGCCGACGATGTGCACGCGGTCATCACGGCTTTGCAGTTGCGGAAACCCGTGCTGGCCGGCTGGTCCTATGGCGGCTACATCATCTGCGATTACATCCGCTATTACGGTCAGGATAACATCGGCGGAATCATTCATGTCGCCTCCGCTACAGAGATGGGCCGCGATGAGGCGAACGCCATGCTCGGCCAGGAGTTCTTGCAACTGGTCCCCGGTTTCTTCTCCAACGATTATGCCGAAGGAAGTGCCGCTCTCCAACGCCTTATAGAACTGGTCCCCTACGAAGAGCTTGACGCGCACACCTTCTATTTCCTCATGGGCTTCAACGCCGTTACCCTGCCAGCATCGCGTACAGGTATGTTCACACGCCAGCTGGATAACCGGGAACTGATGCAGTCGATTACCGTTCCCACATTGATCGTTCAGGGGAACGATGATCGCATCGTGCTGCCCAGTTTCGCCGACCATATCGCGCGCCATATTCCCCACGCGCAGCGCGCCAGCTATGATCGCTGCGGCCATGCCCCCTTCCTGGAAGCGCCCGAACAGTTCAATCGCGACGTAGTGGCATTCATGCAGCAAATTCACGATTAAGCAGCCAGGTTGTCGGGAGCCTGCGGCTCCCGACAACCTGGCTGCTTAATCGTGAAAAAAAATCTACCAACCTGTCAGATTCGGGCATCCGCCGCCGTCTTTACTAATGACTGAAAAATTAAATGAAAAACATATGTGGCAGGGAGCGGCTGGAAGAACCGGGAGGACAGGGCTGTCCTGAAAACGCTGCATTATCGCCATAAGCTGGAACCATTGGCCGGGGCGGGACAGTAACAGAGTGATGTCTGTATGAGGAGTCAGAGATGGGATATCGGACCGAGGATGGTTCTCCGTTGGGTAGAGAAGACATCGATCCGTCGCTCAGTGTGGACGCGCTGGTCGTGCGGGCACAAAACGGCAACCAGTTTGCCTTCGAGGCCCTCTATACGCGCTATAGCGATCAGATCAACAGCTATTTGAGTCGTATGGTAGGCAATGATGGCGTCGGCTGCGAGCTAACACAAGAAGTATTTCTGAAAGCCTGGTCAGCTTTGCCGGGGCTGCGCAGCCCTGAATTCTTTGTCAGGTGGCTCTATCGTATTGCCCTGAATTGCGCGCGTGACTATCAGAAACGCCTCAAGCATGTACGCATGGTTCCCCTGGACACATCCAGCGAAGGCGGCGCGGAGTTCAGCGTGCAAGGACCGGAGGAAGGCGTTGAAAATGCCGAACTGGTGCAGATTGCGCTCTCCCATGTTTCTCCTATGTACCGCTCCTGCCTCATTCTGTACGTCATTGAAGGCTTGCCGCAGCAGCAGATTGCGGAACGGCTCAACATAAAGGAAGTCTGTGTGAGTAAATACGTAAGTCGTGGGAAAGAAGAACTGCGTCAAATCTACCATCAGTTGCTTAGAGGACAGGGTAGAGTGCAAATGAAGGGAAGGAGAGGGCGATGAGCAGCCATCCACCTTGCGCAGCCTGGGCAGAAAAGCTAGCGCTCAGGCGCGAAGATCTTTCTCCCAGTGACCGTGAGGCGCTGGACGCCCATCTCGCGCATTGCACCATCTGCCAGCAGGCACAGGAGGACTATCATTTTCTTGACGCCATGCTCAGGGCGCTGCCCCCGCCATCGGTGAAACCGCTGCCACGCCTTTCCCTCCTGCTGGAAGCGCGGGAACTCACCGATGTGCCTCTACCGGAACTCAAAGGGGTCGATGCCGAAAGATTACCACGTAGAAGCAATCAACCGCATGCCAGCAGGAGCGCTGCACGCGGAAGGTCGAGGAAACTGTTTCCGATCCTGGCGGTGGCCTGCATCCTGCTCCTCTTCCTGGCAGGCGGCATGTTCCGGGCGATGACAAATGTGGCCCGCTCATCGGGTACGGCTCTCTTTACCTATCGCGGGCAGGTCGATTTTGTCAGCGCCGTCGCCTGGTCGCCTGGCGGCCTGCTGGTTGCTACCGGCAACTGGGATAAGACCGTCAGCGTCTGGAATGCTAAAACCGGCGATGTGCTCTCGACTTACACAGGACATAGCGAACTGGTGGACGCGGTGGCCTGGTCTCCCAACGGGCGCTATATCGCCTCGGGGAGCTGGGATCACACCGTGCAGCTCTGGGATGCTTTCAGCGGCCAGCCCATATGGCCCCATCCCGCTTACCAGGGCGCCGAGGTCAGTTCACTGGCCTGGTCTCCCAACGGGCGCTATATCGCCGTGGGAAGCTGGGACCGCACCGTCAAAGTCTGGGATGTCTCCACCGAGAAACCCGTGTTGACCTATACCGGCCAGGGAGAATTTGTCTACGCGGTAGCCTGGTCTCCCGATGGGCGCTACATCGCCTCGGCTGGAGGCAATAACCTGGTGATGATCTGGGATGCGCTTACAGGGATGACGCATATGATCTGCTCCTACCCGCTCGGCTATCCCGTCGATGCGCTGGCCTGGTCCCCTGATAGCCAGGAGATCGCCATTGCCGGGCGCGCTAAGACCGTGCAGATCTGTAACGTCAGCAACGGCAAGAACGTGCTGACCTATGCAGGACATGGCGCCGAGGTGGACGCGGTAGCCTGGTCCCCCAACGGCAAATATATCGTTTCAGGTAGCTGGGATCATACCGCGCGCGTATGGAATGCGAAGAGTGGCGCAACCATACTCATTTATCAGGGCCACTCAGATATCGTGGATGCTGTGGCCTGGTCTCCCGACAGCAAATATATCATCTCAGGAAGCTGGGATCGCACGGCGCAGGTGTGGAAATCGGGGGTGTAATGCTGCCGCTGCTTAGCTTGCTACACAGCAATATGCTATAAGAGAAAGCGGGGCATTCGGAGAGAGAGGATTACAACGCTGTTTTTCCAGGTATGAATTGCCTTTCAGATATCTTTATAACATCGTGTGCGTAACACGCAAGGAGGAATTGTATGAACGTCTATGATCGTCGTGACCGGAAAGCTCTGGATCAACTCGTCGAAGAGTACACCACAACCAACAACATCAACCGGCGCCAGTTTTTGCAGCGGGCAACCGCTGCGGGCCTGAGTTTCAGCGCGGCCTCGGCGCTGCTGGCGGCCTGCGGTGGCGGCAGCAGCAGCAGCGGCGTCAGCGCCGGCAGCGCGCCCCCCAAAGTCACGTCTATTGATGCCCTGACCGAATGGAGCGGAGAAGAGCTGGATTCGTTCAACGCCATCAACGCGGCCTTTACCAAGAAGACCGGCATCAAGGTCAACGTCGAGTCCACACGCGACCTGCCTGCGGTCCTGACCACGCGCGTCAAGGGCAACAACCCGCCCGATATCGCGGGCATGCCCAGCGTTCCCACATTCCAGCAGCTCGCCTCCGAGGGGAAGCTGGTGCAGCTGGATAATATCCTCAACATGTCCCAATACAGGCAGGACTATGCCCAGACCTGGATTGATTTTTCCTCGGTGAACGGGCACGTATACGCTGTACTGCCCAAGGCCAATAGCAAGGGTACCATCTGGTACAGTCCCAAGCAGTTCCAGGCTAACGGCTATACCGTTCCGCAGACGTGGGACGACATGATCGCCCTCTCCAACAGGATTGCCAGCCAGGGCAAGTATCCCTGGTCGATGGGCCTGGAAAGCGCCGCGTCCAGCGGCTGGCCTGGCGCCGACTGGATCGACCAGATCTACCTCAGCCTCAACGGCATCGACATGGCGAAGCAGTGGGTTGCGCATAAGATTCCCTGGACGCACCCCAGCGTCAAACAGGCGTTCCAGATGTTCGGCCAGATTGCCAACGGCAAGCACTACATCAATGGCGCGCCGCAGGCCATCCTGGCGACAAACTTTCAGGATTCCTCGTACCTGCCGTTCGATAATCCGCCGAAGGCGTACATGATCTACCTCGGCGACTTCGCCACAGGTTTCATCGCCAGCCAGTTCCCCAACGCTCAGGCGGGGACAGATTACAACTTCTTCCCCTTCCCGGTCATCAATCCGCAGTACAAGGGCCAGATCACCGGCGGCGCCGACATCATGGTAGCGATGAAGGATAATGACGGCACGCGCCAGTTTATGCAGTTCATGGCCTCGGCCGAGGGACAGTCGATCTGGCCGAAGCGCGGCGGGGCCACGTCTGTCAATAAATCGGTGCCTCTGAGCGTCTATCCCGATCCTGTAACAAAGGCCGTCGCCCAGCAATTGACGCAGGCAACCGCGGTTACTGTGGGTGAGGACGACCTGATGCCACAGGTAATGGAGAATGCTTACTGGAAGGGCGTGCTCGCTTATGTCCAGAATCCGTCGCAACTGGATAGCATCCTCAGTTCTCTGGAAAGCACGGCGCAGCAGGCATACTCGTCCTGAGGTATTCACAGTGCTCTAAAGAGAGTCTCTGAGGCTCTGCGCCCTCTCAGGCAGAGCAGTGGCGCAAGGGAGCTGTGCAAAGAATGGGTAGTGTTTCGCGGAACACTACCCATCAGGCAGGCGCTGTGGGCGCGAGCAAGTGATGGCGCTGGCATCAGACATCCCCTGATGAGGCCAATACGTTCCCTGCAACGTTCGGCAAGCCGCCGGGGACCGTCACACATTGATAGAAGGAGGCAACGTATGGCAACGCTTGCCAGACAAGAAAAGGTTCCTACCACCGCCCCGGTCCGCAGAAGGAGAGAGCCGGGCGCCTCTCCGTGGGCCTGGGCATGGATCGGGCCTGCCGTGATACTGCTGCTGGCCTTTTTTATCTATCCATTAATCAACACGTTTATCCTCAGCTTTCAAAACGCCGATTCGACGCGCTTTGTCGGGCTGAAAAACTATATCACCATCTTCACCAGTCCCACCATGCTCGGCGTGTTGAAGAATAACCTGCTCTGGCTGGTGCTGGGTACGACATTGACGGTAGGACTCGGCCTGATCGTCGCCGTCCTGGTGGACAAGGTTAAGATCGAGAGCATCATCAAGTCCGCCCTCTTTATCCCGATGGCGATTTCGATGGTGAGCGCAGGCGTGATCTGGCGCTTCGTCTACATCTATGAGCCGCCCAACCAGCCGCAGATCGGTCTGCTCAATGCGATCCTGGCGCTTTTTCATATCCCGCCGCAGGTATGGCTCATCAACCAGAATATCAATAACTTCGCGTTGATCGTGGTATATACCTGGATGTGGACAGGCTTCTGCATGGTGATCCTCTCGGCAGCCCTCAAGGGTATCCCGGACGATGTTGTGGAGGCGGCCAAAATCGATGGCGCGAATCGCTGGGTGATGTTCTGGCAGATCACCATTCCGATGATCGGTCCAACGCTCGGTGTTGTCACCACGACGATGATTATCAACATTATGAAGATCTTCGATGTCGTCTATGTGATGACCGGAGGCAACTATAACACCGACGTGGTTGCGCAGGAGTTCTGGAACCAGTTATTCAGCTTTCAGAATTATGGCATGGCGAGCGCGCTGGCGGTGATCCTGACGATTGCGGTCATTCCTGTCATGTACATCAATATTCGCAGAATGCGCGCGGAGGAGAGGACAAGATGAGTACGTTAGAGGAACAGGCAGTCGCGGCAATGCAGCCGAAGAAGACCACTGGCGCGCCACGCACCACGGAAAATTACTTCGTGCGCAGCCTGAGCAACGCTCTGATCACGGCCATCGTTGTCGTGATCGCGCTGCTCTGGTCGGTGCCGACCTTCGGCCTCTTTGTGAGTTCGTTTCGCCCGCCGCAACTGATCTCGACTACCGGGTGGTGGCAGGGGCTGATCCCACCCTGGAACTTTACCATTACGAACTACATGCAGGTCATCACGGCGCAGGGCATGGGGCAGGCATTTCTCAATAGCCTGATTATCTCCATACCGGGCACGCTCTTTCCACTGCTGCTCGGCTCCTTCGCCGCCTTCGCCTTCGCGTGGATCAAATTTCCCGGGCGCGATTTCTTCTTTTTCGGCATCGTCGCGATGCTGGTGATTCCAGGGCAGATCGCGCTGGTGCCTCTGCTGCAAATATTCACGGCCATCGGCTTCACCGGCCAGTACTGGGCGGTATGGATCGCGCATACGGCCTTTGGCCTGCCCTTCGCGGTCTTCCTGCTGCGCAACTTTTTCGCCGCGCTCCCCCGCGACCTGCTGGAGTCGGCATATGTTGATGGGGCTTCGAATTTCCGCTCGTTCTGGACGATTGTGATACCGCTATCGGTGCCGGCGCTGGCCTCGCTGGCGATCTTCCAGTTCATGTGGGTATGGAACGATCTACTGATCGCCCTGATTTTCCTGGGTGGCAACCCGCAGCGTGCGCCGATGACGCTGAATATCGCGGACCTCGTTGGCACCTATGGCAATAACTACCAGGTCTTGACGGCGGCTGCATTCCTCTCGATGGCGCTGCCGCTGATCGTGTTCTTCTCGATGCAGCGCTACTTTGTACGCGGCATCCTGGCCGGCTCGGTCAAAGGATAGAGCAGAGTGCAAAAAAAGGCAGGGGGCTTTAGCTCCCTGCCTTTTTTTGCACTCTGCTCTACCTATTTTCGTGACGAAACGCTCCCAATGTGTTAAGGTTCATTTGAGCGATGCTTCCTGATCGATTTACCCGGGAGGCTCCTCTACCGGGCAACTCTTACAATCTAAAGAAGGGGACACGCGCTCGTCTCTATATCCAGTGTGGGAGGATTTATGCGTATACTTATACTGGGCGGCGATGGCTATCTCGGCTGGCCCCAGGCCCTCTACCTTTCCGGCAAAGGGCACGATGTTACGATCTTCGATAATCTGATGCGCCGGCACTTCGATCTTGAACGCGGCTTCAATAGCCTGGTCCCTATTCAGACGCTGCATGAACGCGTCGCTGTATGGAAAGCAGTCTCCGGGCGGCAGATCAGATTCTTCATCGGCGATACAATGGACTATGAAGCCCTATCCAGGGTGTTTCGCGAGTGCCAGCCGGAGGCCGTGGTACACTTTGCCGAGCAGCGTTCCGCACCGTACTCCATGATTGATCGCAAGCACGCGGTCTTTACGCAGACCAACAATATCGTCGGCACGCTCAACGTTCTCTACGCCATCAAGGAATTCGCGCCCGATTGCCATCTGGTGAAGCTGGGGACGATGGGCGAGTATGGTACGCCCAATATAGATATTGAAGAAGGTTTTATCGAAATTCACCATAAAGGCCGCTCAGATATCCTGCCGTATCCTAAACAGCCAGGCTCAATGTATCACCTGAGTAAAGTCCATGATAGTCATAATATCATGTTCTGCTGTAAAATCTGGGGCTTGCGTGCTACCGACCTGAACCAGGGAGTTGTCTACGGCGTCGAGACAGACGAGACGACACAGGATCCACGCCTGGCAACGCGCTTTGATTACGATCAGATCTATGGCACGGCGCTCAATCGTTTCTGCGTGCAGGCCGCAGTGCAGCATCCCCTCACTGTGTATGGCAAGGGCCGGCAAACGCGCGGCTACATCAATCTGCGCGACACGATACGCTGCATCGAGCTAGCCATCAGCTCGCCGCCCGGCGCGGGCGAGTATCGCGTATTCAATCAGATCACCGAACAATTCTCTCTCATTGAACTGGCGGAGATGGTTGCCAGCCACAGCCAGCGCTTCGGGCTGGAGGCATATATCAAGCACCTGCCCAACCCGCGCGTTGAGGCCGAGGAGCACTACTATAACGCGGCACATACGCGGCTCATTGAACTGGGACTTGAGCCACACCTGCTGGATGGCTCGGTGCTCGAATCGCTGATCCGGCTCGTGCTCGAAAATCGCGAGAATATCGACAGAAATCTCATTATGCCGACGGTCAACTGGCGCGCAACGAAGAATGAGGTATCTTAACCTCCCTCGCCGGGTGGTCGCGTGGGCGCGAGCAGGCTTGCGATAACCGGGAGCATGCGTTGATTGGCCTCCTTGTTCCAGGCTTTATAGGCCCGAATACCCTCTACTTTCGCGGCGATCATCCGGGGGTTGCTGGCTATGCCAGCAAAGAGCTTCTGCTGCGTCACTGCATCCAGGCAAACCCAGCCCAGATTGTGCCGCTCAATAAATTGCAGATTAGAGGTCTCCTGACCCGGAATAAAGGCCGTGGCGAGAAAAGGCTTCTCCACCATAAACGCCTCGGAGATAGCGCTCGCTCCGGCCTTGCCGGCGATCACGTCAGCGGCGGCCATATAGGGAGCGATCTTCTCCGTAAAAGGCAGGGGACGCACCCGTGCAACGCCCGCATAATGCGCGATCATGCCCTGGTTATTGCCGGCTGCCAGGATAATTTGCATGGGCAGGCCCACGCCCAGCAGCGTTTCGACGGTGCGATCAACTCTGGCGGATCCTTTGGCCCCTCCCTGGAGAAAGACAGTAAATACGGCGGGGTCGAGGCCGAGAGAGGTAAGGATTGTATCCCGGCTATCGAGCGGGGCATCTAAGAACTGGCGGCGGATCGGCCTTCCAGTAAGGTGCAGGCGCGCGTCTTCGATACCCTGCTGCCGCGCCTGGGCGAAGATTTCGCGCGTCGGGGCAAGGTAGGCATCGGCATGTTTCTCCGCAAACCAGGTCATATGCACCTGTCCCAGATCGGTAAGTTGAAAGACGAGCGGAACACGCCTGCGACTGCGCTCATTGGCGCGAGCGGTGGCGTAGGCGATCATAGCATGCGTCGTAATAATGAGCTGCGGCTGAACCCGCTCTATAATGCTCATCAGGCGCTTGAGGCTGGAAATCGTCAGGAAGCGCTGGAGCCATAACGAGGCGCTTTCATTGTCGGTGAAGGTATATTGCCACGTCAGAAATCTTACCCCGTAGCGTGTAGCCAGCGCATAGCAAGGCTCAACGAAAGCGGGCTGCGGGTTCATTATCACGACGCGATAGTGGGGAGCGAGCGTTTCTTGCAGCGCACGCGCGAGATTAAGATGTCCTCCCCCGGTGTGTGTGGTAAGGATTAATATCGTGGGCCGCTCTGCATGCATGTGTCTCGTCTCCTTGCCTGTCAATCAGAAAATGGTAAGGTGCCGGTGATACGGGGCTTTCTGGTTTCCAGAAGTTGCAGCGCATCCTCCTGAACCTCACTCTCCGCCAGCACGGGCGTTGCGGGCTGCTCAGCTACACTCTCCGCCAGCACGGGCGTTGCGGGCTGCTCAGCCTCACTCTTCTCCGGCGACAACTCATTCTTCTGCCCAGCAGGCTCCGGATCCTCCCCCGCAGCGGCGCTGGCAAGCTTGCCCTGGCGTATTCGGCGCAGGATGAGCGTGGCGAGTACAATGGCCGCGATGAAGGCGAGGAACAGGCCGGAGAAGGCCCCGAAAATGCCGGCAACCTGCTCCCAGCTCGCCGCGAAGATAAAGCCCAGACCCAGAGGGATCGCCGCGCCCAGGATCTGACCGCTCACATCCCAGAAGAGAAAGTTCCGATAAGGATACTGCTCCACGCCCGCGAGCAGATTAATCGCGCCGCCGAGCGCGACGATAAGGAAGCGGGTGATAAAGATTGTCCACCCCGATCTACGCCTGAAGTAGGCCAGGGCGCGTTCCAGAGCCTGCGGAGAGATCCAGCGCAAACGCCTCTGCCGCTCAATCCAGGTCAGCAGTGGAGCGCCCAGGCGGCGACCAATGAAGTAGGTAAGATTATCTCCCAGCACGGCAGCGCTTACGGCGACGGGAAAGAGAATGATGAGCTTGAAATCACCAAAGGCGGCAAACGCACCCGCGGCAAAAAGGAGCAGATTACCCGAGATGGGGGCGCCGGCGGCGGCAACAAACACAATCAACCAGAGAGCGGGATAGCCGTACTGCTGCAAGGCATCAAGAAAGAAGGCGTTCAATGTTTTGTCCTCCCCGGCGTTGGTGAGGAATGCTTCATCCTGGGCTGCGCCGCTGGCGTGAGAGTCGCGGGATGCGTTTTACGATAAGCCAGAACCGCATACTGGAGCGTTTGTATGATCTGGCTTACAGGTTTGTGCTCATGGCTGGCAATGCCATAGAGCGTCTCCCGGCGCACCGCCGGGCGATTGTCAACATGCAGCGATTGATAAAGATAGTCCTCGGGAACATGGTAGAGATGGGCAACGACGCGGACCGTCATCCACGGACGAATGGCGGTTACTTCCCCCGCTTTGACGGCGCTGGATTGCTTTTGAAGGCTTTGCATCGCCTGAATGGCATCCGAGGCTGTAAAAGCAACGGCTACCAGCATGAGGAGCAAGAGGAGACAGAGGAGACCGAACCTGGCGCTCTCGCTCAGTTTGTACAACTCCTGGCGGTCCTTTCTTTTATTGTGCAGGGAGGCTTGCTCGTTGGTGCCCATATTCTACAGCTACAGTCTTTGCATTGCAATTACTCTCCTATTTTTCTTATACGCAATACGCATAGGGAGTGTTTAACGAAATGCCATCGGCTCCTCGCCGTGTATACGCGCTCGTGGCACGCGTGTAAAGGACTGGCCCACCCGCTGGACGGCCATATCACGCTCACCTGGCCTCCCAGCAATGCCAATAGAAAGAGGGCGCCGCACATCATTGACGCACCCGGCGGCACGAGGCCGGCAACATGTACAGGCCAGATGGATAAAGGCCAGATGGATAAAGGCCAGGGCAAGCCTGGCCTCTACATCCCTCAAGCGCCAAATTTGTGCTTTGGCTGTCCCCTGACATTCGTTTTCAGGCGGAACAGATCGCCGGAAAGTGGATACTGCTCCTTCTGCTGCTCGCTCAGACCTGTCCACGCACTGGTGATGTATAACTCATCCAGATTCGGACCGCCGAAGACGCAACTGGTTGTGCGCAGCGCCGGCACCTGCACAACCCGCTCGATTGTCCCATCCGGCGCATAGCGGATAATCTTCGCCCCATCCCAGCAAGCGCTCCAGATATAGCCCTCGCTATCAACAGCGAGGCCATCCGGCACCCATCCCTCATCAGGGCACTGCACAAAGACGCGGCGATTGGCAATATTGCCCGTCGCCAGATCATAGTCATAGGCGTAAATAGTGCGCGGGGTGGAATCGGTGAAATACATGGTATGGTGATCGGGACTCCAGCCGATGCCGTTGGGTGTGTGCAGGCCGGTTTCCATAGCGTGCAGCGAGCCATCGGGATCAAAGCGGTAGAGCACGCCTTCCGGACGCGCACCATCGTCCTCGTCGGTCATGCTGCCCGCCCAGAAGCGCCCGCCAGGATCCACGGCTCCATCGTTGAAGCGCATGTATGATGCATGGCCTTCTGGCCGTGCGACATAGCGCAGCTCCTGCTTTCCGGGATCCCAGAAGGCAAACCCTTCTCGCGCGGCCATTACCAGGCCGCCGGACGCGCGCAGGGCAAGCACTCCAATCGCGGCTCCGACGTGGATATCCTCGTGCGCCCCCGAAATCGGGTTGTAGCGGCTGTAGCTATTCCCCCGGATATCCACCCAGTAGAGCAACTGTTCATCCTCACTCCAGACCGGGCCTTCTCCCAGTTCGCTGTGCGCCGCAAGAACGTGTTCTACATCGCTCATCGGGAATCCTCCAAATTGAAATATATTTTTGTTGGTGCTCGATTGCGAATTTGACCGATCAAGACCGGCCTCCTCAATGTGCGCAGGCGCGCGATGATGAAGATTAACGAACAAGATCGGCAAGGGAAAGGATGCCGGGCCATTGTCGGGACGCCGCGCCGCTCTCCGGGGCAACGCTCTGCGACTTGCCTGCGGCGCAAGTCCGCTGATCCCTGCCCCCCCAATCGTTCAGATGCCTGCGGAGCGGACTTGCGCCGCAGGCAGGCGAGGGGTGGGACCTCCGGGGCGGCGCTGCGTCCCTACGCCATCCCAACAATTCTCTCAATTGCCGAACCTGGTTGCCTCTCTTCATTATCGCGCCGAGGTGGCCTGTAGGGCGGCTCCAGGCGCGATAAATCGCGCGCCTGCGCAATTATACTCTACCATTATATTACCGGCATGCCTCGATATAGCGGCGCGCCAGGGTCGTCAAAGTGGCCCAGTCTTTACGCTGCGCGATATCCTTGCTCACCAGCTGGCTCCCCACCGCGACGGTATAGGCCCCGGCGGCGAGAAAGGCGGAGCAGGTGTCCAGGTTCACGCCGCCGGTGGGAACGAGCGGGATATCGGGCAGAGGAGCCAGCACATCCTTGAAATAGCCCGGCCCCAGTGGCCCGGCGGGAAAAACCTTGACCAGAGCGGCTCCAGCACGCCACGCGGTCAATATCTCGGTTGGCGTGAAGGCGCCGCAGAGCACAGGAATGCCAGCGCTGCGCCCCACCTCGATCACGTCGATGAGCAGCGCGGGCGTGACCAGGAATTGCGCGCCCGCCCGTAGCGATGCCTCAGCCGCAGCCTTATCCAGCACCGTTCCCGCTCCTACGGTGAGGCTATCGCCGAAGGTGCGCCGTACCTGCGTAATGACCAGGGGCGCCTCGGCGTTGGTCAGAGTGAATTCAAGGCGTGTGATGCCGCCTTCGAGCAGAGCGCGGCTGATCTCGCGGGCATCCGTGAGGTCGGCTAGCCTGATGATGGCTATTGGCTCGCGCGGCGGTAGCGTCTTCTCGACACTGCCTGACATGGCTCTATCCTCTCCAACTATGCTTCCTCGTTAGTCTTCACATTATACCACCAGCATATCATGCTGAGCGGCAACTCAGGATCCGAGCAGGGCTATTTAATGCTCCCCGCCCCCCATCCGAAAGGAATAGTTTGGGCGGAGATACCCCGCAAGGGGGCTGCCGCTCCCTCAACCCTCGCTTCTGGCGAGAAGGAAATCGCCCCGGGAGCCTGGTGCGACGCTCGCGCCTGCGGTGCTCGCCTGATATAGTTTGTGTTGTAGAAAAATGCGCTGTGCGCATTTTCTACAACACAAACTATATCAATTCTACGGCGAAGCCGCGCATTCGAGAGCAGGATGAGACGCCCGGCGCTCAGGATAGCATGTCCGTGGTGGCCGATAAAAATTATAGGAGTCAGGAGGTATGGCGCACAGCGGCGATAATATCGCGCCGCTTGATGACGCGATCCACAGCGTGGGCAAATTGCGTGTATGGCGGCTCGTTGCGGATATGGAGCTGCGTGCACTGCTCGATCAGCTCGATGATGGAAGCACGCTCGATACGCGTGGCGTTCCAGGAGAGGGCCAGCGCGCCGCCGGGGAGCAGCAGTCCTTCCCAGGCCGGAAGCGCCCGCCTGAGCAGGTCAGCAATATCGCCGAAATGCTGAATACCGTAGGGAAGGTCCGCGACGATGGCATGCATGCGCGGCCCGCCGGCAATGTCGCGCAGGTGCAGGCCCGCCTCGCATGCGTCACCGTGAGCCAGCACCAGCAGGCGCGTCCCCCCTCTGGAACCGATCTCAAACTGGTAGCGCCGTCCCGCCTTACGCCCGCGTTCATCGACCACCTTGCAGGGAATATGCACGCCGTCCAGGAATTGTTTGACGAAGACGGCGGTTGTCTCTACATCCTGCCGCGATAGCTCGATGCCAAAGGCGTCGTAGCCATAAATCAGCGCTTGAAAGAGCGTCGTGCCGCCCCCGGCCAGCGGATCGAGTATCCGCAGTCGCTCGCCGTAGTGCTCGCCGTAGTCGCCGGCAAAGAGCGCGGCGTTGAGCAGCACGCGCGTAAAGATCTCGTTGGTCTTCCCCTTATAGCGCCGTGCCTCCGTCATCTCCGGCGGGACGAAGGGCGTGAAGTCCAGCGCGAGGGGGCGCAGGAGCGGACCCGGTACAGGACCAATGCGCTCGAAATACTCGTAGACCTCGCCGGTAGCGCCCATGCGAGCCAGGATATTGAGCATCTCCGGCGAGGAGAGCCGCGCTTCATCCAGCTCCACCGCCAGGTAGCCCTGCCCGGCCAGCGTGACCGGCGTCACATCGTCAATGGAGGCGCGCAGGGGACTGGCGAGCAATTCGGGGATCGCCATCTCCGCCGCCATGCGCGCGTATTGTGTGCTGCGTTGGGGTGTGATCTTGAGCGCGAGTTTCATATCGCTCCGAGTATAACATACTCTATCCATCGACGCATTAAAATGAGTAATATAAGTATAAGGACAAAAATACGCTCCAGAAAATGCGGAGGATTGTATGCATATAGTTACAGTTGCGGAAATGCGAGAATTAGAGGCTCAGGCCGAGCGTCAGTATGGCCTGACCTCGCAGATATTGATGCAACACGCGGGAAAAAGCGCGGCAGACATCTTCGAGGCTAACCTGCTGCCGCATCACTCGATGAACGATCTTGAGGTGCTATTCCTGATCGGACCGGGCAATAACGGGGGCGACGGCCTGGTGATGGCGGAGCATCTCGCGCAGGCAGGGGCGCTGGTCAGCCTCTACCGCTGGAAAGAGCATACGCTGACCGAACGCGGGCAGGAGGTAGCACCGCAGCAGGTAGCGGATGAGCTAGAATCGCTGATCCAGAGCGCCGATTATGTGATTGATGCACTGCTCGGCACCGGGACCTCGCGCCCGCTCCCCGATGATATGCGCGCCCTCATTAAACGCGTCCAGCAGGAGCGCGAGAAGCGCGATACGCTGCGCATCGTCTCGATAGATCTGCCGACGGGCCTCAATGCGGACACCGGCGCGGTTGACCCCGGCACGATACGCGCCGACATGACGATAACGCTGGCCTGTCCCAAGCAGGGCTTTTTCTTCTTTCCAGGGCGCGACTACATTGGGGAATTGCACGTTGGCTCCATCGGCCTCCCTCCCGAAATGGAGAGCCATCTGAGGACGGAGATGCTGACCGGAGATCTCGTCCGCAGCCTGCTGCCGCGCCGCACGCTCAATAGCAACAAGGGCACGTTCGGCAAAGTCATGCTTTTCTGCGGCTCGCCGCCCTACCCCGGCTCGGCCTTCCTCGCCGGAAGCGCTGCCCTGCGCGTGGGTGCCGGCCTGATCACGCTGGCCGCCACCGAGCGTATGCTGCCCATCTACGCCAGCGCCTTGCATGAGGCGACCTTCGCGCTGCTGCCGGAAGAAGATTCAGGGAGCTTTGAAACCGC
>DATGLE010000227.1:0-55981 GCA_035294325.1 Ktedonobacteraceae bacterium | reverse complement strand
CATTTGTAAGCATTAAGCAGGTTTTCAGGAGATGTGGAATCTTTGATCGATGATGCTACCTTCCATGATGATGTCCGGTATCTCGAAGCGCTCTGGCAGCGCAGGCCAGTCGGCAGGCTGGATCTGCCACTGATCGATATTGGTGCCGGAGAACCACTGGTCTTCGTGCCCATTCTCGAACATCTTGAGTTCGTCTACGCTCGCCAGATCCGCGCTTTGAGCGAGTCGCGGCGCGTCATCCTGTATCGTCGCAGAGAGACGCGCACCGTCCCCATCGACCTTGCGGAGCGCGCGGAAGAACTGCGCCAGGTGCTCGACAGCCTGGAATTGCAGTGCGTCGATCTGCTCGGGCATGGCGACGCCGCGATGACGCTCTGCGAATTCGCTCTGCGCTATCCTCGGCGCTGCCGCTCGCTCATCATCATCGCCCAGGCCGCCGACTACCGTATTGCGCCGCATCCTCTCATCTGGCTCCTGCACGAGCTTCTGCTGCGCCTGCCCGCCGAACACATTCTACCCCCCACCTTGCTGCGCGGCATGGTCGTCAACTACATCACGGCGCATGATAAGCATAACGCGGTCCCTCATCACCTGCCCGCGCTCCCGCGGCATCTTATCGAGGAGCAGTTTGCTAAAATTCAGCAGTGGCCGCGCGTATACAAATTCTCGGTGCTGCCCATCATCCACAATTTTGATATCCGGGAGCGCGTCAGCGAACTGACCATGCCCGTCCTGCTCATCAATCGCGCGGACGATACGCTCTCCCCCGAGAGCAAAACGCGCTGGCTGGCGGAGCATTTGCCCAACTGTGCAGGCTATCACGTCGTCGCGGGCCGGGAACGCTTCTTTATGTACGCGCTGGATAAGATCGTGACGCCGCTGATCGAAGCGTTTCTCGCGGCGGGCGAACCGCGCCGGGACCCGGTGTAGCCATCGACAGGAGGAAGGCATGAGCGAAGCACAGCTCGACGCGGAGCACAGGGAGATCCATGCCAGCGTCGCGATTATCGGAGCGGGGCCGACGGGCCTCATGGCTGCTAACCTGCTCGGCGGGGCCGGCATCGATACCATTCTGCTTGAGCGCAACGCAGGGCTGAGCGATTATCCAAAGGCAATCGCTATCGATGATGAGGGGCTGCGCATCTGTCAGGCCGCTGGCTTGAAGGATGAGATCCTCCGCACCGTGCTGCCTGGCATCCATGCCTATTATCTCTCAGGAGGACGTTTCCTCGCCCGCGTCGCACCCACAGGCAGGAGGAATGGCTACCCCCCGCTGTCTTCCTTCCACCAGCCCACATTCGAGGCTGTGCTGCTCAAGGGACTCGAACGCTACCCCGGCGTCACTGCCCTTTTCCGGCATAACGTCGAGTCCTTCGAGCAGGATGAAGAGTCTGTGTGGCTCACGGTGCGGGCGCAAGATGGTGCGCAATTAACGATAATATGCGCATATGCGCTGGCCTGCGATGGCGCGCGCAGCTCTACCCGCCAGGCGCGAGGCATCGCGATGCGGCCACCTGGCCTCCTGCGTGGCGTAGATCAGCGCTGGCTGGTCGTCGATTGTGTTAATGACGACGACCCTACCACAGCCGCTATTTTCTTCTGCAACCCCAACCGCCCGGCGGTTACTATTCCCGCGCCCGGCCACAGGCGGCGCTGGGAATTTATGCTGCTGCCAGGCGAACGCGAGGAAGATCTTCTGGATCAGGGACGTATCCAGGCGCTCATCCAGCAGGCCCGCGCAACACAGCCACGATCAGCGAGAAACGGCCAGAGCGGGACGCCGGCACAAATCATTCGCCAGATGGTCTACACCTTCCACGCGCTTGAGGCCACACGCTTTTCTCAGGGACGCGTCTTTCTGCTCGGCGACGCCGCACACCTTATGCCTCCCTTCGCCGGACAGGGCATGAATAGCGGGCTGCGCGACGCCCATAACCTCTGCTGGAAGATCCAGATGGCGCTGCAAGGACGGGCAGGTCCGCGCCTGCTGGAGAGCTATCAACAGGAGCGCGCTCCCCATACCGCGCAGATGATCCTCCTCTCATCCCTTCTGGGGGCAATCATCACGCTTACCAGCCGGCCATCGGTGGGGCTGCGCGACTTTTTCTTTCGCGGCATCGCCAATAGAATCCCGGCGCTGCATTCAATCATTCGCGAAATGCGCGTTAAACCCACACCACGATACCGGCGGGGCTTCCTCATTCCAGGCCAAAGCAGCGTATGCCGGGCGCTCACTGGCATTCTACTTCCCCAGCCCTATGTGCTGGCGCAGACAGGGGAACGCGTACTGCTCGATGACGTGCTCGGCAACGGCTTCGCGCTGCTCAGGCTATATGAAAAACCTGATGCAGCCTTTGTTCCGCTGAAAGACGAGCTATGGGCAAGGCTGGACGTGCGACGGATCTGCATACTTCCGGCGCACATTGCCGCTAGCACTACAGAGAGCTGCTGCCTCGTTGTAGCGGATAGCGAGGGAGAACTGGGAGCATTCCTGCGCCGGCGCCGCGATATCTATGTGCTGGTGCGCCCTGATCGCTACGTGCTGGGCGCGTTCCATGTGACGGAAGCCGAAAAAGTTGTTCTGCAACTACAAGCAATGCTGTACGGCTCCACGCACATGCTATACGAGTGATAGTGAATTTTAATCATCTTAATCTTCATCACCCAATAATAGCCGGTACAGTTCGCGCTGGCGCTGCGCCGCTTTGCAGTAGATAACGCCGCGCCCGGCATCGGGCTGCACCGGCGCTTCGAGATTGGGCGCAACCTGCGCTACATCGGGAATTTTGCCCAGCGCCTCCAGGGCGAGCAGCGCCGCACCGCGCGCCGACGCCTCGTGATCGCGCGAGGGATAGATGGCCGCACCAAGCGTATCGGCGATGATACCTTGCAGGACAGTGGAGCCAAGCAGCGCGCCGCCGCTGCCGATGATCTTCTGCGGCCCTTGCTCCATTTTCAACGCATCACAAAGCTGTTCGTAGACCGCCCGGATCTGGTAGGCCAGCGCCTCCATACCGGCGCGCAGCAGATCAGCCGGTGAGGTGTGAATGCTGATGCCCGCAACTGTCATGCGCGCCTCGGCATGCCAGCCCAGGCTGCGCTCACCGGAGATAAAGGGCAGGATGGTCAGGCCGTGGCCGTCCGGCTCCAGCACCTTGATCAGGCCCTCGGCGCTGCGCAGCGATGGGAGTTGCAGCGCGGTATCGAGCCAGTTCAGCAGATTGCCGCCCTCGCTCAGTGCGCCGCCGAGCACCGCGCGTTTCTCATCGATCAGGTAGAGCCAGAGGCCCATCGGCGGCACAACCTGCTCCGGCGCCACCACCACGCGCAGCGCGCTCGATGTCCCTATAGTGAGCGACCAGGTGTCCGTATTCGCGCAGCCGGAGCCAATACAGGCCGCCGCGCCATCCCCAATAGCGGGGAACCAGGGCACATGGCGCAGGGCCGGCCAGGCCGAGGCGTACTCGGAGGTGAGACCCTGCACGCTATCGTGCAGGTCGCCAGGCTCAGGAAGTTGCTCCGGGCGCACGTCCAGCGCCTCCATCAGCTCCTTATCCCAGGCGCGCGCGCGCGTCTCCAGCATGCCAGTGCCGGAGGCCATCGAGAGACTACACACAGAGTTGCCCAGCAACCGGCGGTGCAGGTATTCCCCGAAGGAGAGCCATTGCGCCGCGCGCGAGAAGGTTTCGGGCTGCTCCTGCGCCAGCCAGTGCAGCTTTGCGGGCCAGTAGCTCGCGTGGAAACGCGCGCCTGTGCGGTCATGCACCGCCCGCTCATCCAGCCGCTTGCGTAAAGCAAGCGCGGCCTGGTACGGGCGCGTATCCTCCCAGGTAATGAGGGGCATAATGGGCCGGCCCGCTTTATCGACTCCCAGCAGGCTATGCCAGAAGGTATCGATTGCCACGGCGCAGATCTGCTGCGCCAGCGGCCCCGCCTCCGCGAGCGCGTCGCTGATGGTCAGCGCCACAACATCCAGCAGCGCATCGGCATCGACGGAGACCTCGCCCTGCGCTGAAGTGGTCAGCTTGTAGGTGCGCTGTGCCAGTACCTCGGGAACGACTGCTCCCAGGCTATCGAAAAGCAGGGCGCGCGTGGACGATGTGCCTACATCAAGACCGAGTACAAATGGTGGCTGAAAATTAGTCTCTGGCCCTGCCGGCCGGGCATTCTGCGTCATAGCTCTCTCCCTGATAACCAGAACCGGTAATATCCTGCTGCGCACGGCTGCACACGAAGGGCTTCCCGATTTTGCCTGGTAACATACATAATAGAGGGGAGTATTTCCCCTCTATTATGTAATACGATATTTCTCCAGGAAGAGAGCCAGTGGAGCCTGCTTCTGCACGCCCATCAACAGGATCTATGAATGCTCACGCATAAATTTCTTAATCTGCTCCATCTCCAGATCGGTGAGGCGGAACTCGGCGGCGGGCACGATATCTTCAATCTGGTTGGGATGGCGCGCGCCTACGATGGCGCCCGTCACCGCCGGGTTGTGCAGCGTCCAGGCAACGGCGATTACACCTGCCGGCACGTTGTGCGGATAAGCAATGTCATCGAGCAGTTTAGCCAGTTCCAGGTTGCGGGAGAGACGCGGCTCCTGAAAATCGGGATCGCGCCTGCGCCAGTCATCGGCAGGCAACTGCTCAATGCGCTCCCTGGTCATGGTCCCTGTCAACAGGCCGGAGGCCATCGGCGAGTAGACGATAACACCGATATTGTGCTGCTGGCAAAACGGCAGGACATCCCTTTCCGCTTCTGGATGGATCAGCGAGTATGGCGGCTGAAGCGAGTCAATAGGAGCGATTTTCTGGATGCGGCGCATCTGCTCGACGCTAAAGTTCGAGATACCGATAGCGCGCACCTTGCCCTCCTGCTTAAGCTGCGCCATTGCCCCCCAGCCCTCTTCGATATCGGCTTCGGGATTGGGCCAGTGGATTTGATACAGATCAATCGCGTCGACGCCGAGTCGCCGCAAGCTGGCTTCAGCCTCGCGCCGGATTGAAGCCGCTTTCAGGTTATTGCTAACCTTGCCATTATCGTCCCAAACAAGCGAGCATTTGGTGAAGATATACGGTCTGGTGTCGAGTTCTTTGAGCGCACGGCCCACGACCTCTTCTGAGTGGCCCAGACCGTAGACGGCAGCGGTATCGATCCAGTTGATGCCCAGTTCTACCGCGCGCTGGATGGTGCGTATAGATTCCGCATCGTCCTGCGGCCCCCAGCTAAATTCCCAGCCACCGCCGCCCATCGCCCACGCTCCCAGGCCGATAGGGGTAATCTCCATATGTGTATTGCCAAGCCGGCGTGTTTGCATATCTTCTCCCTCCTTCGTCGTTATGATTGCATCATCTGGGAGAATGCAAAAGAGCGGGGAACACCCCGCGCTCCATCAGGGGCTGCCGCCCCTGCACCCCCATTGTTGCTACGACGTTACTTTTCTTACACGTAGAGCGCGGCCAGAGGGTTACAAAAGCTCCTGCGCCAGCGCGTCCTCGCGCCTGCGGCGCTCGCCAGATGGAGTATGTCGTGGGGAAAAATGCGCTGCGCGCATTTTTCCCCACGACATACTCCATTCATTGCCCGGCGCAGTCGCGTCGGGGAGAAGGAGGCGCCGCTTTCATCTGGCCGCGCAGCCCCGTCGGGGAGAAGGGGGCGCCGCTTTCATTGCCCGGCGCAGTCGCGCAAGGGAGAAGGGTGACGCATGGTCCAGACGCGAGGATGCGCCGGTGCAGGTCTGGGGAACTATCTGATACAATAAGGGAAAAAAATCAGGAGAGCTTCATGCCTTTCGACCTGCAACGCGCCCGCCAGGATACGCCCGGCTGTGCCAATGTGCTGCATTTCAACAACGCGGGTGCAGCGCTCATGCCTCAACCCGTGCTCGACGCCACTATCGCCCACCTGCAACTCGAGGCGAGCATTGGGGGCTACGAGGCGGCGGCTCAGGCGCACGATGCTATCGAGCATACCTACGATGCCGTCGCCGCACTCATCGGCTGTGAGCGCGACGAGATTGCTATCGTCGAGAACGCAACGCGCGCGTGGGATATGGCCTTCTACTCTATTCCCTTCCAGCCTGGAGACCGCATTCTGACCGCTATGGCCGAATACGCCAGCAACTATATTGCCTATCTTCAGGTCGCGCGCAAGACAGGGGCCATCGTCGAGGCCATCCCCGACGACGAACACGGGCAGATCTCGGTTGCGGCACTGCGTCAGGCCATAGACGAGCGCGTCAAGCTCATCGCCATCACGCATGTCCCGACCAGCGGGGGCCTCGTCAATCCCATCGCGGAAGTTGGCAAGGTCGCGCGCGAGGCCGGTATTCTCTACCTCGTCGATGCCTGCCAATCGGTGGGGCAAATCCCCATAGATGTACAGAAGATCGGCTGCGATATGCTCTCGGCCACCGGGCGCAAATACCTGCGCGGGCCGCGCGGCACTGGCTTTCTTTACGTGCGACGCGAGGTGTTGCAGCGCCTCGAACCGCCGCTGCTCGACCTGCACGCCGCGACCTGGACGGCGCCCGACAGCTACGCAATACGGGCAGACGCGCGGCGCTTCGAGAACTGGGAGACGAACTACGCGGGCAAGATCGGGCTGGGCGTCGCCATCGATTACGCCATGCAGTGGGGACTCGATAGCATCTGGCGGCGCGTCAGAAACCTGGCCTACCAGTTGCGCACACAGCTCAGCCCGCTGCCGGGCGTTATCGTCCATGACCGGGGCGTCACGCAGTGCGGTATCGTCACCTTTACCGTCGAGGGTCTCGAACCCGCAGCGATCAAAGAACGGCTCGCGGCCCGGCATATCAACGTCACGGTGGCTGTACGCGAATCAACGCTGCTCGATCTGGCGGCGCGCGGCCTGACGAGCATGGTGCGCGCCTCGGTACATTACTACAACACCGAGGAGGAGATTGAGCGCTTCTGCGCCGCACTGGCAGAGATGATTTAACTTAAAGAGGGCAACTCGTTATGATGCACATTATCTGGCGCTTGCGGAACTTGAGTCTGCGAGCTGTGGGCCGCCGCTTCGCGTATGTGGAGGGCAATAAAAGGAAAACTTGATCGGGTTTGCTGTTTAACCGATCCTCAAAAATGAGGGAGAAACATGACAACGCGGCAATTGACGTTACAGGAGATCAACGCGCTCGATCAAGAAGGTTTTGTGAGTGCGCTGGGTGGGGTGTTCGAGGGGCCGCCGTGGATCGTGACAGAGGCATGGCAGGCGCGGCCATTCGCCAGCGTGGAAGAACTGCACCGCGCGCTGTGCGCGGTTATGTACCATGCCCCACGCGAACGACAAATCGCCCTGATCCGCGACCACCCGGACCTGGTGGGCCGCGCCGCCCTGGCCGGCACGCTCACCCCCGAATCTAGCAGCGAGCAGGCGTCCGCCGGGCTGGACCGCCTCTCGCCGGAGGAGATCGCTACCTTCACGCGACTGAACCAGGAGTATCACGAACGCTTCGGCTTCCCTTTTGTGATCTGCGTCCGCGAGAACAAGAAAGAAGGCATCCTGACGGGCTTTACGGCTCGCCTCAACAATACGCGCGAGCAGGAGATCAGGACCGCGCTCGACGAGATCGCGAAAATATGCTCCCTGCGCCTGCGCGATCTCGTCTCTGAGGACTAAAGCGGGAGGTGCAGGTACATCGCGGCAGCGAATGGGCAGTTGCTCTCCCGGTGGGGATACCTCCCCACCGGGGAGGGTGCCCTGCCCGGGGGCAGGTAATGAGGTGCCCCCGAAATTTTTTATTCTTCAATCGAAGTTGATATAAAAGACGCGGAGAAAGCGTTATGCCAGGATATCTCACCACGCATGTGCTTGATACAGCACAGGGCAGGCCCGCGAATGATATAGCTATCCAGTTGTGGCGCCTCACTCCGGCGGAGGCGGGGCGCACACTGCTGAAGACAGCGCGCACCAACGCCGACGGGCGCACCGATGAGCCGCTGCTCTCCGGGGCCGAGATGAGCGCCGGCGTCTATGAGTTGATCTTCGCAGTCGGCGCCTATTTCGCCGCTCAGAAAGTCACGACGGCCATGCCACCCTTCCTCGACGAAGTACCCATCCGTTTTGGCATCGCCGACGCTGAGGCTCATTACCATGTGCCGCTGCTCGTCTCGCCCTGGGCCTACAGCACCTATCGCGGCAGTTAAAAGCAGGCTAGCTCACACGCTCATACACCTATTAAAATAGAGCGATGGCACATGATATAATCATAGTGACACATAGAGCTATCACCAGGAAGGAGCTTTCTTATGCGTTTACAGGGGAAAACTATCGGCTACTTTGTAGCTCCTGAGGTAGAAGATCTGGAGTTCTGGGTTCCCGTCATGCGCCTGCGCGAAGAAGGGGCAAAGGTAATCGTGATCGGCCTCACCAATCAGACGGTGCGTGGGAAGCATGGCCTTGAGATGACCCCGGATGTGAGCATCGCGGAGGCTCCCAGAGCTGATGTCCTTGATGGCCTGGTCATCCCCGGAGGCTGGGCGCCGGACAAACTGCGCCGCGACCCGGGCGTGCTGCAACTTGTGCGCGATATGCATGCGCGGGGCAAGATTGTGGCCTCGATCTGTCACGGCGGCTGGGTACCAATCTCGGCGGGGATCGTTCGCGGGCGCAAGGCCACAGGCTCAACCGCGATCAAGGACGATATCACCAACGCCGGCGGCATCTGGGCCAACGAGCCAGCATTTCGTGAGGGCAATATGGTGTGGGGGCGCGTCGTCGATGACATTCCTGACTTCTGCCGCGAGCTGGTTGCCGCCCTCGCCGAATAACTATACCTGGAGGGCCGATGAGCCGATTTCTTGACGCCCTTGCCCAGCGTGTGCTGATCTACGATGGAGCAATGGGCACCAACATACAACGCTACCAGTTGAGCGCGGAAGACTATGGCGGTCAGAAGACCGAGGGCTGCAACGAATACCTCCTGCTCACAAAACCCGCCGTCATCGAAGAGATCCATACGGGCTTTCTTGAGGCCGGCTGCGACGTGCTGGAGACCGATTCCTTCACGGGAAGCCGCCTCAAGCTCGACGAATATGGCCTGGGCAATCTCACGCACGAAATCAACCTGAGCGCCGCGCGTCTCGCCCGCCGCCTCGCGGACCGCTACAGCACGCCGCAGCAGCCACGCTTCGTTGCCGGCTCAATTGGCCCGACTGGCATGCTTCCCTCATCCAACGATCCACTGCTGAGCAACATCACGTATCAGCAGCTTGTCGCGGTCTTTGCGGAGCAGGCCGCCGCCCTGCTCGAAGGCGGCGTTGATGTGCTGCTCATCGAGACCAGCCAGGATATCTTAGAGGTACGGGCAGCGATTACCGGCCTGCGACGCGCCATGCAGCAGGTTGGGCGCAGCGTACCCATTCAGGCGCAGGTCTCGCTCGACACCAGCGGGCGCATGCTGCTCGGCACCGATATCGCGGCAGTAATGACCATTCTGACATCGCTGCGCGTCGATATCATCGGGCTGAACTGCTCAACCGGCCCCGAGCATATGCGCGAGCCGGTGCGCTTCCTGTCCGAAAATTGCCCGCTGCCCATCTCGACTATCCCCAACGCTGGCATCCCGCTGAATATCAACGGCCAGGCCGTCTATCCGATGGAGCCGGAGCCGATGGCCGGGGCGCTGCGCGAGTTCATTACCGAGTTCGGCGTCAATATCGTCGGCGGCTGCTGCGGCAGCAGTCACGAGCACCTGCGCGCCATCGTCAACGCCTGCCGTAATGCTCCCCGGCGTCCGCGTCCCATCGCCGACCAGAATCTCAACGGCAAAGATTTCAAGCGCATCACGCCGCCGCTCGTCGCCAGCGGCATCCGCGCCACCGCCATGCAGCAGGATCCCGCGCCGCTGCTCGTCGGAGAGCGTGTCAACGCCCAGGGGAGCCGCAAGGCGAAGCAGGCCCTGCTCGCCGACGACTACGACACCCTGCTCGCCATCGCGCGCCAGCAGGTCGAGGGGGGCGCGCATGTGCTCGACGTGCAGGTAGCGCTGACCGAGCGCACCGACGAGGCCGAGCAGATGGCCGCGCTGGTCAAGAAGCTCTCGATGGGCATCGAAGCGCCGCTCGTCATCGACACAACTGAGGCCGGCGTCATCAAGGCCGCGCTGGAGACCTATCCTGGCCGCGCCATCATCAATTCGATCAATATGGAGACCGGGCGTACACGCATCGAGAGCGTGCTGCCACTCGCGCTCGAACATGGCTCCGCCGTCGTCGCTCTCACCATCGACGAGATTGGCATGGGCAAGACCACCGCGCGCAAAGTGGAGATCGCGCACGCTATCTATGATATCTGCGTCAACGAGTACGGGCTGGCCCCCAACGCGCTCATCTTCGATCCGCTCACCTTCCCGGTTACGACGGGTCAGGAGGAGCTACAGAGCGCCGCCATCGAAACGCTTGATGCCATCACACGTATCAAGCAAGAACTGCCCGGCGTGATGACCATTCTGGGCATCAGCAACGTCTCGTTCGGGTTGAAGCCGCATGCGCGCGCCGTGCTCAACAGCGTCTTCCTGTATCACGCCGTCAGGGCGGGCCTGGATATGGCGATTGTCAACCCGACGCACATCACGCCCTATGCCGAGCTTGATGCGGAACAGCGCCAGCTCGCCGAGGACCTGATCTTCAACCGGCCCGACGCTCTGCCGCGCTATATCGCCTACTTTGAGGCGCACGGCCCGCAGAAGGACAATGGCGCGGCGAAGGCGGATCCGACGGAGGGCATGAACGCCGCCGGGCGCATCCACTGGCAGATCCTGCACCGGCGCAAAGAAGGGATCGAAGCGCTCATCGACCAGGTGATCGCCGAGCGCGCGGCAGAGCAGGCGATCAAGCCGGGCGAGGCCGCCGTCGACGTGCTCAATACGGTGCTCCTGCCGGCGATGAAGGACGTGGGAGATCGCTTCGGCGCAGGAGAATTGATCCTGCCTTTCGTGTTGCAGTCCGCCGAGGTGATGAAAAAGGCCGTTGCGCACCTGGAAGGATACCTTGAGAAGAAGGAAGGCTATACGAAGGGCAAGATCGTGCTGGCGACGGTCTTTGGCGATGTGCATGATATTGGCAAGAACCTGGTTAACACCATCCTCAGCAATAATGGCTATACCGTCTACGATCTGGGCAAGCAGGTGCCGCTCAACACCATTCTGGACAAGGCGGTAGAGGTCCAGGCCGACGCCATCGGCCTCTCCGCCCTGCTGGTGAGCACCTCGAAACAGATGCCGCTCTGCGTCAAAGAACTGCACAAACGCGGCCTGAAATTTCCTGTTGTCGTGGGCGGAGCCGCCATCAATCGCTCCTTCGGGCGGCGCATCCTCTTCGTCGATGAGCAGACGCCCGAAGCGACGCCTACTCCCTACGAGCCGGGGGTGTTCTATGCGCGCGACGCGTTCGAAGGGCTGGATATCATCGATAAGCTGACCAGTACGCCGGAGCAGCGCGCGGCCCTGATCCAGCGCGCCAGGCAGGAGGCGCTGCGCGAACGCCTGCGCAAAGCCAGTGGCGCGCCGGGGGGCGAGGCCGGCGACGAAGACGCGGAAACGCCCTCCGCCAGCATCGGTCCGGCGCTCTCCATTCCTACGCCGCCCTTCTGGGGACCGCGCGTGCTGGAGCGCATCGGGCTGGAGGATATCGCGGAATGCATGGACCTCAACACGCTTTTCCGCCTGCACTGGGGCGGCAAGGCGCATGGCGAGGAGTTCACGCAACTGGTCGAGCAGGAATTTCGCCCGCGCCTGGAACGCATGCTGCGCGAGGCCCGCCAGCAGCGCTACCTGCAACCGCGCGTACTCTACGGCTACTTCCCCTGCCAATCCAGCGGCAACGAACTGATCGTCTACAATCCGCGGGACGTTGACGCCAGCGGCGTGAAAGAGCCACGCGAGATCACACGCTTCCGCTTCCCGCGCCAGCAGGAGCGCGAACGGCTCTGCCTGGCCGATTACTTCGCCTCCGTCAAAAGTGGCAGGATGGATATCGTGGCGCTGCAAATCGTGACGATGGGCAATGAAGCGAGCGCAAAGGTGCAGGGCTTGCAGGATGCTGGCAATTATTCAGAGGCATACTTTGTGCATGGCCTGGGCGTGGAGATGGCCGAGGGGCTGGCCGAATATACCAACCGCGTGATCCGGCGCGAACTGGGCCTGGACGAATCGAGAGGGCGGCGCTATAGCTGGGGCTATCCGGCGATACCCGATCTGGAAGATCACGCGAAGCTCTTCAAGCTGCTGCCAGCACACAACATCGGTGTTGAACTCACGGAGGCGTATCAGCTCGTCCCGGAGCAATCGACGGCGGCGATTGTGGTGCACCACCAGCAGGCGGTCTACTTCTCCGTGCGCCCGGCACTGGCCGACGCTATGAAAGCATAAGAAAAGTGCGCCCGCACTCGCAGGCGCCTGCGGCGCTTACCAGAGATTGGTTGTGGTGTGGCACGGGCGCTTTTGTGCCCGTGCCACACCACAACCTCCCCGGCGCGGCAGAGCCGCGCCAATCGCCGGCGCGAATGGCGAGAACCCGGCAAGCTCAAACAACTGTACTCCCGCCACGAAATATGGTATAATGGGGGCAAAAGCACAATATTGGGATAAGTTGGAGCAGATTGTGAAGCATCAATTACAGCGTCAGCACTATTGCACCTGTCCTCGCGTTCACAGAGGCAGCATCGGTAGCTCAGCCCTCTGTGAACGTAGTGACGTGCCTTCCATTCAATAACGCGTAACACACCGTTACCTTCCTCGCACGTCTCTCGCCTGAGCTACACCCTCCAATCCATAACAATGGTCTCACTGTAACTTTGTAGAGAGAGAGGATAAGCTCATGCCGACGCTTTCGACCAGACCGGTATACCTGTACAATACCCTGACGAGAAACAAAGACCTGTTCACGCCGCTGCACCCGCCCAGAGTGGGCATCTACTCCTGCGGCCCGACGGTCTACAAAGATATCCATATCGGCAATTTCCGCACCTTCGTGATGACCGACCTGCTGCGCCGCATGCTCGAATATAACGGCTACGATGTCTACCTCGTGCGTAACATTACGGATGTGGGGCACCTGCAAAACGACGTAGAGGAGCGCGGCGAGGACAAGCTGGAGTACGAGGCGCGCAGAACCGGGCGCTCGGCCTACGAGATCGCCGCGCATTATACCGAGCAGTACATGCGCGACGCGGCGGAGTTGAACATCCTGCCGCCACATCTCAGCCCGAAGGCCACCGATCACATCGCCGAGATGCAGGCCATGACCAAACAGCTCATCGAGCGCGGGCTGGCCTACGTGACGAACGGGAACGTCTACTACGATGTGAGCCGCTTTCCCGCCTACGGCGTCCTCTCGGGCAACACCATCGAGAACCTGCGCGAAGGCGGCAGCGGGCGCCAGCAGATGGAGGTCGCCGAGGATAAAGAGGCCCCCGAAGACTTCGCTCTCTGGAAGCGCGGCGATGAGACGCGCCAGATGAACTGGCCGAGTCCCTGGGGTATCGGCTTCCCCGGCTGGCACATCGAATGCTCCGCGATGTCAACGAAGTACCTGGGCGAGCAATTCGATATCCATACCGGCGGCATCGACCTGATCTTTCCCCATCACGAAGACGAGATCGCGCAGAGTCAGGGCATCACCGGGGAGCCGCCGGTACGCTACTGGGTGCACGGCGAGTTTCTCGACTTCGGGAACAGCAAGATGGCGCGCTCGGTCGGCAACGTAATCCTGGTGAGTACGCTCAAAGAGCGCGGCATCGAGCCGCTGGCCTTCCGCTACCTGCTGCTCACCGCGCATTATCGCTCGAAGCTCAACTTTACCGACGAGTCGATCAGCGCGGCCCAGAACGCTCTGAACAATCTGCGTGATGACCTTGCCGAACTACCGGCGGAGGAAGCGCCAGGCGGGCAGTGGTCACAGGAGGCGGAGCGTGTGCGCGACAACTTCCACCAGGCGATCAACAACGACCTGGATATGCCCACCGCGCTCGCCATCACGCGCGAGGCCGCTCGCAGCAGCAAGATCGCGCCTGCCGAACGGCGCCGCCTGCTGCTCGACTTTGATCGCGTGCTGGGGCTGCGGCTCGACACAGTAGCGCCCAGAGCGCCGCGCGCCCTCAGCGACGAGGTGCTGGCACTGGTGCGCAGGCGCGACGAGGCACGCGCCGCCCGCGACTGGAAGCTCTCCGATCAGTTGCGCGAAGAACTCAAGGCGATGGGCTTCGAGGTACGCGATACGCCGCACGGCACCGAGCTGGTATAAACTGGCGAGCGTCGCAGCGCTCGCCTTGTAAAGATGGTTTGAGTGAAGAATGCGCGAAACGCATTCTTCACTCAAACCATCTTTACTCATAGTGCGGCGAGCCGCGATCTGCTATGAGTGAGTTACGCCTTTAAGCTCAGCATCAGAGTGTTCTCTACGGCGGAGCTGGACGGCGAAGAGGATCAGCAGGACGAGCATTGCTGCTCCAAGCACGGCCAGCGCCCCCTTATCGAGTGGCGTAACAGTCAGGAAAAAGACGCCGAAGACAGTATGAGCAATCAGCGCTCCACTGGCGAGGGCCAGCAGGTGAAGATCGCCCCAATCGCGCGCCTGGCTCCATTGGAGCAGCAGCCAGAACGTTCCCGCAGCCAGAAGCAACGCAACCAGCATAGGAATCAGCACCAGCGCTCCATGCGTCAGGGCCGGGAAGAATGCCCTGGTCAGGATCAGCACAGCCTGCCAGAGGAACCCGGCGACCAATCCTACCAGTAATACTATCCAGGCAGACGGGGCTTTGATATCTCGCCTGGGCCGAGGCTCATGTGGAGGAACCACCCATAATGCGACTCCCGCCAGCAGGAGCACGACCAGCACCGTCAGACCGAGGAGCACGGGAGTCGCCCAGTATCCCGGAGTGATGCCAACGCGCGCGATGAAGCCGAGCAGCACGACCCCAAGAAGAAAAACGATGGCGGTGACGATCAGACCAGCACGGCCCAGGTACGGCTCGCCGCGCCGCTCAGGGAAGAGCAGGTCGGTCAGCAGGATCGGCAGCGCTATGCTCCAGATGGCATGGTATCCCAGCGCCCACTCGGTATAGACTCCATTGATTCCCAGGACGCGAGCGCCCCAGTCACTTATGCCTAACAGAGTGGGATGGAAAAGGAACTGCAAAGCCAGACCTTCCTCGACCAGCGCGTAGGCAGCGCCAAGCAGAAGAATGCTCACCCATCCTCGATGCCGGTGGCGCACCACCTCTCGAATGAGCAGCGCACCCCCACCGTAAATTGGAATTTGCAGCAGCAAAGTGGCGGCCCTGCTGATCGGAGTCGTCCCCCACAATAATTCTGCCACCACTGGAGCCATCAAAACAAGAGTGATAACCGGCAAGAACCGGCGCATATGATTCTCTCCTATCCAGACAAAATTAACGCCAGCATAAAACGCCAGCAATAGAGAATAACGAAACATGCGCGCACGGATCAAATCTATCCGAATGTCGCCCCTTTCTTCCTTCCTCCCATCATCCAGGTCTGTGTGATATAAAATATATGTTTGAGCCTAACTATTCAGGCCCCCTCAGCGCCTGCGGCGGCCTGTTTGCTGGTGGGCGCGGCCGGTGCGAACACAGTCCGCACCGGCCGCGCCCACCAGCAGTAGCAAAGCGCCGCAGGCGCTGAGCCGTCAAATACAGAGATGAGCCAAGGTATATCCATTTTTTTCTCAGGGAGGCGCTTCATGACAACCTGGTGGCAAAAAACCCTCCTCTCCGCCGCAAGCCTGGCCGGACTGAGCGCGGGCACATATTCTCTGCTCACACACCGCCCGCAGCCGCAGAAGAGTGGCACGCTCCGCCTGTCGGGCCTGCACGCAGCGGTTGAAGTCATCACCGACACCTACGGCGTGCCCCATATCTATGCAAGCAATGAGGACGATCTCTACTTCGCGCAGGGCTATATTCATGCTCAGGAACGGCTCTGGCAAATGGAGTTGAATCGCCGCATCGCAGCGGGCAGGCTCTCCGAGATCTTCGGCACCGTTGCCCTCGAAACCGACCGCTTCTGCCGCCGCCTGGGCATGCATCGCTCAGCCGCCGAAGAGATAGAGCGTCTCTCCGAGAGCAGCAAAAGTGCATTGAACGCATACGCCAGCGGCGTCAACGCCTTTATGTATGGCAGCACGGACCAGCTTCCCGTCGAGTTTACGCTGCTGCGCCTCAAACCTATGCCCTGGAAGATCGCCGATAGCATCCAGTGGGCGAAATTTATGGGCTGGACCTTGAGCGGCAACTGGGAGACCGAACTGATTCGCGCTCGCCTTATCGCAAAGCTGGGCGTCGAGCGGGCCGCTCAGTTGGAGGCAGGCTACGATCCGCGCCACCCGCTGATTATCCCGCCGGGCGTTGCCTACCAGGGCATCAACGCCGGTATGCTGGAGCAGTACCAGCAGATCAAAGAATTGAGCGGCTTCGGCATGCTGGGCGGCGCCAGCAACAACTGGGTGGTCGATGGCACGATGACCGCGACGGGGGCCCCTATCCTCTGCAACGATCCCCACCTGGGCCAGACCGCGCCCTCCATCTGGTTCGAGTGCCACCTCGTCGCGGGCGATCTCGATGTGATCGGCGCTACCTTCCCCGGCAGCCCCGGCGTCGTCATCGGGCACAATCGCCATATCGCCTGGGGCGTCACCAACGCCATTTCCGACACCCAGGACCTCTATATCGAGAAATTTAATCCACGCAATCCCTACGAGTACGAATATCAGGGACATTGGGAAAAGGCCCGCGTCGTGCGCGAAGAAATCAAGGTCAGGGGGCAGACGGAGCCTGTTATCGAAGAAGTACGTATCACGCGGCACGGTCCCATCCTGACCGGCATGCCCTCGCCCGCGAACGATGATAGCGCCGGTGAGCTGCCGCTGGCGATCCGCTGGACGGGGCTGGAGCAGTGCAACATTGTGAACGCGGTCCAGAAGCTGAACCGCGCCACGAACTGGAAAGAGTTCTGCGACGCCATGCGCGACTGGGATGTGCCGCCGCAAAACTTCGTCTACGCCGATAGAGACGGCAATATCGGCTATATCATGGCCGGCGCCATCCCTATCCGCGCGCAGGGGCAGGCGCTCGTGCCCTCGCCAGGCTGGAGCGGCGAATACGAGTGGACGGGCATGATCCCCTTCGATGAACTGCCCCGGAGCTACAACCCGCAGCAGCATTTTATCGTGACCGCGAATAACCGCGTCACCGACGATAGTTACCCCTACTACATCACCAACGAATGGCTCAACGGCTATCGCGCGCAGCGTATCGCGCAATTGCTACAAGAGCGGGCCGCCAGGGGCAAACTCACGCTGGCGGACATGGCAGAGATCCAGGCCGACCAGTACGCGCTGCCAGCCGTCGAGATTGTGCCATATATATTGCAACTGCCGGCGGATACGCCGCTCAAGCGGGCAGTGCAGGAGATCATGCAGAGCTGGGACTACGTGCTCTCTCCCGAGAGCATCGCGGCAGCCATCTATATCACGTTCCTGGATAAGCTGGAACACATCGTTTTCGATGCTGTGCTCGGCGATGACGCAGATCTGCTCCAGAGCTATCTGGGCACAGGCTCCAGCGCCCTCGCCTTGCAGAACGGCTATGCCAGTCGCAGCAGGCCGCTGCTCATTCGCCTCCTGAAAGAGCGCGACGACGCCTGGTTTGCCGGCTCGGCTATCACTAACGGACCGCGCACATGGCAGGCAGCGCTAACAGCAGCCTTCGATGCAGCGATAGGCGAACTCAGCGATAAACGCGGCGCTAACATCCTGCGCTGGCAATATGGCGCGCTCCATACCATGACCTACAACCATGTCCTGGGAGCGATCAAGCCGCTCGCCAGATTCTTCAATCGCGGGCCGTTTCCCGTTGGCGGCGATGTTGATACGGTCAACATGGGCGCCGTGCTGCCAAATCGCCCGGAGGTGGTCGTCACCGTACCCTCCTATCGCCAGATCGTCAACCTGGGAAACATGGCGGATTCGCTCTCAGGGCATGCGCCCGGGCAATCGGGGCATCCAGCCAGCAAACATTATGACGATTTCATCAGCATGTGGCTGCACGTTCAACACCATCCCATGCTTTTCGAGCGCGCCGGTATCGAGGAGAACGCAGAGGGAACTTTAAAGATATTACCTGAAAGCACCTGAGGCGGGGTGCAGAGCACCCCGCCTCAGGCGCTTTCAGGTAATATATAAATAAAAACTTTACATATTCCTGATGCTTTCTTGAGATTCCGGCGCTACACTGATAGCATGCGAGATGCAGGGTGCGTCACAGGCTCTGTTCACGCATTTCCAGGGGCTTGTATATGCAAACAAGCCTCATTTTTTCTATTGTGTGGACCGCTCCAGCTTAAATCCAGGAGTTTCATGCTCATTTAACCTTTTTGTGATATCACATCATAGATGACCGACCTGTTATATTGTAAGGAGCATACAACGAGCGATGACTCCGCTGAAGAGCAACCACAGCGCTCCCGCCTGGGCGCTGCTGCCACTGCGCCTCTTTCTCGGCATCACCTTCATTTATGCTGGCGTCCAGAAGCTGGATAATCCCCAATACTTCAACGCCTCCGCTCCGGGATATATCGGCAAACAGATTGCGGGTTTCGCGGCGGCCTCGCCCCTCCACAACTTTCTGCTCCACGTTGCGGCCCCGCATGCGCTGTTCTTCGGCCTTCTCGTCGCCTGCGGCGAAATCGCCATCGGCGTAGGGGTGCTGGCCGGCCTGCTCCTGCGCCCGGCTGCCTTCTTCGGACTGCTGCTCAACACTATCCTCTTCCTCTCGGCAAGCTGGCGCGTCTACCCCTATTTCTACGGCGCGGACATCGTGTTCATCTTCTGCTGGCTCACCTTACTGCTCAACGGCCCCGCCCATACCGGTCTGCCCACGCTCGACGAGACCATCGCGCGCAGCCTCATACGGCATGCAGCGCCGGAGCGCCGCAGCGCGCTCGCTCTCTGGCTGCGCATCATCCCCGGCATAGACACAATGCCTGCCGAGCAGCCAGGGCAGCCACACAGCGATCAGTATCGCTCCATCCCCTTGAAGCAGCGCAAGAATGTGAGCAGGGCCAGGGAAGCGCGGCGCAACTTTCTGCTGGGCCTGATTACCGGCAGCGCGGGGATAGCCAGCCTGGCAGGCATCCTCTACCTGCGCGACATCGCTCGTCATGCGGACGAAGAACTTACCCGGACCACGATAGAGCCGCCCACCGCCACTCCCCGGGCGACAACAGCAGGCTCCACAACCTCCGAGGGAGCCATTACACGAGTGAGCGCGCTCCCCCCCAATAACGCCGTGAGCTTCACCATTCCGTCCAATGGCGATCCTGGCATCCTGATCCACCTCGCCGGCGGCCAATTCGTCGCCTATGATGCGCTCTGCACGCATGCCGGCTGCCAGGTGGATTATGATCCCGGCAGCAAACTTTTGCTCTGCCCCTGCCACGGCGCGGCCTTCGATCCCGCACAATCCGGGGCCGCCGTGCAACTTCCAGCCACCCAACCGCTCCCGCCCGTCGCCATCAGCGTTGATAGCGCCACCGGGGCTATTATGATCGCCGACTCCTAGTAGATGGGCCACCGAAAAGCTGCCTTTGCAGGTGAGATTGAGAAAGCAACCTTTAAAATCTCCTCGCCCTGCTGCAATGCATCTCGACAGTAAAGAAACCAGAGCAACTTATCGAGTTGCCCTGAAAAGTCTCCAGGGCTATGTAATGCTCGCCCGAATCGGGGGTCAAGGGGGCGGCAGCCCCTTGCGGGGCGCGGGGTGTCCCCGCCCAGACTCTTCCTTTCGGGCGTGGGGAGCATTACATAGCCCTGAAAAGTCTCTGTCAATACTTGACAGGGGAATAACAAACTGCTATACTCAATATAGCTAATAGCTATTGTGAGGATGGCGATGAATCTAGCGGAGAAGATCAAACACTTGCGCCGCATCGAGGGCGAATTACGCGGCCTCAACAGACCTATGACGCAAAAAGAGGTTGAACGGGCAGTGCGCGAAGAATTGCACGAGACCATCAGCCAGGGCTACCTGTCACAACTGGAGAACGGCAAACGTCTGCATCTCACCGCGTCAACGCGTGACCTGCTGGCTCGTTTCTTCAAGGTGCACCCTGGCTATCTGGTCAGTGATCCCCCCGATTATAGCATCGATCTCATGACCGATGTGCAGGACGACATGGACCGCCTGAACACCTGGCTGGTTGCCAGTGCTGAAGAATGGCGCACGGAGCCAGTTCTGCATGATTTCCTGCAACGATTGGCCGAGGCCGAGGAGCCGCGCCGCTACCTGGAAGCCTTCTGCCGCCTGATGGATTTATCACTGGAAGAACTCGAAGCCATCAGCGTGGCGATCACCAATCACGATGACGAGATCGATACAACCAGTATACACGGACAGGCCGCCAGAGGCGACAAGGAGATATGAACAGGCACGAATAAGGTTGGATTTATCGATTTTCTTTGCGTCCATTTAGATAGTTTCCTTACGTCTACATAGATGGATTGAGATCTCACAGGGCGGTATGGCACTCCAGCGCGGAGCCACCATCAGCTTTGTCGGTATGCTCAGGACCATAAGGAAGGGAAGGTTATGTTAAAGCGGCACCCCCTGCTCCAGCGTCATCCGGTATTGTTGCCCGTTCTCCTTCTGAGCGGCGCGATAGCTCTGGTCGGCGCCAGCCTCTTTGCCAGCAACCTGTTTCCAGCACTGATGCTGATCGGCGTACCATCAGGTCTTCTGTACTTCTCTATCGCGTTCGTGCTGGGAGTATGCGGTATACTGGTCAGCATTATCGGCATTCTCGAACGTATTGATCGATGCGGTTTACCGGCCCTGCTGCTGCCAGGGCTAAAGGAGCATAGTTATGCCAATCGCAACTGATCCGCTTTCCCTGCTGTTCATCGCCTGTTTTCTCTTCGGGCTGCTCTTTCTCGCTGCCTCCGCATTCCTGGGACATTTCGGGCACACCCACGGCGTCGGCCACCATGTCGCCCACGGCGCCCTGCACCATACAGTCGGCTCGCACACGGTTGCGACTCATACTCATGTGAGCCATCCAGGAATACAGCCCGCGCACGCCGGACACATCTCCGCGCATCACGCTCCGGCACACTCGGAGCAGGCAGCGCATCCGGCTCAGCAGGCGCATAGCACTGGTTACGCCATCTTTGGCTACGTCAATCCCATCACTATCTCCCTCTTCCTGTTAGGATTTGGCTTTTTCGGCTACGTTTTCCACAACACAGCGGCCCTGGTGCTGCCTCTTGCGCTGGTCCTGGCAGCTCTATGCGGGATTATCATCGCCGGCCTGGTTCTGATGCTCATTAACAGGCTCGTTGGCGATAGCGAGGGCGAGACCATTCAGGATGTCTCGGATCGCACGGGCCTGCTGGGCACGGTCAGCCTGGCGATCCCGGAGCGCGGCCTGGGCGAGATTATCTACGTCTCCCCCGGCGGCCTGCGCAAGAGCATCCCAGCGCGCAGCGTAGATGGCCGCCGCCTTGAGCGCGATCAGGAAATCGTTGTCGTGAACTACGAACATGGAGTAGCAGAGGTCGATACCTGGGATCACTTCATTAACGATGAAGACGAGAGCACGGAAGGAACGCGGCCAGCAGCACCTTCCACCGACAATGAGCTGGCGACACTGCGTGCCTTGCTGGAAAAAGACCGAAGAAACGCCAGTGAATACGTCACGCGGAAAGATATACAGAAGGAGTAATACGCTATGAGTCTTCCTCTCTTAATCGGGATAGCTATTGTCGTATTAATCATCGTTGTCCTGATCGTACTGAGGATCATCGGCAACCTTTTGCGCAAAGTCGGCCCCAACCAGGCATTGATCGTCTCCGGTGCCGGAGGCGTAGAAGTCATCACCGGCGGCTCGCGCATCGTGGTTCCCCTGTTCCAGAAGGCGCAGGAGTTCTCGCTCGAATTGATGTCCTTCGACGTTGCGCCACGGCAGGCCCTCTATACCACACAGGGCGTCGCGGTTAACGTCGAGGCCGTGACGCAGATCAAAGTCCGCTCGGATGTGGAGAGCATCAAGACCGCCGCCGAGCAGTTTCTCAGCAAGACGCAGCAGGAGCGCGAAAGCCTGATCCGTCTCGTCATGGAGGGCCACCTGCGCGGCATCGTCGGCCAGCTCACCGTTGAGGAACTGGTAAAGAACCCTGAGAGCGTGGGCCAGAAGATGCTCGGCACGGTCAGCACTGACATGAACAAGATGGGACTGGAGGTCATCTCCTTCACCATCAAAGATGTACGCGACGAGAACGATTACATCACCAACATGGGGCGCCCGCAGATCGCCGAGATCCGCAAGCAGGCCGATATCGCCTCTGCCCTGGCACAGCGCGATACGCAGATCGAGCAGGCCAACGCCGCGCGTCAGGCCGCCGTAGCGCGGGCCGCCGCCGATCAGGAGCGCGTGAAGGCCGAGACCGAATCGCTGGCGCTCCAGGCCGAGTCTCAGCGCAACCTGGCACTCAAGAAAGCCGAGTTTGACGCCGAGGTCAAGCGGCAGCAGGCAGCAGCCGACAAGGCTTACGATATTCAGTCGAACGTGACGCAGCAGCAGGTTGTGGCCGAGGCCGTCAAAGTCACCGAAGTTGAGAAGAACGCGCAGATCAGAGTGCAGCAGGCGGAAATCCAGCGCCGCGAACTGGAACTGCAAGCGACGGTCCAGAAGGCTGCCGAGGCCGAGAGGCGCCGCATCGAAACTGTCGCCGAAGCCGAACGGCAGCGCTTGATCCTGGAAGCGCAGGGCCAGGCCGACGCGGCAAAGGCGCGCGGTCTTGGTGAGGCCGAAGCCACGCGCGCCAGAGGTCTCGCCGAAGCCGAGGTCGCCAGGGCGCGCGGTCTCGCGGAGGCCGAAGTTATTCGCGCCAAAGGTGAGGCCGAGGCCGATGCTATGAAGGTCAAGGCCGCCGCCTATCGCGAATACAACCAGGCCGCTGTGCTCGATAAGCTGCTCACCGGCATGCCTGAGATCGTGCGTGCCATCGCCGAGCCGCTGAGCAAGGTTGACAAGGTAACGATTGTCTCTACCGGCAGCGGGAACGGGACCAACGGCAACGGCGGACTTGGCGCCAGCCGTCTCACAGGCGACATCGTGAACATGGTGGCGCAGGTGCCCGCGCTCTTCGAACTGCTCAGTGGCACACGCATTGGCGACCTGATGGATCGCGTGCCCGCGCTCTCCAATCAGGATGGCAAGGCCAGCCCTGATGGAGCCAGAGCCAACGGCACCGTCGAAGGCGCGAAGGCCGGCAGCACGGGCGATAGCGACGAGACGACCAGGTAAATTTCCTCATGAGGCGCGGACCGCCCTGGTGGCGGCCCCTACGGCAGAGCGCCCTCACCAACCACCGTAGGGGCCGCCCTGGTGGCGGCCCACGAGAATATACCATTGCCGATCTTGCTCGCACATGCATAATTTTTAGACGACGGAGACCGCTTATGAACTTGTTGGAACGTGTATTTACTTTGCTGCGTGCCAATCTCAACACCGTGGTCGAGAAGGCGGAGGACCCGGAGAAAGCGCTGCGTCAACTCCAGCTCGACATGCGCAATCAACTGGTACAGGTCAAAACGCAGGTCGCTACGGCCATTGCTGAGAGCCACCGCCTGCAAAAACGCAGCGAGGAACGGATGACAGAGGCCGATAAGTGGATGAAGAAAGCGGAGCAGGCGGTCCGACAGGGCAACGATGACGCGGCAAGAGCAGCACTCGCCCGTTACAATGATTTCAGGAAGCAGAGCCAGCGTTATTTGCAGCAGAAGCAAGAACAGGAACAGTTAGTGGCGACGATGCGCAGCGCTCTGCGCCAGCTTGAGGCAAAAATTGCCGAAGTCGAGACCACCATCGATCTCCTCGTCACGCGCCGGCGGAATGCGCTCATCCAGCAGCGCGTTTTCGATGCGCTCAGTAAGACCGGAGGAACAAAGGACAGGGAGCGCGCGGCCAGGGCGCAGGACGCTGTAATCGATGCGGAAGCGCGCGCTCGCGCCCTGGCGGAACTGCACGAGCGCGATCTTGATGTACAGCTCGATCAGCTTTCTGACGAGCGTCTCGTCGAACGGCAGCTCAACGAGATGAAAGCGCGGCAACGCCGGCCATACGATCCGCCGCTGCTTCAGGAAGGTGAAAGCCGCCCTTCCCCACTGCTGCGACCCCGGCCACAGTCGGGCGAGCCTGCGCAGAAGCGCGAGAAAAAGAGGCCCCGCCCGAACGAAGCCGAACCGGAAGCGGCAGCGCTTCAAGATGTGGATGTCGAACGTCTGAAAGAACTGTAAATTTCGCGCAGCCGCGCTCGCCCTGGCAGGGCGTTCGCGCGAAGCGGCTGCACAAGGGATCCAGTAAAATCCAGGAGCAGAGTGGCGAAAGCGGGAGGTCCAGGAGGGTGGCAGTCCTCCTGGCGGGGATACCTCCCCACCGGGGAGGATGCCCTGCCTGGGGGCAGGTAATGGGCTGTCCCCATGTTCTATCTCCACTCTTTAAACGGATTGGATATTACCGGGTCAGGCGAGTGCAGCAGGCACGAGCAAGTAATTGCATTGGAATGCAGAAACCCTCTCAGTGGTTGAAGAGGATGATGAAGAGAATGATAATCGCGAGAGCAATGAATATGCCCACGATAAAGGAGAACTGGTTATTGCGTCTCTCCTCTTCGGTTATTTGTCGTTTCTCACGTTTCTCGCTCATGGTCTTATCTCGATCCCAGGTGGGGAAAGGGTGCATTTAGTACAGGGCGGCGCTGATAGCCCCCTCGACATTCGTCATTACTTCCAGGCTCATCAGCGGATCGGCCTCACGCGAGGTAATCAACACCTGAAAAGCCTCATTACCAACTGTTCGCATCAAAATCCGGCGCTGCGCGCCAGTAATCACCATATCTTCATACTTGCCAGCATCCCCGTCGAGCGTTTGCAGCGCATTTTTCAGCACCTGGCTGAAAGGCTTGCACATCTTCGAGATGTCCAGATCATCGACGGCAACCTGGGCAATAGGCTGTCCATCCATGCTGACCACAGCGGCGGCGATAAAGCCGGTAATGGAATACCCCAGCGTTTGCAGTGCGGAGACCAGCGCGGTATAGTTATAGCCACGTTTCTGCACTCGTTGTAAACGCACCGAATCGGTAGAGACGGCTGACACGCGGGCGCCCGTAGCCTGCACGCCGTCTTTTGGCGGCGCCGGTTGCGTGGTCTCCAGGGAACGCGGCGGCTGCCATCCCGGCGATGTCGCGGGACCGGGCAGCGGCGTTACAGGTATACGAGCCGAATCGGAGAGCGAAGAAGGGCGCAGTGCCGGCATGGTAGATGTAGGCTGGTCCGTCAACGCTGCTGGCTGATCCGTCAGCCACGACGGCAGATCGCCGGGAGGCCGCAGCGGAACCTTCTGCGCCGGCTGCGGCGACATGGCCGTGGGCGCGATCATATCATTCTCTGGCTGCGCTTTACCTGCTGCCGGCGCGGCGGGGGCACGCATATTGATAGGAATGGTCCTTCCCGCGCCATTGTTCAGGGCCGCCATGCTCCCGGTCTTTTCCCACCACTCTTTGGAATCCGCCGCGCTCTGTCTGGCCGCCTCCTGGCGCTTTATCTCCGCGCTGCTATCCTGAACTGGCGGCCCTGGCGCTTCCGCCAGCACCATAAAGGGGCGATCATCATACTCGTCTTCTGTCAATAATGGCATATTCACAGCCTCGCTCTCTCCGGTCAGGTGCCGGGCAGGAGCGTACCTGGAACGATACTGAAGCGCTTGCAGGATCAGCCGTGAGAGCGGCTGCGTTACGTTCGGGCGCACCTGCCCGTTCCAGGGCTGGTGCACCACCGTGCCATTCTTATGCGCCGCCAGCGCAAAAAAAGCCTCTTCACCGCGCAACGCCCCGTACTCGGCCCAGATCAACTCGCCATTCTGAAAGCCCAGCACGCCCTGCTCCTCCAGTCCGGTGCTGATAAGCAGGGCAATGGTCTTGCGGCTCATATTGATGATCTGGATCACATGCAGCAGATCGAAAGAGTCAAGACTGGCAGAGAAGCCTGTCTTTTGCAGTAAGCGGCGCAGTTCTTCCTTGAGCAGACGAAAATCCAGCGGTTTCTCTAGATAGCTGGCCGCGCCGCCCTCCAGCACCTGCATTCTGATGGCCGCAGTACCGGGGCCGCCCAGCGCTATCAGGCGCGTATGGGGACGATATGCCCGCAGCCACTGGAGCAATTCAAAACCATTGGCGCCCGGCGTTCTCACATCGCAAATCACAACATCGTACTCTTCCGACCAGAGGATGCGCATGGCATCGGCTCCGCTCGTCACCCCTTGTACGAAGTAACCATCCTTACGGAGAGAATTGACAATGCTGCGGTTGAGATCTTCTTCGCTCTCAACGACAAAAACGCGGGATACATCTGCCATTGTTCTGCCTTTCAGTCCCGGGCGGACGCAAGGAGTCGCGAAGGCGGCCAGCATGTGACAGGGCATGGCCTGTCAGAACTGAGACGAGTATAGCACTGCCCGTGCCCTTGCGCAAGATATTACACTTTTTTTCCCAGGGGCAGTTCGCCCGCCCGGGACGGCGGAACCAGGCGATTATGCTATCTGGAATTGTGCCGAAAAGACGGTTTCCATGAGACCGGAATTCCCGGGAGAGGCGTAGCTCACACGGCAGCGATACGTACCGGGCGACCATTGCGTGGGCGGCATGAGTTGCACAATGAGGTTCTGCCTGGCAGCAAGCGTGTGGAGCTTCGACATTATCATCGACCTGCAAAGGTCGACTGGCTGCCAGTTTATCCCCACTTGCTGTTGCAGCAGCACAACGCTACAATCCGTCAGATGATCGGGAAACGCGATGGGCCGCGCGCTCTGGTTACGCAGAGTGACGATAATGGCATCGCCCGCCTGGTAGGATGAGGCGTTGACGGAGAGCGTCACCGGGCCATTGGCAGTGGGGACCGAGCCGCGCGGCGTAGCCGTGGGCGGAACAGTTGCCGCCGGTTTCCCTGGCAGGGTGATCGTCTGCGTCTGCGCTGGTATAACCCCGGGCGTGCCCTGAAAAGTCGCGTTTGCGGAAGGAATAGTCGCACCTGTGGTCTGCTGTCCATTTGCCTCGCATCCCGCGAGCAGCGCCAGAAGCAGCAGCGGGCAGACGGTGATAAGCAGCCGAGATCTGCGAGACATACTACAACACCTTCTTTCTTCGCATACTATGCACCGGGTCTATGAAGGGCCAGAGACAGGAAAGATGAGGAAGCATTCGAAGACCCCCCAACAATACAGACGAATAGCTTCAAGAGGAAGTTCCAGCGCTACCAGATGGGTAGTACTAATACATAGATACATTCATATAAACCATAACCAGATCTCAACCAGATCTCGACCACATCAATCTTCCTTGCTCCTTGTGTATCAGGCATACTTATTCAGGCTTTCTCAGGGGTATGTATCAAACACACCAGACTGTGACCCAAAATACCTCCTCGACACTATATAACTATCTTCTATGAAAGAGAGGACAATGTAATGCGTTTCTCGACACGCTCAAAGGTGGGCTTGCTTCTCTCGATTGTTACCATTCTGGCGATTGTAGGAGCCTTCCTGTTTACAGTGGAATTGCATCCATCGTCCAGCATTCATGCCAGTTCCGCAGGCTCAGTGAGTACGTACCAGGGCCACGCCGCTACAATCAAGCTGGCCCACGCGTTCAATCCTGGCTCGCTGCACGCAACGGCACCCGTTGTCGCCAATGGGCATATTCCAACCACGCGCGCGCTTATCGCCCGGCGTAACCACGTCTCCGCGAAGGCGCAAACGGCTACGCGCTCTGGTCTGGCCGCTGCGCCCGATACGGGTATCGATCCTGCGGGAGCAAAGAGCCATTATGAGCAGCCTCCCGGCCAGGTTCTGCACAATTTCCACGGCCTCAATAACCTTGATAGCGCACTGGCTAACGGCTTCCTGCTGGAGCCGCCCGATCAGGGCCTCTGCGTAGGCACCTTTCTCGGACAAAAATCGGAGATTGAGATCATCAATGATGTGGCTGCTGCCTATACGACCAGCGGAAAGCTCATCGCGGGTCCGGTTAATCTGAATAATTTCTTCAGCGAGCCAGCCGCTGAATTTATGACCGATCCGCGCTGCTACTTCGATCCAACAACGAATGTTTTCTTCTTTACCGCGCTCGCTATTGATAATACGGCAACGATCTCGAACCATGTCGACGTTGCGGTCATGTTCCCTAATGGGAATGGGCATATCTTCCGCGTAGATGTGACCTTCGCGAACGACACAGCCGGCCAGTGCCCCTGCCTGGGCGACCAGCCCAAGATCGGTATCGATCCATTTAACTTCTATGTGAGCGTCGATCAGTTTGGTGCGAACGAGACGCTGGAGACTGGGGCGGCATTGATAGCCATCTCCAAATCGCAACTCATTTCCGGAGCGTCTACCGTCCATGTGGCAGTCTTCAACAACCTGTCGCTGGCTGGTATCGGCATCACCGACCTGCATCCAGCTCTTACAAGCGGGAATCCAGGGGAAGAATTTCTGCTGAATTCGTTCGAGTATGCTGATGCTGCCCAGACGCAACCTATCTCCCTGACACACACACTGGGCCTGTGGGCGCTCTCTTCCCCCTGGAAGGTCAGCGCCGGCGGCGTGCCCATGCTGAGTGCGAAGACGATCACCAGCGAGACCTATGGTTTCCCTGTTCCAGCACTGACCACCAATGGGAAATCGCTGGCGACGTTCACCAACGATAGCCGCATGCAGCAGGTTCAATACATCAACGGTCATCTACTGGGCGCACTGGATTCGGCTGTCTCCGTCGGCAACGATCCGGTGACGCGTGATGGTGCAGCCTGGTTCGAGTTGACGCCGCAGGTGAATCATAGCGGAAAAATCGAAGGCGCTCACTTTATCAATCAGGGTTACGTGGCCGCTAAAGGGTTGTACCTGCTCTATCCAGCCATTGAGGAAGATAAGCTCGGTGTGACGGCGATGTCGTTCTCCATCACCAATCCCAGGCTCAATCCCACCACGGGCGATACAGTGATGGCACGCGGGAAGAAGAGCTTTGGCCCGCTGCATTTCACGCAGGTCGGCCCCGCCCCTGATAAGGGCTTCACCTGCTCGCTGACCGGTGCAAACCTCGTGCAGCAGTGCCGCTGGGGCGACTACTCCTGGACGGCGCTCGATCCCAATGGCGTTGACTTCTGGATGGCTGCGGAGACCACCGTACCGCAATCACAGGCAGCAATAGCGACCTCTGGCGTCGAGACCAACTGGGGCACCCAGGTCTGGGACGTGAACGGTGACTGATTGCACCTGTCGTTAGCCATCTTATATACTTCCGGGGTGCGAGGGGCGCCAGCCTCTCGCACCCCTCGTTTTTGATCTGATTCCTGATACCAGCACACGCCCGCTTGTACGCACTCATCCCATAGATAATACCTTGTAGAAAATGCGTTTCACGCATTTTCTACAAGGTATTATCTATCTCTGCGCGGCGGAGCCGCGCGAGTATAATGGGTAGTAGGACAGAGGTTTTACAAGGTTATTCAGGTTGGAGAGGAGGAACAAGAGGCAACTTATGAATAACCCGCATATGTATCAGACCTTCAAACAGCGTCTCCCCGGTCTTCTCCATAACAGGAGCCGGTTCCTGCTATCCCACTGCATCATTTTCTGCGCCCTGCTCGCCATGTTCGCCGGCGGCTGCGCGGTCAGCCGGGCCGCATCGAGCCAGAATACAGCGTCCATGAGCGGGGCCGTGTCGCGCCAGAATACAGCTTCGGGAAACTCCACCTCACAGAGCTTTGCGGTTCAGGGAACGCCTACGCTGGTGATTAATAACGATGCCGGCGCGATTCACATTGCCAGCGGCAGCGACGGCACTGTGGCAGTGACGGCCACGAAGTATAGCAGCGATGGCAACACTTCCGATATGACCGTGACCTTCAGCCAGAGCGGGGACACCATTTACATTACCGGGCGCCTGCCGCAGCAGCAGAACAGCGACGTGGAGAAGCATATCGACTTTGATATCACCACGCCAGCAACGACCAACGTGCAGGCGAATACCAGAGCCGGTCTTGTCCAGATGCAGGGCATCAGCGGGCAGATGGCGGTGGACGCAGACGCGGCAGCGGTGCGGATGCAGCAGGGAACGCTGCAAGGGCATTCGACGTTTCAGACGACTGCCGGCGCTATCACCTTCCAGGGGGCGCTCGATCCTTCCAGCAGCGATACCTTCGGCAGTACCGCCGGTTCCATCAGCCTCACACTGCCCCCCGATGCATCTTTTGAGTTGAACGTTACAACGTCCGTTGGCACGATTAACAACGAGTTCGGCAGCGACGTTGCAGGCAGCCCGCCATACGCACAGGTGACGATCAAAACGCTTGTCGGTCAGATTACTATCCACAAAGGTGCGTAACTTCTCTGCATAATGCAAGGCGCTGCGCCGGGTTCCGGTCCGCAGCGTCTTCGCCTTCTCTCGCGGGGCGTTCGTGTGGCTCCTCCACACCATAAACTTCATCCGGCGAGCACCGCAGGCGCGAGCGCGCTATAGTGTCAAAATCAGACGCCCATGCAAAACTTTCAGCCGCCTGCTTCGTAGATAAAACGATACGTACTTCTACTAACTGACCAGGAATATACAACGTCACGAGAGGGATACGCATTATGATGCCACAGATGGACGCCGGAGATCCGCGCGAGCAGCCGGGTTCTTCCTATGGAAGATACGAGGGCAGCCAGAACTATGCCCAGCAACAGCAGTCATACGAAACGCCCTATGGCGCTCCGCAGGGCAGTGCATACGATGATGAGTTCGTCGATGGCCTGGCCCAGCGATTGGCACAGCGCATAGGCCAGATACCGCAGGGGAAAGTTTTTCCAGGCTCCAGAAAGCGGAATGAAGCCGATGCAGGCCAGCGCCTGGGACTGGCGATTGTTTCGGTGGGAGCGCTGATACCGATTTCCATCGTTCTGTTGCAGTCCGCTGGTTTTTTCGGGCTGATCGGGCTGATCGTCGCCTGCGTGGCTATCATCCTGATCAACGCCATATTCAACGGCGTCCTGGGCTAATGCAAACTGCCTAACCGGTAGGGGTGGGCATATCAAGTGTCATCCTGCGCTCTGCCCCACATATCATCCTGAGCGGAGCGCAGCGCAGCACAGGGTCCGCGTGCGCCACCGGAACGGATCCTTCCCCTTCGTGCTCCGGGGCCGTCTGCTGCTGCTCAGAATGGCATTCCCTACCGGGGAATCATCCGTCTTCGCGGATAGATTCCCAGAACGTTCTATATACGTTCTATGTTGTGCACCGTCCGTTCGCTCTCAACATTGCCGGTATTGATGGTTGTATTCGGCTCCAGCAGCATCAGATACGTTTCCTCTTCGGCCATCGGACAATGCTCCACTCCACGCGGAATGATGATGAGTTCGCCCTCTTCCACCGGGACGGTGCGCTGACTCCCTGATGCCTCGCAGATCTGCATCAGAAGCCGCCCTTTGACCACAAAAAAGAGTTCATCCTCCCTGTCATGGTGATGCCAGACAAATTCCCCTTTCACCTTGACAATCTTCACCGCAAAGTCATTCAGTTCTCCAATCATCTTTGGTTGCCAATGATCGGAGAAGAGCGCAAATTTCTGCTGTAGATTGACCTTTTCCATTAAAAAAATTCCTTTTCCTGGACTGCTCAACGCCTGCGGAGCATCGCACTACCACTTACGAACCAGCCGCCACAGGCGGCAAGAGGCTCTGAATAGTCACTCCCTCTACGAGAAGAGGCCCTCCGGCGTTTTGCGTGGCACGATTACTTTCAGCGCGGCGGGGGCAATAGCGAAGACAGTGGCCGGATAGCCCTGTGCGGTATAGCCGGCCGGGTCGCCATCGACCTGAATGCCCACCGCGCGGCGCGTAAGCACTTTCAGTTGCTTACAGCGTTCATAACGTATCCAGCGCTGCCGGTGCTTGCGACGCAGGAAATCCAGAACGACGACGATGCGCCCGAGCATGCTGCGCTTATAGATGATGCAAACATCGAGCAGGCCATCGTCAACCATTGCCTGCCAGGTGTACTTGAGTGTGCCGGCATAGAGCTGCGTATTGCCGACGATAATCTGTAGCGCATTGGCCCTGATCGTCTCTCCGTCGACCTGCAAGAGCGCACGAAATGCGGGATAGCCCAGGCCGAGCCACGCGCCGACGAACAGGTAAGCGATGAGGCCCAGTCGTTTCACGGGCTGCCGCTCGATTGCATGTGTAACCTCGCCATCGAGGCCAATGCCCGCCATCAAGAGGAAGTAACGCTCGTTGACGCGGCCCAGATCGATAGAGCGTATCTGGCCGTGAATCAGCACCTCGCGCGCGCCGGCGATATCCAGCGGAATACCCACCTCACGCGCCCACACATTGACCGTGCCGCCCGGCAGCACACCCAGCGCCGTCTCGCTTCCCGCCAGCGCCTGAATCACCTCGTTGATCGTACCATCGCCACCAGCGACCACGACCATAGCGACACGCTGGTCCACAGCTTCCTGCGCCAGCCGCCGCGCGTCTCCCGCCGCCTGCGTCAGCTTCAAATCAACCTGCCAGCCCTGCGCCCGCAAGAACGTAACCGTATCCTTCAACTGCTGCGCATGGTAGATATATCCGCCGGAGGTCGGGTTGGCGATGAGTACGGCGCTGCCGGGGGATCTTTTTGCTGCGGCTGGCTCCTGAAGTGCGCCCTCTTGCATGGTTGGTCTCGCAGACTGTATAAGCTATTCGGCACAATACATCTCTCTATAGTCTAAACCCTTTCTCGTAGTAAAATCAATGGCCTCTTTTGCTCGCGCCGGAGCCGCGCGAGTCCTGCTGAATGCAGAAGAGAATGGAAAGGGCTTGCCGCAAATTGACAGAGGCCAGACAAAATGCAAATCTGCCTGCTAACGCCGGAAAGTACGAACGTCTACTATATACGGACCTTGTGAACATGACTTATCCGCGAGCCAGAAGGAGAGAGTAATGAGCGAATTTACTTCAGCTAACATACCGGCAGCATTGCGAGTTGCGGCTGGCGCTGATCGAGAAGGCGAGAGTCGCGGACTGGGCATCAGCACCATTGCCTTCAAGGTGAGTACGCCGAACCCGCATGACCCGTTCATTCTGGAGAACACCTTTCTTGCCAGGGGTGGCCCGGCACGACACCTGCATCATGACCAGGATGAGTGGTTCTATATTCTTGAGGGAGAGTTTCAGTTCGAGGTGGGAGTAGAACGTTTTCGCCTCCATCCAGGCGACTCCTTGCTGGCTCCCCGCCGGATCCCCCACGTCTGGGCTTTTGTCGGAGAGGGACAGGGGCGGGTCCTGGTAGCATTTTTCCCCGCCGGGAAAATGGAGGCATTCTTTCGCGAAGTGACCAGGGAAAACGCGATGCCTCCTCAGGATCCGGCGCTATGGCGTGCCTATGGTATGGAGTTGCTGGGGCCACCTTTGCCTGTCGAATGAAGAGCGGCCTGGTTTTAGTCCACGCGCGGCACGCGGGCGAGGATCTCGGAGACCACTTCGTAATTGATGGTCCCCAGGCGCTCGGCCACCTGCTCGGCGGTGAGCGTGGCCTCGCCCTGGCGTCCGATCAGCACAACCTCGTCGCCCTCGCGCACATGTGGGATATGCGTCACGTCGATCATGCACTGATCCATGCAGACGCGGCCCAGGATGGGCGCCTCCTGCCCGTGAATGAGCACGCTGCCCCAGTTCCTGGGTGCGCGCCGGAAGCCATCGGCGTAGCCCACCGGCAGCACTGCTACGCGCGTGGGACGCTCCGTCACGTAGGCACAGCCATAGCTGATGCACTCGCCTGCCGGGATCCATTTTACCTGCGAGACCTGCGTTTTAAACGAGAGCGCCGGGCGGAATCCCTCCGGCAAACGCACCTCCGATGAGGGGTGCAGCCCGTAGATGGCGATGCCGGGGCGCACCATATCGAAGCGCGCTTCGGGCAGGCTGAACGTCGCGGCGCTGTTGGCGGCATGCACAACGGGCGGGCGCAGCTCCTGCTCTTCCAGAATGTGTAATATGCGCTTGAAACGCGCAAGCTGTAATCGCGCGTGCGTCTGATCGCTGCTGTCGGCTGTGGCGAAGTGCGTATACAGGCCCTCCAGCACAAGCCCCGGCAGATGCGCAACTTCGCGCACCAGCGCCACAATCTCGTCGCTCTGCTCGGCGCGTATGCCCAGGCGCCCCATGCCGCTATCGATTTTGATGTGAACCCTGACCGTCTTCTCTAATGCCAGCGCCGCGCGGGCCAGCGCCTGGGCCGCGTCGCTCGAATAGAGTGTGACGGTCACGTCCAGGCGCACGGCCTCGCGCATCTGCCAGGGAGGAACATAGCCAAAGACCAGGATCGGCGCGCTGATGCCCGCTTCGCGCAGCGGCACTGCCTCACTGACCGTCGCGACGCCCAGCATACTCGCACCATTGTGCAGCACCGTGCGCGCAACGCGTACCGCGCCGTGGCCGTAGGCATCGGCTTTGAGGCTTGCCAGCACGCGCACGCGCGGCCCAACCAGCGCTTTGATATGGCGTGTATTGCTGCCGATAGCGTTCAGATCGACCTCGATCCAGGTGGGACGCTCGGCGTGACGAAATATGGTTTTTTTCCAGCCTGGAGTCTGCCGTACCAGCCGCTCGGATGCCTGCCAGGGCTGCTCCATGAGCATTTCAGTAACGCGCTCCATACGCGTCTCTTCGGAGCCTTTTATCAGCACCACGTCTCCCGCCTCTGTACGATCTCGCACGGCTGGATGCGCCAGGATATGGCGCACGGCCTGCGCGGCGTCTTCGTGTGTCGAGGTCATGATGATGCGCTCGCCGGAAAGCCCGGCGCGGCGCGCGGACTCGGCGATGAGGGCGGCACGTTCGCCGCGCGTAATCAGATAATCGACGCAGCGCGCGGCACAGGCGCCCACCAGGCGATGCGCCTCCTCCTCATAATCGCCGAGGTTTAGCATATCGCCCAGCACCGCGATACGCCGGCCACCCGCAGGCGTGAGCGCGTTGAGTGTGGTCAGGCCGGCCAGCATCGCACGCGGAGCCGCGTTGTGCGTATCATCGAGCAGGCGCGAATTCCGCACGCCCGCCAGAGGATTGAGCCTGCCGGGCATAGGATACACATTGAGCAGCGCGCGCTCAATATCCACGCGGGCGACGCCGCGACTGAGCGCGACCTGGTAGGCCGCAAGCATCGTCGCAAGGTGATGCTCGCCCAGCAGGTGCGAGGCCAGTTCTACCTCTCGTACAGCGCTGCTTACATCGCCGGCAGCGCCCTCGCTCATAACCAGCGTTGCCAGCGCGCCCCGGATACCATCCCAGCCGACATACGTTACGCGCGCCGGAGAAGAGGACCTGTAGCCGGGTGGCACAGAGATCGACAGGGGGGGCGCGAACGGGTGAGTATTGATGCTGTGGCGCCGCACCTTGCTGTACTGTTCGAGCAGAGCGCAGATGGTTTCGTCGTCCTGGTTATAGAAAAAGTGGCCTTCATCGGGCAGACTGGTCAGCAGCGCACCCAGTTCAAAACTCAGGCGCTCAAGCGAGCCGAAATACTGGAGCTGCACCGGGCTGATATTGGTGAGCACGCCGATCTGCGGGCGCACGATGCGACAGAGGTCGGCGATTTCCCCCGGATGATCGCAGCCCAGTTCCAGCACGGCATACTCGTGCTGCGCTTCGAGACGCCCCAGTGAGAGCGGAATGCCGAGCAGGTCATTGTAGTTCTGCCAGCTCCTGAACGTAGCGAAGTTGCCGGAAAGGACGGTTGCGATAGCCTCTTTGGTGCTTGTCTTGCCTACACTGCCCGAAACGGCGATCACCGTCGGATGCCAGCGCGCGAGAATAGCGGCGGCGTATTGCTGGAGCGCGAGGCGCGTATCCTGCACAATGACGAGCGCGGCGGCACTCTGCGCTATTGTGAACTGCGTCTGCTCCGGCAGCGCGTTGAAGGTCCGGGCCTCGACCAGCAGGCCCGTCGCGCCCCGGCGCAGCGCATCCAGCAGGTAATCGTGCCCGTTGCCACGCTCTCCGCGCACAGCAACGAACATCTCCCCGGGCACGAGCTGGCGACTGTCGTGGCAGAAGGCATCAAAGCGCGTATATTTGCCAGCGCAGCGCAGCTCGCCGTCTGTAGCTTCAAGCAGGTAGTCGAGATAGATCATTGGCCCCTCCTTCTTTCCAGCCTGTAACTCCTCAGCTTCCGCTCTCTTGCCGGACTCCTCAGCGCCTCCGGCGCTTCGCAAGGGTAGAGTGAGTGGCGAGCGCGGCGGCCTGCGTCCGCCGCGCTCGCCACTCATATCCAATCCAGTGGAGTGATGGTGAAAGAGGTCCAGGGGACCTCCTTTGGCGTGAACTTAAGCGGTGATGCTCGGCGGCGCAGCAGGGTCGGGGCAAGCCCTGCCCCTCCTCTGCACGCAGCAGCAGGAAGCGTGTTGTGGGGGCGACCCCTGCGCTCGCCCTGCCCCTGCACACCTGAAGTTGACGCCTCTGGGGGTATCCCCAATGGATCACTCACTCCTTAAACGGATCGGATATCCCTCTCCCCCCTGGCAGCGAAGGCGGTCCGTGGCTCTGAGGAGTTACCCGACCTGAGTAATTTAACAAAAACCAGGTGTAAAGAGTAGAAATCAATGCGCCAGCGCGTACTGCATCCCGCCGACGTGGCGGGCCATACCTTTCAGTTCCATCATGGTCAACGCAGCCGCAACCGTCTGAGCGGCTAAACCGGAGGCGCGCGTGATTTCGTCAATGTGGCGAGCTTCGTGGCCGAGCAGGTCCAGCAGGGCGCGCTCCTCGGCATTCGCGGGCAGCATCGTCAGAGCCTCAACCTGTTGCGGAATCATGAAAAGGTTCAGGCTGGTCAGGATATCATTTACATTAGTAACGGCATGGGCGCCCTCCTGGATGAGCCGATTGACGCCAGCGCCGCCCGGCGAGAAAATGCCGCCCGGTACCGCGAACACCTCGCGCCCCTGGTTGAGCGCCGAACTGGCCGTAATCAGCGCCCCACTGCGCGCGGGCGCCTCTGTGACCAGCACGCCAAGCGAAAGCCCGGAGATGAGATGGTTGCGGGCAGGAAAGTTGCCGGCCTCCGGCTTCACTCCCAGTGGGAAAGGCGTAAGCAACACCCCCTGGCCGGATTCGACGATGCGTTTTGCCAGCTGGTAGTTCGCGCGGGGGTAGATATCATCAAGGCCGCGCGCCAGCACCGCTATCGTGCGCCCGCCAGCATCGAGCGCGGCGCTATGCGCAACGGTATCGACGCCCAGCGCCAGGCCGCTCACGATGGTCACTTTACCCCGTGCCAGCTCACTGGCAAAGCGCTCAGTCACCTGGCGGCCATACGCGCTCATCTTGCGCGTTCCGACGATGGCAAGCGCGTAACGCCGGTCATCATCCGTCAGCGTGCCATAGCAATAGAGTACAGGAGGCGGATACTCGATTCTCCTTAGCAACGGCGGGTAGATCTCGTCCTTCCAGGTGATCACCTGAATATGGCGCCGCTCCAACCGCTCCAGCTCCTTCTGGGGCACAATCGCCGGGCGCTGTGCAACGAACTTTTCGACGACCTTTGGTTCCAGGCCCGTCGCGACCAGTGTCGCGCTATCGGCGTGCCAGGCAGCCGCTACATCCTCATCAAAGAAGTCGAGCAGCATCTTGAAGCGAACGGGGCCGACGCCTGCCACGCGACTGAATGCGATCCAGTAGGAGAGCGCATCCAGGGAGAGCGCGCCGGATGTGTAGTAGTGAGCCGCTTCGTCCTGCACTACCATCTTCCTCATCTTTTTCTCCATCGATTTTTCACTCCTGGGGCGCCTGTCGATTGAGGCGCTGCGGCATATATTCCTGTGGCGGTCCAAATGGCGGCGTTTCCGCCATTCGAGGTGGAGGCGCGCTTCCCGGCGGGGCAGCATAGTAAGGCGGGGGCCGATAGGCCGGGACGCGCGCGGGGAAAGACGGCGGATACGCCTGATATCCCGGCGCAGGCTGATGCGAAGGGGGGCCATAGCCAGCCGGGGGCATAGTGGGCGGCATAGCGCCATACGGCGGGCGCGGCGCATATGGCGCGGGGAAGTACGGCGCCACCACGCGCGGCCTGCGTTGAGCACTGCGCTGGTAGGCGAAGAGGCCGCCCAGGCCGAGCAGGGGCAGCATAATCAGCAGCATGGCAAGCAGCAGTAGCATGGGTGCACTCTTATCGGTTGTACCGGGCATCGCAGCCGATTTCGCGGGCTGCTGCGCCTGCGCCACCTGGTTTGCCAGCGGGATTGGCGACTGGTGCAGAGACAGCCGCCACTGGTTCTCCAGATGATCCTGGTCCACACCCAGCGCCTTCACCAGATCCTGTCCGAAACTCATCTGGGTATCCATATTTTTAATCAGGGTTATCATTTTCGTGCGCCCGAAGGTGTGGTACATATAGCTCACCAGATTCCAGCTCTCGGCATAGGCCAGATATGCCTGGCTGGCATCGGAGGGGAAGCCGGAGGCGATGTCATTGAGGCGCAGGAGATCATGGGCCGCGAGCGCTTCTTTCAGGCGCAGCATCATCTCTGGCTCATGATACTGCTGGTTATAGACGGCAAGCCCTTCATCAAACCAGGTCGGCACCGACACATCGGGACCAATAAGCTGGTGAAAGATTAAATGCGTCAATTCATGCGGCATATCGCGCACAAGGGTTTGATCGGCCAGGCCGCCCACAACGATAGAAGCCTGCTCGAGATCGGGAAAGGCAATACCGCCAACCCATTCGTGAGCCTGGGGCGGCAGCGATCCTTGAAAATCCTGCTCCGTTTGATAGATCCAGACATTGACGGGCTGCGATAATCCTCCGCCAAGACTGGCGCCGATACGCCGGACGCTGGAACTGGCGTCGTTCAGCATTGCCTGCCCAAAGGACTGTGGCCGGTTATACCAGTGGACCTGCAACATGCTCTGCGAAAGGCTCTGCCACGAGAAGCGCGTATCCACAACTGTGAAGGTTCGCGTTGGACCGCTATAGTAACCGCCGGTCCCATCGACGAAATCCCAGTGATATTTGATCTGCGTCCCCGACGGGTTAAAATCGCTGCCGCTGGTATCTTCATGCCAGTGCAGCGTCAGCATCTGCGCGGGATTACTGACCGTCACCCAATGCTGCTCCATACCGTCAGGAATAAAATCGAGTGTGAGAAGGGCTTTGTGAATCAGACTGCTGCTATCGGTGGCGCTTACCTGAAAATCGATGCTTTTGGGAAATGTAACCGTTTCTGTCTGCGAGGTGACAGTGATCGGATTGCTGGCTGCCTGTGCGCGAGAGGCAAAGAGAGCAGGCGCAAAGAGACCACCTACCAGACAGATCAGGAGCAGCCGTAAGAGGTGACTGCGCCATAAGCCCATAAAACAACGCTCCTCTCAGCAGAGTACTAGCACAATACCTTCCCTATTGTACCCGATTTGAAAGGCTTTTGATTATTTTATAGGAGACATGGACTGGTCCTTTCTTCCCTGATACACAGCGTGCCTCGTGCGTCGGCTGAAAGTGCGGGGAGGTTTCGCCCCCCCTGCACCCTCCCCTTTTAGGTAGTTTTGTTAAAGTGTGTCATCTTATCCGTTTTGTTTGAATAGGGTAAAAGATCTGTGAAACATTATCAGGGAAAAGCGGATTATGAGTAATAACTGGCAGTCGCCCCCTCAGTATAATCAAGGGGCTGAAAATAATAATATGCCGCGCCCGGGCAGCCTTTTGCGCGAATATCGTCAGCAGCAAGCCAATCAGTTTTCTCCTATTTCGTCGCCGGACAGGAATCCGATCTCGCCACTGCCGCCGGGTCCTTATTCGTCTCCACCGGCAGGGCAGTCGCCCCAGCAGCGCTTTCAGGGAATGCTCGCCAATTCTATGCAGGTCATGCGCCGCTTATCCGGCAAGGTAGCGGCTATCAGTAGCAGGATGGCCGCGATCAGCCGCCAGGCCGGCGGCTACCAGCCACCAGCGCCGCCGCAACCGCAGCCTCCACAGGCGCCGTTTTTCTCGTCGCCACCTATGCCTGGTCCCGTTCGCGTCTCAAGGCCACTGCCCCAGAGCAGGGCGAAGCCGTGGAAACGCTCACTGACGATACGCGTAACGCGCAAGATGAGGCAGCGGCGCATGCGCGGGCAGCAGGGCCAGCCCCGCATAGCGAGAATAGGGCTCGGCATACTGATCGCAGTTTCGCTCCTGGTGGTAATCGTGGCGTCATCGGGCACAGCCTCCGCGTACACCTACTATCAGAGCCAGTTGCCGCGCCTGCAAGGGCTGGCTAATCAGCAGATCTTGCAAACGACGCGCATTTATGATCGCAACGGCGTTTTGCTTGATAACCTGTATGATCCGAATGGTGGCGGAAGACGTACCTACGTCCCCTTCAAAGATATCCCACAGGTGATGCAAGACGCAATGACCTCGGCGGAGGACCCCACGTTCTGGACGAACTCGGGCGTGGATCCGCAGGGTATCCTGCGCGCTGCCATTGAGTATGCCCAGTATCACCAGGTATTGAGCGGGGGCAGCACGATCACCCAGCAGCTCATCAAAGACCTGACCGGCAACAATCAGGTGACGCTGGATCGCAAGCTCCCGGAGGCAGCGCTGGCTATCGGCCTCACGCAGCAATACCCTAAATGGAAAATCCTGGAAATGTATCTCAACGTCGCTCCGTTCGGTACCCTGGATCTGGGCGTTGAGGCTGCCGTTGAGGACTATTTTCACCTGCCTCGCACCTGCACTCAGAATTTCAACAAGGGTGTATTCAATTGCACGCCCGGCATAGCGCAACTGGACTATGACCCGGCGACGAAGAAACATGATCCTTACCTGGCGCTGGCCCGCGCCTCTCTGCTGGCAGGCATGCCGCAGGATCCGCCCGATTACGATCCAACTCAAGGGCCGAGCCATAAGCAGCTCGCACTGCAACGCCAGGATTACGTGCTGAACCAGATGATGCGCTACGGCATCACCGTTGACGGTATTGGCGCGATCACACCAGCGGTCATCCAGAAAACCGAGCAAATGACGGCGAAGATGAAATTTACGCCATATCGGCAAAACGTTAAAGATCCGCATTTCGTGCAGTGGGTTGTCTCCCAGCTGGAGCAATCGCTGGGCAACGGCGACACCGCTACCGGGACCGAGATATTGCTTAACGGCGGTTTCAACATCCGCACCACCATCGATTCCAACCTGGAAGCGTATGTTGAGCGCGCTGTGACGCGTCACCTCACACAGACAGAGTATCAGCCATTCATCGGCGACTACGGTCCGCTCAATACCGTTCACAATGTCAACGACGCGGCAGTAGTAGTGATGAACGCGAAGACCGGCGAGGTGCTGGCGATGGACGGCAGTGCCGATTACAACTCTAACAGCCCGCAGATTCAAGGGCAGTATAACGCCGCCGTGCTCCATCTTCCCAACGGTCTCGGTCGCCAGCCCGGTTCGAGCTTCAAGCCCATCGTCTACGCAACCGCCTTCGAGATGGGCTGGTATCCCGGCATGGTGGTGCCCGATTTCAAGACGTACATCCCTAAGAACGCAGGCGCAGCCGGGGCCAGTATCAACGGCGTGCTAACCGCGAATAGTGATGAAACCGGGACCATCTTCGCGCCGCCCGATTATGGGGGCACCTGGCACAACATGAACTCTACCATTCGCGTAGCGCTCGCCAACTCCCTTAACGTCCCGGCGGCCAAAGCTCTGCAATTTGTCGGCGTGAACAATGCAGTGGCAACGGCTGAACGCATGGGCATTACGACTCTGACCATGAACAATCAGCTTGCTGGCTGCGGTAACGAGAGCTGCCTCTCGATGGTGCTCGGTACGCTCTCGGTCCCGCTGCTCCAGATGGTGAGCGCCTATCAGACCTTCGCCGACAACGGAGTGCATGTGCAGCCCCAGGGTGTTCTGGATATCTGGGATAACTATGGCAACCACCTCTATCACTTCGATGCTAATAAAGTGCAGGGGAGCCAGGTGCTCAGCCCGCAGGTCTCTTATATGATGACCTCGGTGCTCGCCGATGAACATGATCGCGCCCTTGAGTTCGAGAATGATCATGTGCTCTCATTCTGGGATTGGGATCCAACCTGCACTGAGAAGATATGGACACCGTATCCCGACTGCCAGTTTCACCAGGTAGCGGCCAAGACCGGCACTACCGACAGCTTCAAAGATAACTGGACTATCGGCTACACCCCGCAGGTGGTTGTCGGCGTCTGGGCCGGCAACGCCGATAATTCGCCATTCCTCGGTCATGTGGTAGGTATCACAGGCGCCGCCCCCATCTGGCACAGCGTTATCGAACGTGTTAGCGGGCATTGTAATGTAGCACAAGACCAGATCCCCTGCGGCAACATCGATCTCAACACCATGAATCTACCGCCCCAGACCACCTTTACCCAGCCTCCCGGCATCCATATCGCCTGCGTCTCACCGCTGAATGGCTTGCAGGCCCCTGGGCAGCAGGGCCAGGGCCAGAATCAGGGGCAGGCTCAGGCTCAGACCAATACCGGGGACTGCGACTGGGTGCTGGACGGACAGGATCCGATGCAGCCCGGCGTGGTGCAGACGAATAATGGGAATGGGAAGCACGGCAATGGCAACGGCAACGGCAACGGCAATGGTTTCGGCGGCAATGGTAATGGTTTCGGCGGCAACGGCAACGGTTTCGGCGGCAATGGCAATGGCAATGGTAATGGTAATGGCAACGGCAACGGCAACGGTCATGGTAATGGTCCCTGAAACAATTTCCTGATTTCAGTGCTACAAAGAGGGTGCGGCAATATAATTAATGCTGCCGCACCCTCTTCATACTGAAGTCCTCTCTACTTGACAATCCTCCCCCGCGAGTGCTATCCTGTACTTGCAGTCTCGATATGAGACTGCTAGCAATCACAGTTGACAAGTATTGTATCATCCTAACATATCATATGCTATGTCGGGAGGGGTACGCCAGAACAACGGGGGCATAAAGCAGATGACACCGCTGAGTCCGCGCAAACAGCAAATCTTGCGTGCACTGGTTGAAGAATACATCCATACCGCCACGCCTGTTGCGTCCGAGACTCTTGTACGCAAGTACAGGCTGCCTTTCAGCTCCGCAACGGTGCGTCATGAACTGGCGGGATTGGAGGAGGCAAACCTGATCTACCAGCCGCACACCTCAGCCGGGCGCGTGCCGACAGATCTGGGGTATCGCTATTTTGTTGAACATTTGATGCAGGAATCGGCGCTCTCCCTCGATGAGCAGCGCCTGATTCGTCATCAATTCTACCAGGTACAGGATCAACTGGACCAGTGGGTACGCCTGACGGCCTCGATCATGGCGCGTCTGCTGCATAGCGCGGCGGTGATGACGCCGCCTCGTTCCAATCAGGGGCGCCTCAAACACTTCGAGACGCTCTCCGTTACTGATCTGTCCGCGCACCTGGTGCTGGTATTGACGGATGGTACGGTCAAGCAGCAGCGTTTGCTGCTGGAGACGCCCATCCTTCAGGAAGAACTCAGCGCGGTGGCGCAGCGGCTGAACAGGCTGTTCGAGGATAAGGGAGCCGACGAGATCAACGAACTGCTGGTTATGCACGACCTGTCGCCGGTGGAGCGACTCATTGCGACGACGATTGCGCGTATCCTGGAGCAGCACAACGATCTGGTCGGAGACATCTTCTATCGCGAAGGCGTGATCAATATTCTCGATCAGCCGGAGTACAGCCGTATCGGGCCGGAGGAGGAGCGCAACGAGCGCGTGCGCAAAGTGATGGAGGTGCTGGAGCAGAATCGTTTCCTGCCGGTACTGGCATCGCAACTTCGTTCGTCGGATGGCGTACAGGTAATTATCGGCGGGGAGAACCAGTGGGATGAGATGAAGGATGTCAGCCTGGTCCTGGCCCGTTACGGACAGGAGGGCAAGGTAGGGGGGCTGCTCGGTGTGATTGGCCCTACAAGGATGCAGTACGGGCGCGCTATCGCGGTAGTGCGCTACATGGCCCAGGTAATGAACGAGTTGCTGGGCGAGGTCTACGGATACGAGTAATGAATTGCCGATCCGGTAAAACAGCAACACCCATAAACAAGTAGTGTGCAGAGATTATATATCAGGAGGCAACAGTGCCAAAGGTTATCGGAATTGATTTAGGGACTACCAATTCGTGCGTCGCGGTGATGGAAGGCGGGGAACCCGTCGTCATTCCCAATGCGGAGGGCGCGCGCACCACGCCTTCGATTGTCGCCATCAATAAAAACGGTGAGCGGCTCGTTGGTGAAGTAGCCAAAAGACAGGCCATTACCAACCCGGAGAATACCATCTTTTCCATCAAGCGCTTCATGGGCCGTAAATATGATGATCCAGCGGTAGATCGCGACAAGCGGCTGGTGCCCTACAAAGTAGTGCGCGCCAGTAATGGCGACGCCTGGGTAGAGGTACAGGGCAAGCAGTACAGCCCGCCGGAGATCTCGGCGATGATCCTGCAAAAGTTGAAGACCGACGCCGAAGCCTATCTTGGCGAGCGCGTGACGCAGGCTGTGATCACGGTCCCGGCATACTTCAACGACGCGCAGCGCCAGGCGACGAAGGACGCAGGCAAGATCGCGGGCCTGGAAGTGCTGCGTATCATCAACGAGCCAACGGCCGCATCGCTGGCCTATGGTCTCGACAAGAAAGAAAATGAGGTCATCGCCGTCTATGACCTCGGCGGAGGTACGTTTGATATCTCCCTGCTGGAACTGGGCGAGGGCGTCTTCGAAGTAAAGAGCACCAATGGCGATACGCACCTGGGCGGCGACGATTTCGATCAGCGCATCATCAACTGGATGGCCGACGAGTTTCGTAAGGAGAACGGCATCGACCTGCGCCAGGACCGCATGGCCTTGCAGCGCTTGAAGGAGGCCGCCGAGAAGGCAAAGAAAGAGCTATCAAGCTCTATGCAGACGGAGATCAATCTGCCCTTCATTACCGCCGACGCCAGCGGCCCCAAGCATCTTACGATGACGCTCTCACGCTCGAAGCTGGAGCAGCTCGTCGAGGATCTGATCGAGAAATCGCGCGGCCCCGTGATGAAGGCGCTCGGCGACGCCGGCATTCGTCCCGGCGGCGTGAACGAGGTGGTGCTGGTCGGCGGCCAGACGCGTATGCCGGCTGTGCAGACAATGGTGCGGCGCATTTTTGACCGCGAGCCACACCGCGGCGTCAATCCCGACGAGGTTGTGGCCGTGGGTGCAGCGATCCAGGCCGCCGTTCTGACCGGCGATGTCAAGGACGTGCTGCTGCTCGATGTGACGCCGCTCTCGCTGGGCATCGAGACGCTCGGTGGCGTCTTCACCCGCCTGATCGACCGCAACACGACGATCCCGACGCAGAAGAGCCAGATCTTCTCGACTGCCAGCGATAATCAACCGAGCGTGGAGATCAATGTCCTGCAAGGCGAGCGCGAGTTCGCGAAGGATAATCACTCTCTTGGTCGCTTCATCCTTGACGGCATTCCACCCGCCCCGCGCGGCATGCCGCAGATCGAGGTTACATTCGATATCGATGCCAACGGCATTGTGAATGTGTCGGCGCGCGACAAGGGCACCGGGCGCGAACAAAAGATGACGATTATGCCATCGAGCGGTCTCTCGAAGGAGCAGATCGATCGCATGGTGCGCGACGCGGAGATCCACGCCGCCGAAGACAGGCGCCGCAAGGAGGAGGTTGAGGAGCGCAACCTGGCCGATAGCGCTGCCTATCGCTCCGAGAAGAGCCTGGCCGAGCTTGGCGATAAAGTCACGCCGGAGCAGAAGAGCGAGATCGAGGCGAAGATCGGTGATGTGCGCGCGGCGCTGGCAACCGACGATGTGGCGCGCATCAAGTCGGCGCGCGAGGCTCTGGAGCAGGCGTTCCATAAGGTCAGTGAGGCGATCTATCGCCAGAGCGCTGCCGGAGCAGGCGCAGGTTACGACGGCGCTCAGCCCGGCGGTGAGAATCAGGGCGGTACCGGCTCTCAGGATGACACCATCGAGGGCGAGTACAAAGAAATGTAGCGTAAGTAATCAACTTGCTGCGAACGGCGTTCGCAGCAAGTTGATTACTTGCATTGTTCTATTCAACCTGGCTTACCACTGTTGCGTATATAGACGCAATGGTGTAATCTGTACTAGACAGTGTGATTCCAGTAGCGCGGATCAGGACGCGCCCTGTTTCTGACAATGAGGACCGGTGAATGGCCGCGAATAAACGAGACTATTATGAAGTGCTAGGGATATCGCGCAATGCGACAGAAGACGAAGTAAAAAGAGCCTTCCGTCGCCTTGCCAAGCAATATCACCCGGATGCGAATAAAGAGCAGGGAGCGGAAGCCCGCTTTGTTGAAGTTAACGAAGCCTATGAGGTGCTGAGCGACCCGCAAAAGCGTGCAGCCTATGATCGCTTTGGGCATGCCGGGGTTAATAATGGTGCGGGGATGGGCGCAGGCTTCGCCGATTTCGGCGGGTTCAGCACGATCAATGACCTCTTCGAGACTTTTTTTGCCAACGCGACGGGCACGCAGCGCCGTTCAGGGACACAACGCGGCGCGGACTTGCGCTACGACCTGACGATTACCTTTGAGGAGGCCGTCTTTGGCTGCCAGAAGGAGATCGAGCTTCCACGCTGGGAAACCTGCTCGACCTGCCGGGGCAGCGGTGCGCAGCCGGGGACCTCAAAGGCCCGTTGTGCAGCCTGCCAGGGGACCGGCGAGATCCGGCGCGTGCAGCAATCCATCTTCGGCCAGTTCGTTAACGTGACGATGTGCGAACGCTGTCGCGGCGAAGGATACGTGATTACGACCCCCTGCGAGAAGTGCCGGGGCCAGGGCCGTGTGCGCAATATTCGCCATGTCGTGGTGAATATTCCCGCAGGCGTCGATGATGGCATCAATGTCCGCGTGACCGGCGAGGGCGAAGTCAGTGCGCGGGGCGGCACGCCCGGTAATCTCTATGTGATCCTCACGGTGAAGCCGCACCCCTTCTTCAAGCGCCAGGGCAACGACATCATCTATGAGATGCCGATCAGCTTCACACAGGCCGCGCTGGGCGATGAGGTTGCCGTCCCCACAGTCGACGGCAAGGAGGTTATGCTCAAAATTCCGCCCGGCACGCAGAGCAATCGCTCCTTCCGCTTGAAAGGGCTGGGGGTACCGGTGGTGCATAGCAGCGCACGCGGCGACGAGCATGTCATCGTGAAGGTCGTGACGCCGACTAACCTGACGCCCGAGCAAAAACACTTGCTTGAGGAGTTCGCACGCCTTGAACGCGAACAGAACGAGCAGAATGATAAAAACATCTTCCGCAACCTCTTCGAGAAAACCAAAGATGTGTTTCAATAGGGAACAGGGATAAGAAAAAAGCGCGGCATCGCCTCTCCAGTGGAGAAGGTTCCGCGCTTTTTTCTTATCCCTGTTCATAATTTAAGATGAAAGGCAGAACGTGACCAGTTTTGAGCGCCTTCGCATTGGACTGATCGGATACGGCATCGGCAAGCTTCATATCGCCTCGATGCTCAATCTGAATATCTACTACGCGAACTTCCCGCCGGTTGAGATGGTTGCGGTGGCTACAGCCAGCGAGGCCAGCGGAGAACGCGCGATGAAGCAATTCGGCTTCCAGCGCCACACAACCGATTATCGAGAGCTGCTTGCCAGCGACGATATCAACACCCTGGTAATAGCCACTCCGCATTATCTGCACCGTGACATGTTGATCGATGCTCTGCATACCGGCAAGGCTATCTACGCGGATAAGCCGCTCGCCAACAATCTGACCGAGGCGCGCGAGATTGTCGCACAGGCGAGGGAGAGCGGACGCGATGCCCAGATCAGTTTCGTCATGCGCTACTGCCCGGCCTTGATACATGCACACAAAGTCATCCAGCAGGGACGCCTGGGCCAGATCTACTCGTTCCGCTTCGCTTACTACCGCTCCAGCTATATTGATCCCGAGAAGCCCTTGCGCTGGAAGGCAGAACTGGCAAAGAGTGGAGGTGGTGTGCTCAACGACCTGGTGCCACACATGGCCGATCTGCTTATCTGGCTGATTGGTATGCCCCGGCAGCTCACCGCCCAGACACGTACCTTCATCGGCGAGCGGCCCGCGGCGAAGGGGCGCCCCGAGCGCATCCGCGTGGAAACGGACGATCATGTGCTGATCCAGGCCGCGCTGCCGGGCGGCGCTATCGGCACGATTGAGTCGGGAAGGCTGATTACTGGTGCGGTGAGCGATATAGCCGTGGAAATCTACGGCAGTGAGGGTTCGCTGCGCTGGCACGGCATGGATCCCAACCATCTGTACCTCGTCGAGCGCAATATGCCCGAGGACGAGCGCGGCTGGCTCCAGATCCCGACGCTCCAGCGTTACCCCGATGCCATACTACCGGGCGCGGATGTACCTATCGGCGCAACGCGCTTCTATATCGCCAGCGCAGCCGACTTCGTGCGCAGGACGCTCACAGGAGAACCCTACGACCCGGGGCTGACGCAGGGATTGCGCGTGCAGGCAGTGATCGAGGCTGCCAGCATAGCCGCACGCGAGGGCATATGGACAGAGGTTGCGCAGGAGTAAACATACCGGTAACGATCAATGCCCCAAAATAAAAATCCCCGTGCGTACATAGAGCGTTACAAAGTAGTGTCTCTTTGCTACATGACTCAGAAAGGACAGCGCCCAATATGATCGTCCATGATGTAGCCACTCTTGTACGGAAGCTGTACGATCTGTATAACACCCACCAGTCGAATCCCGACTGGCTCGATCAGTCACTTGTCCTTGTAGCCGACGACTTTGAGGGGCTGGATGTGCCATCCGGCATGACCTTCCGTGGTCGAGAAGGCCAGAAGCAGTTTCTTATGGGGTGGGCCACTGCTTTCCCGGATAGTACGGTAGAGATAACTAATCTCGCAGCGGGCGAAAGTCATGCGGTTGTCGAGTTTACCGGTCGTGGTACTCACACTGGCACGATGAAGACCCCGGCCGGCGATATCAGGGCAACAGGCCGTAAAATCGAGATACGCTTCTGCGACGTGCATCAAATCAAGGATGGGAAGCTCAGCAAGTCACACACCTATTACGACGTTCTGGGTATGATGCGGCAGCTCGGGCTTATCTCATCGCAAGGGTAGGCACAAGGCGTAAATCAGAAGGGTGCCAGGGGCCGTAAGCCCCTGACACCCTTGCCTCTTCAGGTAGCTCTCCAGTAGCAGCATGTTTTATTAGTGACGGGCGAGCTTGTTGGCGAACTCCTCGTCGAACCAGACAACGTTGCTGGCACTGACGTTCAGGCCGTCATGCGGGTGGCTATTGGCCGTCGGGGTATTGTAGAGCGTGAATGCCGAGCCATTGAACGAGCCGAAGACGCTCTCCAGCGAGTCGGTGAACCAGATATTGCCGCTATGGTCAACAGCAATGCCGGAGGTATGCGAACCATTGCTGCTGGGGCCGGAATATTTGTACTCGGTTACGCCACTATTCGTGCCCGGCTTCGCCTTCGATACGACCAGTTTGCCTATTGCCTGCGACCAGCCTTCCGACCACCAGATATTGCCGCTGCCATCCACAGTGATCAGGTGCGGTGTCAGGTTTGAGGTCGAGCCGCTGCGGATCTTGTATTCCTTGAGCTGGCCGCCCGTTGTGTACTCGGCGATCTTCGCCACGGCAGAATTATTCTCGGTAAACCAGACATTGCCGCTATGGTCAACGGTGATGCCGTAGGGTTGACTGTTGCCTGCCGGTGTCGAGACTTGCTTGACGAACTTTTTGGTCGAAGGATTGAAGGCCGCGATCTTGTTGGTGTAATGCTCGGTAATCCAGATGGTGCCATTGCCAGCAATCGCGATAGCCCACGGCCCTGAACTGGCGGTCGGCAGTTTCCACTGGAAAAACGCGCCGCTGGAGACAACGAGTTCGCCCAGCGAGTTGCTCATCGGCATGGGGAACCAGAGATTGCCGCTCTTATCAAAGGCCAGGAATAGAGGCTGGCCGAACCCCGACGGCAGCGCGTAGACCTTCGTCCAGGTATTGCTGGTGGGATTGAACTCGCCAATCTTGCCTGGAGGTGTCCCTGACGCGCAGGTCGGCGATGGATCGCAGCCCGGCAGCGCTACCCACACGTTGCCATGACTATCGAAAGCCGTCCCCCACGGATCGACGCCAGGAGTACTGAAATCGGTTGAGCTGCTGGCGCTCGCAGAACTGCTGGCGAAAGAAACCGCATTGCCCGTAGCCGCAAAGGCCAGTGCAGCAGCGGCCACCACAGCGACCAGCGCTATAAGGGTAACAAAGACTTTACTACGATTTTTCATCATATAACTGTCCCTATCTAACAGTAAAATCAAATCCGTTTAATGTTGGTTATCTGGGGATACCACAAAACCCCGCCAGGGGAGACCCCCGAACCCCCTTTTGACAGCTATAAAGAAGAAAAGCAGGAAAAGCAGCGCCTTCCTGCTTTTCCCGTTTTATTATCCGCGGGCGAGCTTGTTAGCAAACTCCTCATCGAACCAGGGAATGCCGTTCGGAGCGATATTCAAGCCATCGTGCGGGTGACTGTTGGGTGTCGGCGTATTGTAGAAGGTAAAGGACGATCCTTTGAGCGAGCCGAAGATGCTCTGCAACGAGTCGGTGAACCAGACCACGCCATTACGATCTACGGCAATGCCGGAGGTGTGCGAGCCGCAGTTGGAGCAGGGGGGATGATAGGTGTACTCGGTTACGCCGCTATTCGTGCCCGGTTTCGCCTGCGATATATTCAAACGACCTATCGACGAAACCCATCCCTCGGACCAGACCGGATTGCCGCTGCCATCAATAACGATGAGGTGGGGCGTTAGCCCGGACGTTGAGCCATTGCGAATCGTGTACTCTTCCAGATGCCCGCTGGCCGTGTACTCGCCGATCTTAGCGACATTGGGATTGTTCTCGGTGAACCAGACATTGTTAGCGCGGTCAACAGTGATGCCGTAGGGCTGGCTGTTGCTCGCCGTGGTCGCAATCTCTTTGAATTGATGTGTCGCAGGATTGAACTCGCCGATCTTATTCGTATAATGCTCGGTGAACCAGATATTGCCATTGCCATCGACGGCGACATCCCACGGACCAGAGGCGGAAGTTGGCACTGCCCACTGACTGACCTGACCGCTGGAAGGCACGAGTTCGCCAATCGAGTTGCTCATTGGCATAGCGAACCAGATATTGCCGCTCTTATCAAAAGCCAGGAATAACGGCTGGCCGAACCCCGACGGCAGCGCGTAGACCTTCGCCCAGCTATTATTGGTGGGATTGAACTCGCCGATCTTGCCAGGAAACGTTCCAGATGCGCAGGTTGGTCCCAGGTCACAGCCCGGCATCGCTACCCATACATTGCCGCTGCCGTCGATGGCTGTCCCCCAGGGATCCCCAAACGGAGTGGAAAAATCGGCGGCACCGTTGGCGTTCGATGAACCGGAGCCGCTATTGCCGTTCCCATTGCCTTTGCCATTGCCGCCGCCATGACCTTTTTTCCCATGACCATGATGCACGGGACCTTTTGCGAAAGAAACCGTATTGCCCGTAGCCGCAAAGGCCAGGACAGCACCGGCCACCAGCGCGACCAGCGCTATAAGCGTAATAAAGACTTTACTGTGCTTTTTTGCCATAGAACTAATTATCCTTGCCATATTCGCAGAACTTTAGTCGGGGTAAAGTAATGTATTCTCCCGGAAGGTCGGTAGAAGCCCCCACTTCTGCCAGACCGGGCATTCAAGGGTATTATCCTTTGCCTGCTCAAACTGAACAAGACACAAAGGTATCAAGAATTCGACTCTATCGGCTATTTGTCATTCTATCCAGAAGAGGGCGCGGAAAGTGTGACCTCCAGCGAGGTCGCGCGACGGCTCATGACATCATAGGCGATGATGCTGTGTCGCCCGGCATGCCAGCCGGGGCCATAACCTGAGACAAGAAAGACGAAAAATTCGCCATGCCCATCCGCCTGCGCTGTAGCAGGATAACATGGCAGGCTCGCGTCATGGCTAAATTTGACTGGCCCATATGGGCTGAAACCCTGACCGTGAATCTGCATGTATACTCCGACTGCCAGCGGACCACCGTTCAGCACGGTAATACGCGGCGCAGGTGAGGCGCAGGATTTCCCTCCTTTGGGGCTAATCGGGCCGGCGCACAGGGGAGTAACGGCGCTGCTGACCGGCCCTGGCGCTGGCGCTTCATACTGACGATCAGCGTTATTCAGCAGACCCAGGCTCAGGACGCCGGTCAATAGCAAAATAAGCGTGGCGGACATCAGCAGCAGCGTGCCCACCAGCCAGAGCAGGAATTCTATTCTACCAGGATAGAGGAGCCACCAGCGCATGTTATCGAGAGGCCGCAGCCACAACGAACGCCGGGGAGCGGGCCGTTCGTGGGATACAATACGCTGAGCATAGGGCGAGTTTGCGCCGCCGCCGGCAGTCCAGGATGCCAGTTCGCCTTCCACATGCTGAGAGCGCGGGCGCGTATCCTTAGCCACAGGCGGCACGGCATCAAGCCGGGCGGTATCGATATCGGCGAGAGCGTCCCTCGCCTGTGCTGCTGCGGTATCGGGTACGCGTGGAGCGGGTGCGGAGGGAGATGGCGAGATAGGATTGGTATCTATCTCGTCAATCTCCCATTCCAGACGGTCCGTCGAGCGCCGGGGCGTCTCGGAAACGACCAGCGACAGGGAAGCAAGGCTGCTCTCAGCCTCGTAGTCGTCGGATTCGTACTGCCACAGCGTGGTCTGCGGCAAAGTGGGGATACGCGTAATATCATTATCTACCGGCGCTGTCTGGTTGCGAGGATACCTGGGGCGCACCCTGATAGCACCGGGAGGCAGCGCCGAGGCACGGCGAGGAACAGGAGTTGTAGGATTTCCTACCCGTGGCCGCTTCTCGGTGCTATCTTGCAGGTTCCGCAAGTTCTCCTCCTCGAGTTCATGGCCGGGCCAGTTTTCTGTTTGCATGCCTACCTCAAATTACCTTCACAACAAGAGTTCTCTTCAAGCGCAATCTCGTGCAAATAAACGCTTCGCTGCATCCTTTTCGTCGAGCGCCTGCGGCGCTCGACGAAAAGATATGCTGGTACAGGGCAGGCGCCAGGCGCTTGCCCTGTACCAGCATATCTTTTTTACACGTTTTTTACCTCGCGAACGCCCTGGCTGGCGCGAGCCTCCCATGAAGATTGCGGAAATATCCGCAGGGACTAAAAAAAATTCCCAGGTCGCCCCACCTGGGCGGCACAACATTGCAACCTTTCTGGCATGAAGAACAATATTTTTACTTTTTTAACCGGAAAATGAACAGGACTTTTTTGCTGTTACATCCCTGCAACTCTATATTGGCACATATCTTGCAGAAAGCTTAACAGGGGTATGTTTCCGAAAAATTTTCGGGCATGTGTTGCTGGCAGCGCCCCGACATAATTAGTTGAGGGCTGCTCCAACATCACCAGTCTCCGGTTGCCATATCGTGGAATGGGTTTTGAGGTTTTTAAGGAGTAGGAAGATGGTAGCCATTTTCAAACATGCATGGGCAAAAGATGATGACGTTCAACCGCAACGACAAAGGTCCCGAGCGCGCGGTGAGGCGCAATCACACCGGGCGGAGCGCCCGGCAGCCAGACCCCGTCGCTCAACAAATGCAGCGAGAAAGGAGAAACGCACCGGCCATACTACTGCTGATGACTTATTAGACCTGAAAGATCATGAGGCACACTTTATCGATTTTGATGCACATGATATAGCCGGCGCAACACGCAGGGGCAAAGGAAGGATAGCGCATCCTGAGTTTTGTGATGAAGACGAGTATCTAGATGATGTGGAAGGGGAAGAAGAGGAGAACGAAGTTGAAAATGCTATCAGACAATATCTTGCCGAGATAGGACGTTACCCGCTGCTCTCAGCGGAGCAGGAATTGCAGATCGCGCAATGTGTCGCTCAGGGGGATATAGAGGCGCAGCGCCGCCTGGTGGAAGCAAACCTGCGCCTTGTCGTCAGTATCGCCAAACACTACAGTAATCATGGCATCTCGCTGCTCGATCTCATTCAAGAGGGGAACCTGGGACTGATTCGGGCCGCGCAGAAATTCGATCCGGGGCGCGGCTTCCGTTTCTCGACCTATGCCACATGGTGGATTCGCCAGGCGATCAGCCGGGCTGTGGCGGAGCATACGCGCACTATCCACGTCCCCGTGCACGTCGTAGAACTGATCTACAAGATGAAGCGCATCACGCGCCAGCTCTATCAGGAACTGGGGCGCGACCCCTGCCCGGAGGAAATCGCGCACGCCATGCGTCTGACGAAGGAGCGCGTCGTCGAATTGCAGAGTATCGCGGAAACGCCCATCTCGCTTGATGCGCCACTGATCGATGATGAGCAGTATCATCTGGCCGACTTGCTCGAAGATACCCAGATGGTGGCGCCCGCCGACGTGGTTACGCACCAGGTATTACAGGATCAGATTTCTCATGCTCTGGAGACATTAAGCCAGAGAGAGCGCCAGGTAATTGAACTGCGCTACGGTCTGCAAGACGGCTATTGTCACACACTGGAGGAACTGAGTGTCTATTTTAAGCTGACGCGCGAACGTATCCGCCAGATCGAAGTCAAGGCATTGCAGGCTCTGCGCCAACCGATTCAGCTCCATCTGGCGCGAGATTTCTCCTGAGCCTGATTCTTAGCACGCTGGAGTAGCAGCGAAAAGAGGATGCGCCAGGGGAGAGCGGCGTGCGCTGCGCTCGTCGAGCATGGCGAGAAAGGCCGTGACGATGAGCGCATCGTACCTGCTCCCCGCGCAGCGCTGAAGCTCCTGCCGCGCCTCCGCGAGAGACAGGGGACGTTGATAGGGCCGACGCGAGGTCATAGCATCAAAGGCATCGGTCACGGCGAGGATACGGGCCGCCAGAGGAATCTCTTCCCCTGCCAGCCCCAGGGGATAGCCCTGGCCGTCCCATCGCTCATGATGCGCCATTACGATAGAGGCCAGATCACTGAAAGCCTCCCCGGCTTGCAGCAGGATGTGATAGCCAATTTCGGGATGAAGCCGTAAGATTCCCTGTTCTTCCTCATCAAGCGTTCCACGCTTGTGCAGAATGGCTTCAGGTATTCCGATCTTGCCAATATCGTGCAGGAGAGCGGCCAGGTGAAGGCGCTCGATTTCTTCATCAGAAAATTGCAGATGACAAGCCACGGCCCTCGCCCAGCGCGCCGTCCTCTGAACATGGATGCGCGTCTGACGATCATAGGCGGCGACGAGCGATTGCAACACCGCTGCCTGCGCGCTTCCAGCTTCGAGAGAGCTATACAGGCTCTCGGCTACCGCTCTGGTATTTTCCCAGAACGTTCTTTTGTCCCAGAACGTTCTTTTGACATCCTGGCGCATAGTATCTCCACATTCAGCGTTCTATATCTATAGGATAGAGACAATTCTCATCGCTATCCTGGTTAAGAGACGGTCATTCGCATCCACTTATAATACCGCCTCTGTATTATTACGCCCCCTATAGCTGCGGTGTTGCATTGAGCGATGGTCATAGGACTTCTGTCGCCGCGATGTCATGTGATGAATTCGGTTTTTCTTTGACATACTCTGGTACATTTCTGCTGTTTCCTTGACGATAACAGGGCTGCTCGCCTACACTTAAGAAGAGTGATGGTTGATAACAGAAAAAGTGATATTCGAAATAATGAATGTTATCAGCCAGCCCCGGGCGCTTCACGCCGGGGCAAGAGGGTTATTCTCTTCCCTACGATAAGCAAGGAAGGCTACAGGAGGTTATATCAGCGTGCATGCAAGTCCGCCAGGAATGGCACCTCGAATAGTGAGCATGATCGCGCTCTGCTGCGCCCTGCTCTTGCTTATCGGTAATGG
>DATGLE010000226.1:0-17067 GCA_035294325.1 Ktedonobacteraceae bacterium | reverse complement strand
CGGTTGCCACGATGTATGTATCCCCGCTCGATTGCTCACTTACAATGTGTTTCAATCTCAAACGAGAAGCCGCCCCGGTTGCCACGCCGCAATGTAGACCGTGTAGGAGGTCGAGGCTTGGTTTCAATCTCAAACGAGAAGCCGCCCCGGTTGCCACAGAAAGGAGCGAAATCAATGCATGACCAGGAGCATGGTTTCAATCTCAAACGAGAAGCCGCCCCGGTTGCCACTCGAGCCACACTGGCGATCCGCTCCTCCTCGGTGACGTTTCAATCTCAAACGAGAAGCCGCCCCGGTTGCCACGTGCGCGGCGGTCTTCGGATTGCTCAAGCCAGTCATGGTTTCAATCTCAAACGAGAAGCCGCCCCGGTTGCCACTTGCCCAGGCGGTATCCGTCTCCTGGACGCATTGAATGTTTCAATCTCAAACGAGAAGCCGCCCCGGTTGCCACCCCACGATCCTGCGCACCCTCTCAGCGCAGGACATTCATGTTTCAATCTCAAACGAGAAGCCGCCCCGGTTGCCACATGTGAATGCCGCAAGCTCCAGCCAGTCTGAGACCTCGTTTCAATCTCAAACGAGAAGCCGCCCCGGTTGCCACGCGGCGGCGCGATCCCCTACAACTCGTATATGGCCTTGTTTCAATCTCAAACGAGAAGCCGCCCCGGTTGCCACAGCAGTGCAATGTTTCCGCCCTGCGCTTGCGACGAGTTTCAATCTCAAACGAGAAGCCGCCCCGGTTGCCACCACGAGTCTTCGCTTCAACCTGTCAGCAACGGTTTTGTTTCAATCTCAAACGAGAAGCCGCCCCGGTTGCCACCTGTTGACAACTGTTCGTTTATGTGGTATCTTATAAACGTTTCAATCTCAAACGAGAAGCCGCCCCGGTTGCCACCAGATTTGAATGGTGCGTGCCGGTCAACCTTTTTCAGGTTTCAATCTCAAACGAGAAGCCGCCCCGGTTGCCACCGGCGGCTGCCTCGCGCCACTTCTGGAGCGGCGGGATCGCTGCGTTTGCGAGGCAGATGGGTTTTTCCCCTTTAAAGTACAAAATCACGATCCTCTCTATTAAGAGTATACTCCTCCCGGACGCGCTTTGCAAGAGCTTGAGAAGCGCGGCGGGACTTTTCTCCCCGGTTGCGAGGCAGCGTGCTTGCAGTTCGCACCACTGCCTGCCTCGCGGACCTCCGCTAGATAAGACCGAGCTGGAGTCCCAGGTTATCAACGTGCGCGTTGACGAAACCGCTCTCCTTCAACTGCATATATAACTCCTTTATCTCGTTGATACCTCTCGCTGTGTTGACGGTCCGCGCAGCCCTTAACGCTTCCTTGCCGGCATATACGCTGGCCTCGATGTCGTGCTGCGCCAGATAGGCCCGCGCCTCGGTGAGATGAAAGTATACTTTCCAGGCTGTGAGATCAGATGGCACGCTATCTAGCGCGGCCCTCAATCTGGTCTGAATGAGATCTATCTCCTTCGCCGGGATGGCGCGGCCCTGATCATATCTCCGCTGCGCAAAGAGAAGCATCAGTTTCGCCTTCTCGTGATTGACGGCGGCCAGGTTGAATCTCAACAATGTTATGTCATCCTCTACTGTCTTTTGCATGTAGAGCATGCTGGCGGCCCTGTCCTGCAACGCGCGCGCCTCGTCGCGCTCTTTCTGGCTGCTTCCCGCGAGTTGCCCTTTAACGGAGGCGGCGCGCAAATAGATGTTCCCTTTGAGCGGCGTGATGGGCGCGCGTGGATCCGCTACCCGCGCCAGGGCCGCCTGAATCGCGTCGCTGGCAGCCGCCAGCTTGCCCTGCTTCTCATACGCATCGGCCAGCAGATGGTAGGAATGGCAGATGAGTTGGTTGTCATCCAGCTCAGTCGCCAGCCTCAGCGCCTCCGTATACAGGCTGTTGGCCTGACTATCTGCGAGACGACGTTGGGCAAAACCACCGCAGAGCCAGTAGAAGCGGACCAGCAGCGTCTGCCATGCCTCTCTATCGGAGGGCAGCGCGTTGGCCGCCAGCGTCTTCAGGCTGGCGAGCCGCCGGTTGAGGCGATAGGCAAGCTGAGGCGCCCCCCCTTGATAGAAGCATGCATGCCCAAAAGTGATAATGTCTTCATAGGTGTAGAAGGCATCCTCTTCGAAGATCTCGCCCATATGCTTGAGCGTGCCGGTGTAGTTCTCGTGCGGCTGATCGCTGTAGACCTGATGCCAGGTCAGCCCCAGCAAAGCCGGGGGGATGGCGAGCAATTTCGCCAGCAGGATGCGGCGTCCCATGTCGGTCATCATAATGTTGGTCTCCCATTCCTGTACGTTGCGTAGCTTTTCGCCAACAGCGGTGGCGAACTCATCCTGTGTCCTGTAGCGTCTCCGACGATGATCGGCGATCACCTCACCCATATGAGGTAGATTGTGTAAACCGGGGGAATAGGCCCCATACCGTATCCACCAGTACTGTTCACTCTGCATTGCTTTCCCCTTTCACACTATCGAACTTTCTCTATTGTATGTCATGTCACAGCCTCTTTTCAATCCTGACTTGCCTTCCTGGTGGGGAAAATTAGCGGGATCTTTTGCTGGTCACAATAAAGCATTCTATCTCTTGCTGTGATGCTCATGACGTATTCACTTGCTATCTGCAAAGAAAGTCATGTTTCTGAATCGCTACGCTTAAAGTAGTATCTATCTGTGTGACACATTTATAACTATGTCTCGTCCCATTCCTGTACGTTGCGTAGTATAAAGTGTCACACTATAAAATGTAAGGTACATTTTCATACTTTAATCACAGGAAGGGAATTTTATGTCTGAAAACGTCAGTGAGATCGCCCGCATCAGGCAGCGGATCGCCGAAGAGTACCAGGCGGCGCAGGCGGGGTTGAACGGGCTGGCCGCGGGAGCCTGCCGCCACCAGTTCATTCATGCTCGTATGGAGCGTATAGGCGAAGCCTTCACCGCGCTGGCGGAACTCGTCGGCTCGCGGCAGGAGGCGATGCAGGTAGTGGCGGAGACGCTCGCCAGCCTGCCAGAACCGGAGGGATGCTCATGAGCGTGGTCGCGATTATCGATGATTCGCTCACGATCCGCAAGATAGTGGAGGTGACGTTTGCGCGCGAGGGCTGCCAGGTGCTCAGTTTTGGCAATGGCATGGCGGCGCTGCGCGCGCTCACCGCGCCGGGGGCCGCGTGGCCCTCGGTAATATTTGTCGATTTCCAGTTGCCCGGCATGAATGGCTTGCAGGTCGTGCGGCTGCTGCGCCAGCGGCCCGCGTTCGCGCAGACGCGGCTGGTGCTGCTCTCGCGCCGCTATGGCGTGGTGGACTGGCTCCTCGCGCGCCTGGCCGGGGTTGACGCCTATCTGATCAAGCCGGTGCGCACGCAGGATCTACTCGCGCAGGCGATGGTAGTGAGAGGGCGTGTATGAGCGTTGTGCTACCCGGAGAGGCCACATCACCTGTCAGCTTCAATACCGTGCCTGTGGCCGGGCCTCCTGCGGGGCTTGTCGCCAGGGGCGCCGTCATGGCCCCTGCTGGTACGCTTTCTGGCGCGAGGTGCGGCGCCTGCGCCCGGCCTGCATCGGCAAGCTCGCGCCGCCGCCCTGTAGCTGCCCCCGCTGTCAATGCATACCACTCTCGCCGGTCCTGGTGGGCATGAATCGACCCAGGATGCGGGCGCATAAATCCGGCCCCTACCGGAAGAACATTATTTTTTTAAGGAGGAACAGATGTCATCTGAGCCAACGCGGCGGCTGCCGCTGGCGATGTTCACGCCGTCCGATCTGGTGGAGAGTGCCACCGATCCCATCATTGATCCCGCCTCGCTCACCGAACGCTCGCGGCAGGCATTCCTCGCGCAGCTCGTGCCGGCGCCCCTCTCGCAGATCGCGCTGCGGCTGCCGGCGCGGGCGGGCTACCGGCAGGTGCTCGACCTGGCTTCGGGAGCTGGCAACTGGGCGCTCTCAGTAGCGCGCCGCTTTCCGCGCTGCCAGGTCACAGGGATAGAACGCTGCGGAGCGCTGGTCGAGCAGGCCAGAGCGGGGGCAGGAGCGGCGTTTCTCAGCAACGTCTCCTTTCGCGAGGTAGATGTGCTGGCATCGGAATGGCCCTTTCCCGATGGATATTTCGACCTGATCAACGCGCGGTTTCTTGCTCGCCTGCTGCCCGGTCAATCGGCCTGGCGCCCGCTCTTGCGCGAGTGTATGCGCGTGCTGAGGCCGGGCGGGGTGATCCTGCTGGTAGAGTGCATCGAAGGGGAGGCCAACAGCCGGGCCGTGCATTTGCTGTCGCTGGCCTATCAGCAGGCATTGATTCAGGCGGGCCTGCGCCCGGCGCTGCCTTACGTTTCGGAGGCACAGCGCATGGTCTGGCTGGACGGGCTGCTTACGGATGCCGGCTGCAAGGTGGGCGCGCGTGAGGTGACGCGCATCGGCTGGACGACGAGGAACCGGCAGGGCAGCGAGATTGCCGGCTATCTGCTACTTACCGTGCGCCTGCTCCGGCCCTTCATGCTCGCCCAGGGCACCATTAGCAAGGAGGAGTTCGCGCAGGCATATCGCCAGCTTGGCGAAGAGATCGCCAGCGGCCAGTTCGCGGGAAGCTGGCGCATCCAGATCTCTACTGGCGTGGTCCCACAGGGACATGATGATCCCCCCGGCGCTGGAAGGTAGAGCGTGCGGTGAAGGTCCCTTCTCCGAATATATTCCTTACGTGGCTAATCGAATGCAATGAGGTCCCGCTGTCTCAGATTCTCGATAATCTGGGCGACCTCGCGCTGCGATTTATGCAGCATATGGGCGATATCTGAAACCTTGCGCCTGCCATCGATCAGCGCGTAAACCTGGCGGTAGAGCATCGGCCACCTGCTGATCTCGGATGGATGCAGGCTGGTGGTATGGTGGGGCGCTGGTGCGCGCTGATATGCAAATACTGTATCAGGAGATGGGGAGGCGGGGCGCCCGCTGCCTGGAAACGGTCCTTGTGACGCTGCTTCGCTGGCGGTTGTCATTTCCCAGTTTAAGATCCCGAATCTGACGAGTTCTGTTTCCCAGCGCTCCCATTGATAGACCTGTCCCTGCCTGGTGATGAATCTGCACGCTATGATGTTTCCCTCTTTGGCTTGAAGTTCAATACTTCCTTCTTCAGGCAGCAGGCGTGTCTCCGTCACGTAAGCGCGAAAGACTCCAGTATACATAAATTGCTGGATAATTTGTTGCAGAGTTGCGTAATCAACGCTGAACATAGCATCGTCATTTCTCAGAAGGATACTACTCCTTATTCTGCCCCATCATAACAGCAGGAAAGTTATATTTCAATACATCTATATATGTATTTTTTATGCGCAGCGGTGATCTTTATGCTTTTTTAATGATGGCAGCAGTACGGTTAAACAGCCGCATCAAAAAGTTACCGGGCCGGCAAACTGGAAGAGGTATTCCACAGCTTATCAAGCTAAAACTCCTCAGGTGCGATTCAGGTTGGCCTCAAAGTATTCACAGACTCACCTGCTAAAATCAGGCATGAGGGGAGCCGAAGAGGCTCGAATCTATCAGGTGTGAGAGGAAATCAGGGTAAAAGTCTATGCCGGCGTTCTCTCTGAACGAGTGGATCAGGATCCTCGGCGAATTTTACAGCCACTATGGATATCTCACCGTATTCCTGGGGACGCTGGGCGAAAACACGGCGTTTCTTGGCCTGCTGCTTCCTGGAAACTCGTTAGCGTTACTGGGGGCGATGTATGCTCGTCTGGGCACGCTCCAACTGGGTTGGGTGATCCTGCTGGCAACGCTTGGGACTGTCTGTGGGTATCACATTGACTACCTCTTTGGGCGCTTCGTCCTGGCACGGTTTGCCATCAGGTGGAGCAGCAGCCGGCCGGGGAGGCGCATACGGCTCGCCGGCCGGCTGCGCCTGGCGCGCAGGCTGATTACGAAACATGGTGGGAAGGCCATCCTCATGTCGCACCTGATCGGGCATCTGCGTTCGTTTGTGGCGCTCTCCGCCGGGATGACCAGGATGAAATACCGGCTCTTCCTGGGCTATGAACTGGTAGCTGCTGCCCTGTGGAACACGGCCTTCTGCCTGCTGGGGTACCTGCTGGCAGCGGAAGTTGATCGTTTACAATTGTTGATTGAGCGAGCGGGCTGGGTTCTGCTCGCCGTCCTTGTGCTGCTCTTCCTTGCCTGGCGCTTCACGAGAGGGCGCATAAGGCAGCGGATACGGCAAGAACGCAGCGAAGCGCGGCGCAAGTCGAGAATCGCAGCATTGCGGTAAGGAGTATATACAATGGTTCTATCGCTTGTTATGGCGAGTGTCCTGGGGACACTGTGGGCATGGTTGGTCTGGATTGTCGTTGGCGGTCTTGCGGGAGCGCTTGCTGATCGATTGATCCAGGGCGATAAGCTGGGCATCCTCGGAAATATTGTTATTGGTATCGTCGGCGGCGTGGTCGGAGGGGCCATTCTGGGCCTGTTCGGCCTTGATGGCAACGGTATCATCTGGACGTTCGTGACGGCGTTCCTCGGTGCGGTTCTGCTTCTCTGGCTCATTAACGCAGTGACCGGGGGGCGCGGAATTGGCAAGCGGGCCAGAAAGGTGTAATCAAGTTCTTCTGGAGTAATCCACATTATGCGGGTTTCTTCCTCTGGCCTCAACTGTACGGCTCTGACATGTTATCCTGATCGTTAAACTTCATCATCGCGCAGTTGCGCACGGAGAAGGACTGTTCAATGCCCGGGGCATTGCGCTGCGCAGGCTATGCTATACTCTCAGAGGAGGAAGAGCATCTCTGGAGGACGAGCATCGCTATGAAACAGGTCATCCATACGAAGAAAGCACTGGAACCAGAGCGCAAAGCTCCCCGTTCGCTGCGCCTGCGACTGATTCTCTGGTACGGCTCGCTGATCGCCGTCGCGCTGGGGTTCTTCGGGCTGCTGTTCCTGTTGCTGACAACGGATGCCATTCATGCAAGCGTGAATAGCGCCCTGCGCGCCGAGGCACGTGTAGCGATGCTGGACGTGTTGAACGCTCTTTCCCCCGCGCCGCCGTACTGGCCTGAACACCTGGCGATGCGTGTTGTTGATACCTATCGCGATCCAGGCGTCGTGGTCGAAGTCCTGGATGCACAGGGCCAGGTGCGCTATCTCTCGACGAACGGCTCACAGCTTCCCCGCAGTCCCGAGACGATGCGCAGCATCCTTGCCGGTCAGCCGCCGGTACTCTATGATAGCTCCGTCGCTGGGCAGCATGTGCGCATTCAGGCAATGCCCATCCGCGCGCCGGTGCATGGAGTGAGCGGGAATGCCGGCAGCGTGCCGGTGGGAAATGGCCCGGTAATCGGCGTGCTGCTGGTCGCCAAGTCACTTTCCGATGTCGATGCAACGCTGCTGATGCTGCGCGCACTCCTTCTGCTCTCAGGAGTGGCTACGCTGGTGGGAACGCTGATCGCGAGCTGGCTCATCGCAACGCGCGTCCTGCGCCCGCTGGCGCAGCTTGGGGCGACGGCGCGCTCCATCGCCGTCTCGACGGCCCGGGGCACGCGCCTGGGCAACCTGAGCCAGCGCGTGCCCCGGCCGCGCGGGCGCGACGAGATGGCGCAGGTCGTGGAGACGTTCAACGATATGCTCGCGTCTCTGGAAAGCGCGACGCAGGCCCAGCGGCGCTTCGTCGCCGATGCCTCGCACGAACTGCGCGCGCCGCTTACCACCATTCAGGGCAATCTGGCCTTCTTGCAGCGCCATATCGATGAGCTGCCTGAGGAGGAGCGGCGCCTCATGCTGTCCGATGCGCACAAAGAGACGCTGCGCCTGGCCGAACTGGTGGAGGAACTGCTGCTGCTGGCCCGCGCCGATGCCAGTATAGATACCTCACCAGCGGCACAGGCGATGGAGACCGCGACAGAAGAGTCCACGCAAAGCGCTGCGCCCGTTGAACTGGATCGCGCGGTCCTCCAACTGGTGCGCCAGTTGAGGAGGCGGCTGGAGATCGAGGGATCGAAGGTGCAGTTAGAGGCAGGTCACATCGAACCTGCACGCGTGCGTGGCGACGAAGAGAACCTGCGCCGGATCACGCTGATCCTGCTTGACAACGCGATCAAGTACACGGCGACGCGCAAGGAGGAAGGGGAGCGCCGCGTCATCGTTTCACTTGCGCGCGAAAAGGGGCAGGCCGTGCTGCGGGTACGAGATACGGGTATCGGGATTGAGCCTGCCGACTTGCCACACCTCTTCGAGCGCTTCTACCGCGCCGACCGTGCCCGCTCCAGCCCGGGTACTGGACTCGGCCTCTCCATCGCGCGGACGCTGGTGGAGCAGCTTGGCGGATCGATTACCGTGCAGAGTACCCCCGGGCAGGGGAGCACCTTTAGCGTCTCGCTCCCTCTTGTGGCATGATCCACCGGTTCGACGTTGCGCTCTCAGGTCTATCTCAGGCTGGTCTGAAAATCGTTTCATCTGACCATGCTATACTTCTTATATAGTAATTGGAAGACAATTATAAGATGTAACAATCAAAAACGGCAATGGGAGGGGGTAATGGGATGGCGTAGGGGCGCGGCGCTGGCCGGGTGGTCGGGTGTGGTGGTGGGGGCCAGAAGCAAGCCCGCTCATCTGTGCTGCCACCGGATAGGGAATTTGGGATGGAAAGCGGGCTTGCGCTTCGGCCCCCACCACCACATAACCCCTCTCAGCCGGCGCCGCGCCCCTACCTGGCCCCGGGTTGCCGATCCTGGTTGGTAACATTCATGTCGTGATGGGAGAAAGAGAGATGAAGGCGCATATCCTCGTTGTGGACGATGATCCACGCATCACCGGCCTGCTGCGCCGGGTGCTGGCCTATGAGGGGTATAGCGTTGCCAGCGCCGCCAGTGGCAGCGAAGCCTTGAAGCGTTCGTTGGAGCGGCCACCCGATCTGGTCGTGCTCGATATTATGCTGCCAGAACTGAATGGGCTGGAGGTGGCGCAGAGGATGCGCGCGGCCGGGGATAATGTGCCCATTCTAATGCTCACGGCGCGCGATACCGTCGCTGACCGCGTGAAGGGATTGGAGACCGGGGCCGATGATTATCTGGTCAAACCGTTTGCCCCCGAAGAACTGGTGGCGCGCGTCAAGGCGCTCTTGCGCCGCAGCCGGCAGGAGCGGCAGGAGGTCCTGCGCTATGCCGATGTGGAACTGGATACCGGCACGCGCGTGGCGCATCGCGGCGGGCGCGAGATCGAGCTGTCACCCACCGAGTACGAGCTGCTGGCCCTCTTCATGAAGCGCCCACGCCAGGTCCTCACCCGCGATATCATCCTGGATCGCGTCTGGGGCATGGATTTCGAAGGATCCTCGAATGTGATGGAGGTCTATATTGGCTACCTGCGCGCCAAGCTGGAGGCCGAGGGCGAGCCTCGGCTGATCCACACCGTGCGCGGAGTTGGCTATGTCTTCAAGGAGTAGCGCCAAAACCATCCACTTTAGAAGTCGCCTCTGCGAATGCGCTCGAACAGCGCCCGGTGGTCTTCATCATTGTGATTCCGCTACACAGGAATTGCGCTGCGTGCCCAGTTCGCTGATCGTTCCCTCCAGAACGTCGCCGGGGCGCAGGAAGCGGTTGTAATGCATGCCGTTGCCCCTGGGTGAGCCGGTGCAGATCAGGTCGCCGGGCCATAATTGCACATGTTGCGAGATATATTCGATGAGCCGGGCCACATCGAAGATCATATCGTTTGTCCCTTCATCCTGCATTACCTGACCATTAAGCTTGAGGGTGATATGCAATTCCTGTGGATTGGGGACGAAGGCCGCCGGCAGCAGGACCGGCCCCATTGGCAGGAAGCTGGGCGCACTCTTGCTCAACAGCCAGTCGGTGCCTATCGCCTTCAGATCTGGACGATACACTTTGTCGCGGCACGTCAGGTCGTTGACGATGGTATAGCCGGCGACGTAGTTAAGCGCCTCCGTGCGCGACACATGCCGCGCCGCTCGCCCGATAATGACGCCAAGCTCCAACTCCCAGTCGGGCTGAGTGCTATCCGCCGGCAGGATAATTGGATCGTATGGGCCGGTGATGGCCGACGGGATTTTGGTAAATACATACGGTGAGCCGGAAGCGATACGCGCGTCCATCATACGTTCCGCCTGCGCGCGCCGCTCTTCGAGACTCATCGTATCATTGGCGCCGTGCCCCTGTGCTACAGCCAGGTCGATTACATGCTGGCGATAGTTGGCGCCTGCGCAGAAGATCTGTCGCGGATACAACACGGGCGCATGGACTTTAACGGCCCCTATGTCCAGCGATTCCACTGCGTGAGCGCCTGCCAGGTCCAGGGCGGCGACGCCGGCCTGGAGGATCGGGAAATTGCGCTCCCACGCCTGGAGCAGCCCGAAAACCGTCTCCGGCGCGCTCAATGGCGCGCCGGAAGCTTCACTGAGCGACTGGAGGGCTGTGACGGCAACGATGCGCTCACCAACGACGACGCCGGCGAACGGCGGGCAGCCGGCGACGGAAAAGGTGCCGAGTGAAAAGGATGTGGACATACTAGCCAACCGCCAGCGTATATAGCTCGCGCTCGCGTTTCTCCAGCAGCGGGACGACGGCGCCCTCGATGATCTGCTGAAAATGCGGCGTCTCGCGATGATGTAAGAGTGCGGCTTCGTCCTCGTACTGCTCGTACAACAGGAACAGGTCGGGGTTATCCTGCGAACGGCAAGCCTGGTAGAGCTTGCATCCCGGCTCGTTCGCGGCGACCTGTGGCGCCATTTTCTTCAAAGCGGCCTCAATCGCATCGCCCTGTCCGGGCTTTCCCTGATAGCGGGCTACCAGAACGATCATGATTTGCTTCTCCTCTTCTATTGTTGGACCACGATGTGTACGTCTTTCTATAGTATCATAATATTGCTGCGGGGCGCCGCGAGGCTCACAGCGTCCTTAATGCAGGAGCGCATCGGCGGCCAGAGCGCCGCCTGCGACCCGGGCCTGTTTTTATTCTGGCTTTGAGTGTACACAAAGGAGGCAGCGCCAGCGCAGGGATTTCAGGGCTGCCAGCACTTCTCGCCCGGATATGGGGCCGATGAGGTCGGCGTTACGAGTTCGTCCCGGTCCCGCGCTGTGCCAAATAGCGCTTTGTCCGCGAGCAGGTGATGATAAATCACGGATCCGCGCTCCTGACGGGCGCTGTTCCATAATGAAAGTTATAACGAGCAAGATCGGCAATTCTTCCGCCTCTGGCTGTTCCCATTCATAATGGGATGATGCTCTTGACCGGAAGCAACCGGAAAAAGAAAAGCGGAAGCGAGTGGTAGTGATCTTTCTCCCGCTTTTATGTAGACTTGGAGCAAGCAGAGCAACCGGACAGGTCAGACCGTGCCAGCAGGTGAGTTGAGAGGCTTGCTCCTGTTGCTCAGGAGGGAGGCGCTTTTCTTGCGCTTCACTGCTTTGTGATATTGTCAACAGGTACGAAATAGCACTCCTGGCGGTATGGTAGCATAGAACTTGCCCAGCGTCAATGTAAGGTTCCTTGCCAGAGGTCAGGGAATTCATGTGGTAGTGATTTCCGCGGTCCTTACAGTGGACCGGGTGCAAATGCAATAATGAACAAAATACGATCAATAAGGAGGAGATCATGGCGAGAAAACACCTGCTGGCCCACCTGGCCCATGTCGAGATCCTGACGCCCAGGCTGGAAGCGTCGGCGCATTTTTTCACAGAGGTCATGGGGCTGGAGGAGTCAGGACGCGAAGGGCGCTCCGTCTATCTGCGCTGCTGGGGGGAGTACTACCATCACAGCCTCGTGCTGACCGAAGGTCCCCATCCGGGGTTGGGCCATATCGGCTGGCGTACAAACGGGCCGGAGGAGCTTGAGATCGCGGTGAAGCAGATCGAGGCCAGCGGCCAGTCGGGGGAGTGGATCGAGCGCAGCCCGGGTCATGGTCGCGCCTATCGCTTTCAGGGGCCGGGCGGGCATGCGCAGGAGGTCTTCTGGGAGGTCGAGCGCTACGTTGCCCCGCCCGCGCTGCGCTCAACCTATCCAGCTCGCCCTCAGCGCTTTACGGGACGCGGCATAGCGCCCAGGCAGATCGACCATGTGACCGTGGCATCCAGAGATGTGATGAAGGATACCACCTGGTACTGCGACACGCTCGGCTTTCGTTTCATGGAGTACACCGTTCCCGACGAGGCGCCAGACCTGGTTGTCTTCACACAGATCACCACCAACGAGAAGTCGCATGATCTGGGCCTGGTCGCCGATTTCTCCGGCGTACCTGGACGTATCAACCATCTCGCCTTCTTCGTGCCGGAGGTCAAGGACCTGCTGCGAGGGACCGATATTCTGCTGGAGGCCGGGACGGCTATCGAATACGGCCCTGGTCAGCACGGAATGGGGGAGCAGCACTATCTGTACTTCCGTGAGCCGGGCGGTATGCGCGTCGAACTCAACTCCGGCGGCTATCGCAACTATGTGCCCGATTGGGAGCCGGTGAAGTGGGTGCCATCGCAGGGATCGAACACAATGTACCGCAACGCGTCGATGCCGGACTCGATGGCTGAATCGTTCCCCCCGGCGCCGGGAGCTTCATTCCCTGAGCCGGCGGCTATGGCCGATCACGGCATCGTCAATCCCTATAGCAAGCCGGGGCGCGGCTAGTACGGCGTATCCCCGCGTCACTCTTCTCTTCGCAATGTTGACGGGTGTATTGCTCATTCTCATCATGAGGAGGATGCCGTAGAAAATGCTGTTTTAGCATAATACGAGGAGAAGTAGTATGAAACCTGGCAGAATAGCCCACACTGGCCCCGACGGCCTCATTCCCAGGCTTGTCGCAGTTCAACCGGAGCAGCGGCGCGTGATCGATCTCGCAACCGCGCAGCAGAGCCAACCGGATCCTGAACCTTTCTACGGTAATGCCCTTACACCGAAAGGTGGAGACGGAGCTTTGCCTCCGTCTCCTGTTACTTCCCGGCGTGTTGCCCTCGTTGATCGAGGACTTCGTAGAGCACCACGGCAGTTGCTACGGCGATATTTAACGAATCGCAGCTTCCCCGCATCGGGATGCGCACCATCAGATCGCACGTGGTCTGGTGCTCAGGCAGCAGACCTTGCCGTTCACTGCCCATCAGGATCACGACGGGAGAGGGATAGGCGACATGCCTGTAGTGCAGGGCGGCGGCATCCGAGGTGCCAATGAGCGCGTAGCGGTGCCGCGCCTTCCATCGGGCAAAGTCCGCAAAACTCGCTTTAACCAGGCGCTGCGAGAAGATGGCTCCCATACTCGCACGCAGCGCGACTGGATCATAGGGATCGGTGGTGTGGTCAAGCAAGAACACGCCATGACACCCGGTGGCATCACAGGTCCGCAGGATCGTTCCCAGATTGCCTGGATCTTGAATAGCTTCCAGGGCAACCCACATGCTTCCCGCAGAGAGCCTGACCTGGTCGAGCGGCTCCCACCTCTGGGTGATCACCGCTGCGATCCCCTGGGGGCTATCCTTCTGAGAGAAGCTCTCAAAGGCTTCTGGGCTGACGGCAACGAGAGGCACGCCCACGAGGGCCTGTGAGTGAAGAAGATCGTATCCTTGTTGATTGCTCAGCAACTCCGGGGCCACAATGACCTGGCGAACCCGATCAGGAAAACGCAGGGCTTCGATCACCAGGCGGCGTCCCTCGACCAGAGCCATCCCGGTTCGTGTGCGTTCTGCCCGCCTGAGCAGTGCGCGAATCTGCTTGATTTTCGGATTATTCCTACTCTGAATGATGCTCTTTGTAAGTACTGGCTGTAACGCTCTGGCGCGTGGATGTGACATTTTCAGGCATTTCTTCTAGTTCGAGCACAGTGGTTGGAGGGAAAACCAGGTGGGGACGCGCTCTCATCTGCCAGAGAGAGCGTGCAGGTGCACGGATGAAGGCCGGTTGGCGGGCAGACGAGAGGTCGTCCTGCCCGGTCACAAGGAGGTCCGAAAAGGGTTAGTAAAGAGAGAAAATGGGGCGCAAGCAGTCACCCTTCGGAGATAAGATCACCCGAAGGAGGTAATGCGTGTGGCACCATTGTACTGCCGCATAAGCCAATCCTGTGCCGGGCTTATGCGGCGGGGATGCCTGATTTGATAAGATGATTACGATGGCTCATCCATCGGAGGAGTTTTATGATCCTCATACTGTAGAGAGATTTCATAGGCCGATAATATCATGCTGCCGATCCATCCGTCAAGCGGGCGAGGGGCTTTGCCAGGGCCATATAAAAGTCCTCTCCTGTGCGTAGCTGCGCGATTCATCACGCAGCTACGCACGATTGAGGCTCGTGTCGCAACTTTTACATAGTCCTGGATGTCTCTTGGTTGACCTCTGCCAGGAGTTCCACCAGGCGCGCCAGCGTTGCCAGACGCTCATCCAACGTCTGCCCGTCGGGATTCACCAGCAGCGTATTCACTCCTGCGCGCCGGTGAACGCGCAGGCGTTCGCGCACCATCTCTTCCGTGCCGATGAGGTTGGTTTTAAGAACCATTTCATCCGGGATGCGCTGCACAGCCGCCTCGCGCTGCTTCTTGAACCACAGGTCCTGTACCTCTCGCGCCACATCCGCGTATCCGGCGCGCCGGAACACATCGTTATAAAAATTATGCTGCCGCGATCCCATAGCTCCCAGCGTGAACGCGAGGCCCGGCTTGCGGGGGGCGATGAGGCGCTCAACATCATCAGAGAACGCCACGACTCCAGCGGCGACCTGTAGATCGAGATCGGCGAGGCTGCGGCCAGCTCGTGCAGCACCGGCGGCGATGGGATCGAAAAACAGGGAGGCATGTTCCGGGATGAAGCTGGTACCCAGCCAGCCGTCGGCTAACTCGCCGGTAAGTTCCAGGCTTTTTGGGCCGAGCGTTGCCAGATATATCGGCAGATTCGGGCGCGGTGGGACGTTGGGGATCAGCGCCTTGCCCTCGCCATCGGGAAGTGGTACCTGGTATACTTCTCCGTGGTAGACCAGTCGTTCGCCGCGCGTGACCATCCGCACCATCTCAACGGTTTCCCGCAGACGTTGCAGCGGGCGGGCAAAGCGCACCCCATGCCATCCCTCGATCACCTGCGGCCCGCTGACGCCCAATCCGAGCGCAAAACGGTCGCCAGAGAGAGAGGCCAGGGCCATCGCGGTCATAGCCGTCAGGGCGGGAGTACGTGCGCCAACCTGCAAGATGCCGGTCCCGAGCCGTATCCGGCTGGTCTTTGCCGCCAGGTAGGCCAGCGGTGTCGCCCCGTCATAGCCCCACGTTTCCGAGGTCCAGGCCGAATCTACTCCTGAGCGCTCGGCCTCGACGGCATAGGCAACCGCCGATGCCCAGTCTTCGTTCGAGGAGGTATAGGTAGAGACGCCAAAATGGATTGCCAGCTTCATCGCCTTCAATCTCCTCTATTGCTGTGATGTTGATGTCAATGCCGCTGCGATAGCCTGCAACTGGCGAGCGTGATCAAGCGTGTGGACGCGCGCGAACAGCAGCCATTCGCGCCAGTTCATGTTGCCGAACTCATTGTGTCCCCACACAATGTCGAGGTGAGCCTCCGGGTCTGCCCTGAGTACGACGGCGATCAACCGCCGGCGCAGCGCTTCGACCTCCGCCAGCAGTTCCTCGCGCGTGGCCCGCGCTGGCGCCTGCTCAAGCACATCCTTCACATTCGCCGGCCGCTCGCCGCGCTCAAGCACGCCGCAGATCGAGCGTTCGTCGAAGGCGGCGATGCGACGCACATGCGCCAGGACATCGGCCGCGGACCACTCTCCCTCTCCCGGTATGCTGCGAAAGTCAGCATCAGGGATGGCTGCAAGCGCTGCCAGGAACTGCCGGTGCGCCTCTCGCAGCGCTTCGACAATCTGTTCGGGCGTCCGGCGCATTGCCTGGCTTGCGAGGTAACTACGAACGCGGGCAACCTCTTCTTCGCGTGTCTCATGCTTTTCCTGGGCCATAATCATGCCTCGAATCTGCGCTTATTCTTCGGCTTTTAAGATAATTCTGTCTCATTATGCCACATCCGTGAGCATATGGTGGGGAGTGAACCGTCAGCTACTTGTCTGACGCCTGCTCTCGCCGGGCGCTCGCGCGGCTCCGCCGCGCGAGGAATATATGATACTGTGGGGAGAAACGCGCGCAGCGCGTTTCTCCCCACAGTATCATATACATAAAGCGAGGGCCGCAGGCGCTCGCAGGCGATGGTGCCGAGTTTGTCTTCCATTACAGCACAAAGGGGATGAGCCGTTTCGTGCGTCGCATATACTCTTGATAGCGCTGGCCCAGACGCTCCTGGAGGATGCGCTCTTCTATATGGATGCGGTACGCGAAGCCAGTCGGCGCACAGCCCAGTAGTGCTGCTGGTGATGGTGGGCATTGCCTTTTTCTTTATCGTAGGTTGGTGGGCGCTGCTAGCCTCCCCTTTCTTGCTGATTGCGGCCCTCCTGGCCTACAGGTCCAGCAGAGTACGGCAGCGGGTATATAGCCCCAACGAGCAACAGATGATCAAATAGCGCTGGATATTGCCTGGGAGGAAGCAGTGTTCTCTTGCCCATTCTGGCCCATCGTCTTGAGTTGTGCCGCCAGTGTTATTTTCATGTGTCCATACTCTTTACAAGTATTCCCCCTTGTATTACAATAGATCCAAATCGTTTTGGAGGGTAGTAACCTCTATACCTTTTCTCTCGCCAATAAGCGATGACGAGGTAAAGAGTTAAGACCATCCGTGATCACTCAGGGCATGTCTGCTTCTCAGTGTCCTCGCACTCTCTGTGGCCGGGCGCTCGCGCGGCGGGGCCGCGCCAGGTATGGATGGTGCTGTGTGGAACAATGCGCGCAGCGCATTGTTCCACACAGCACCATCCAGAAGGCGAGCGCCGCAGGTGCGAGCACACAAAGGGGTTGAGAATCAGAGGCATACTCATAATTACAAGCAAGGGAGAAAATAAGAGATGGATGAGTTGTTAACAGTATCCGAAGTAGCGCGCATCTTGCGCGTGGATGATACAACGGTGCGTCGCTGGGTAAAACAGGGGGCGCTGGAGGCAGTTGTGCTGCCTCATGTGAACGAGAGGCAGGGCTACCGCATCAAAAAGTCAACGCTCGATAAG
>DATGLE010000225.1:0-36491 GCA_035294325.1 Ktedonobacteraceae bacterium | reverse complement strand
GCATGACGAGCGAGATAGGCGAGGAGGCGATACTCGGTGGGAGTAAGCATGATCTAATGCATACAAAATCATGGGCGGTGAGAGACTCGAACTCTCACGGTTCATCACCAACAGATCCTAAGTCTGTCCTGTCTACCAGTTTCAGCAACCGCCCGCTATGCTAAACAGGAAATTATAACAATCCCACTTGTGGATAATACATCAGTGAGTTACCCGCTGTCAAGACAACCTGACGCTGCCCCCAGGGCTTTCTCATTCTTGATGGACCCACCTCGCAACCGCGTTGCTCTCAGGAAGGAATGATAGGCGAGGCTGCGCCTCGCCTATCATTCCTTCCTGAGAGCACAGAGGCACATCAGCACGCCTCGTGCGTCAATGGGCCTCAGAATGAGAAAGTCATGGATACCGCCCAACAATCAGACTATCGGCAGGCGCACGGCATCTGAATCGAGAGCAACAACAATTTGACAACCCGTACATGCCAGGGCTATTATGCTATTATCAGGCATTATGCCTGTGAAGTAGAGCGAGCAGGCTATATATGGCCGCCGGAGGAGCAACTTAAATGGCAGAAACCACAGCCAACGGAACTGTGTTTTATACTCATCGTCTCAGCAACGGCTTGCAGATTGTCGGTCAGCCCATGCCCGATTTCGAGTCAGTGGCCGTATCGTATTACGTGCGCACAGGCTCGCGTGACGAGTATGACCCGGCCATCGCCGGCGTCTCCCATTTTCTGGAGCATATGGTCTTCAAAGGCACCGCCACGCTCGACTGGCAGCAGATCACCCTGGAATTCAATAAAATAGGCGCTGAACTTAACGCCTTTACCTCTCACGAATCCACCGTGTACTTTGCGCGCGTCCTGGGCGAATACCTGGACCGCGCCGTGGAACTTTTGAGCGATATGATGTATCCGCGCCTGGACGAGCGGGATTTTGAGACCGAGAAAGAGGTCATCATCAACGAGATCGCGCGCTCGGAGGATCAGCCCTACAATATCACTTACCGGCGCATGATGCAGACATATTTTGGCGAGCACCCCCTGGGACACGATGTTTTAGGCTCCCGCGAAAGCATTCGCAACATGCGCATCGAGCAGATGCGCGACTACTGGCAGCGGCGCTACGCCGCCAATAATCTGATCCTTTCCATAGCCGGCAACTTCGACTGGGAGCACATCGTAGAGCTGGCGGAGCATTACTGTGCGAACTGGCGCACCGGAGACGCCAGTCGCGATAGCTCTCACTACGAGCCAGCTCATGCCATCAATAACGTCATGGTCGATAAGAAGCTCAAACAGCAGATCATGATTATTGGCATGCCCTCCGTCGATGTGCGCGATCACGACTACTATGCCGCTATGCTGGGCGGGAGCATCCTGGGCGACAGCGATGGCTCAAGGCTCTACTGGAATATCCACCAGCGCGGCCTGGCCGAATCGGCGAGCGCCGGCCTGTGGGCGATGGAGGGCACAGGCATTATGCTTATGGAGGCCAACTCCACTCCCGAAGACGCACCGCGCGTCCTCAAGCTGCTGCGCGCCGAACTGGATAGCCTGCTCGATGACGGCATACACGAAGACGAACTGCGCCGCGCTAAAGATAAACTCATCAGCGGTATCGTACTCAGCAGCGAATCAACCTTCTCTCGCATGCGCTCGCTGGCTAGCGACTGGGTGACTGAGGGGCGCCTGATAAGCGTTGAGGAAGAGATCGAGCGCGTCGAGAAAGTGACCGCCGATGATGTGATGCGCGCCCTGCATCGTTTCCCCATGCGTGAGAAACAGGTACTCACGGCCCTGGGACCGCTCAGCGAGGCGGAATTACTGGCATAAAGCCATAAAGCGTTACCAGAACGAGCGCACTTCTTCTCCCGCTATGGAGGAGCCGGCGCTCTTTTTTTGTCTTCCTCCTGTCATATCCGCGATTTACTTGCACTCTGCCGTTTTTTTCAAGCAGACGGGCTTACGCCCTATATATGGTAAGGAGGATATCGTGCGTTATAAGTTCGCCATTTTTCTTGGCCTTCTCGCGATCCTGCTGCCCGGCAGCCTGCTGCTCTCCGGCCGCATCCTCTCATCCGCAAAGGCGCAGGATCAATTCATGCCACTGGCAGTGGGTACTACTTCGCCCCTGCTGCGCGTCAGCCACCTGCTCGGCAAGGACCAGCCCGACCGCATCCTGCAGATGAACATTGGCCTTGCCCTGCGCAATCAGGATCAACTGAACGTACTGCTCAAGAATCTGTATGATCCTTCATCCCCCGGCTACCATCAATTCCTGTCAGTCGCGCAATTTACGCAGCAGTTCAGCGTGACAGCCCGGCAGCAACAAACGGTAATAGACTATTTAACGCAACAGGGCTTCACCATCGATCAGACCTATCCCAACCGTCTCCTCATCGACTTCAGTGGCCCCGAATCGCTGGCCGAAAAGGTTTTTAACACCAGCATCAACCTCTATCAAGGTCCCGGCGGCCAGCATTTCTACGCCAACGCCAGTGCGCCCACCATGCCTGCCTATATCGCCTCGCTCGTGACATACGTAGCTGGCCTGGACAACGGCAACAGGTTTTATCATCCCCCCATCCGCAGCCATCGCGCGCCGGCAATGGCTCCGCATGCAGGAGGCACTTGCCCGACTGCCGGCCAGGGCAGCAGCGGGCAGATAGCCTATATCCCCTCTCAGTTCGCCACAGCCTACAACTTTGATGGGCTGCATAGCGCGGGTCTACAGGGTGAAGGGCAGACCGCTGCCGTTTTTGAACTGGACGGCTACTCCGCTGGCGATATTCAGGCGTATGCACAGTGCTTCGGCGGGGGCAGCGTGCCCCTGAGCAATGTAATCCTCGACGGCTTCAACGGGCAGGCTGGTGCCGGAGCCATCGAAGTCGAGCTTGATATCGAAGTCATCCTGAGTATGGCGCCGCACTTGCAGAAGTTGCTCGTCTACGAAGCCCCCAATACGACACAGGGCTATAACGATGAATTTGCGCGCATTGTCAATGACCGCGTACCCGTCGTCAGCGTCAGTTGGGGCGACTGCGAAACCAACATGGGCCAGCAGGAGGTACAGCAGGAGAGCAAGTACTTCCAGGAGGCGGCGGCCCAGGGCCAGACGATCCTGGTGGCCGCTGGCGATAGCGGCAGCGAAACCTGCTGGCAGCAGCAGTATAACCCGGCGCTCGTGGCGGATGATCCAGCCGCGCAGCCCTACGTCACCGGAGTGGGCGGCACGACCCTCTCACTGAATAGCAATAATAGCTACCAGTCCGAGCATGTCTGGAACAGTGGTCCCCTCGGTGGAGCCGGCGGTGGCGGCCTCAGCCAGTACTGGCAGCAGCCAGCGTGGCAGACGGGACCGGGCACGCAGAATCAGTATTCCAATGGTATGCGTGAAACGCCGGATGTCTCGCTGGATGCTGACCCGGCAACCGGTTATCCTATCTACTGTACGGCAGGCTCATCATGCAGTGGCAGCGGCGGATGGGTAACTGTCGGTGGCACCTCCGCCGCCGCGCCGATGTGGGCTGCCATGATTGCGCTTGCTAACGAGCAGGCGGCGAAAGCTGGCAAAGGCCCGCTTGGTTTCCTGAATCCTGCCTTGTATAAGATTGGTGCCGGCGCTCGCTATGCCAGCGATTTCCATGACATCACACCTCCTGGCGATCCCAACACGCCCTCCAACAACGACGAGCTTGGCATCAACGGCGGAGCGTATCCAGTCACGACGGGCTACGATATGGCAACGGGCTGGGGGACATTCAACGCGGCCAATCTCACCGACGATCTTGTTTCGCTGGCCTGATACCTTCACAAATATCATTGATACGCTGCGACTCGCAAGCAAGTCGCAGTGCTCGCAAGGGATGATGGGGCGGGTGCGTGGCCGGGCCACGCACCCGCCCCATCATCCCTTGCGAGCGACGCAGTTGTGATGCGGGAGACGAAATCTAGCTATTTCCTGTTCCGACACTTGACGGATAGCGTAAAACGCCGTATAACATGGCTTAAAGAAAAAAGTGCATCATCTGGGAGCAAACAAGGAGGTTGGCGCCTCTTCCTCGTTCCGCAAAGAAAACTTGCATGGGGGTGCAGGCGATTGGCGCCGTAGACTCTTATGAATGCGAAAAAACATAATACACTGTTAAGGTCCGCCCGGCTCAAAAAAAGCTGGACACCAGAGTTTGTCAGTGGCAAGGTGGGCGTGAGCCTGAACACCTATATTCGCTGGGAAGAGGGTGTGCAGACTCCTCGTCTCTCATCCCTCGACGCCTTATGCAAGGTCTTTGAGATGTCACCTGAAGAACTGGGCTTCCCTCGCCCCTCTGTCTCCAGAAGAGATGCAGAGGAGGCAAAGACAGCTTCAAAGCGTGAAATAGAGCAGAGCCACGACGATGCCGACGACGCCTCAACACAACCACTGCTGCAAGAAACGCTGGCTCTATGGAAGCTGGGCCTGGCCTCGTGCTGGCAATTGTATATGGTCGGGGGACAGGAAGAACTGGAGAGGCTGGTGCCGACATATCTTGCCAACCTGACCAGATCGACGCTTCATCCCGGCCCGATGCAGAAGATGGCCGCGGGCCTGAGCACCCAGGCACACCATCTCACGGCCCTGCTCGCGTTGCAGCGGGGGGATTTTATCTCGGCACAGATGAACGGCACGCAGGCGCTGGTATACAGCCAGCTTGCTAACGACTGGAACCTCTACATCGCCTCTCAGATACGATTAGCCGCTATTTTCAGCGCACGCAAGCGCATCGGCTCCGCTCTCAGCGCCTACAATGATGCCCTCCGGCGCGTCAACGCCGTCGATGATGGTATTTCACCGATACTCCATAGCTGGATCTTCGCGGGCCTCGGCGAAATTCAGGCCGCGATGGGCCGCGAAAAAGACGCGCTGCAATTCCTGCGTCTGGCCTTCGCCGTCTTCCCCGATAACCCGGAGGAGGATCCCTGTTTCGTCTACGCACAATGTGATCGCTCGATGCTCTTCTTATACGAAGGGCTGATCTTCCTGCGGCTTGGACAGCCCAGGATGGCCTGGAAAGCCTTCGCGCAGGTGGACGAGATGAAGCCGGTTCCCCCGGAACGCACGCGGGCGGAGTTTTTGAAGCATAAAGCCTATACCTCCATCATACTCGGCAACATGATCCAGAGCTGTATTTATCTGGAGGCCGCCGCGAAGGCCGCGCAGGAAATCGGCAGCGATCTTGCTTTCAGCGAGAGCTATGCGCTGTATGAGCATATGCTCTCCATCTGGGGCCAGGAGCCGCGCGTTCGGGCGCTCTCCAGGCTCTTCCAGAGGTAATAGCAGGTCTCGGGCAACTATGATGCCAGTTCGCCATTGACATTACGCCTGCCAGGCTAACTTCCACGAAGGTAGATCGTCGAGGCAAAGCCCTCGAAAACGATATGGAAATCGGCGGGGAAAACAAAACGCCTGGCAACCTGCGCCTGGTACGTCCCGGCATCCGAAATAATCCAGACACGCGCATGCGCGACAAGTACGGCATCGAAATCGCTCTGGTCAAGCAGCGCCCGCGCTCCCACGGATGTGTCGATGATGTGACCGTCGCGCTCAAGCAAAAAGAGCGCACGATTGACGGAAAAAAAGTAGTCTACACGCCCGACATAGTAGAGAACAGAGGACTCGGGTGCGACGGTGATGACAATATCGCCTTTACGCCAGTGCCGCTGCATGTATTGTCCCACAGCATCATAGTCGGGATAGTGCCGGTGGTACGGGAGACCGATAAGCCGGCTGATAAAGAGATTGTAGTTCGCAAGCGGCAGTGCCGGCGCGATCAGTACAGCGATACACAAAAGGCCCACAATCGCTATCGCCATCACCCGTACCGCTACCGGCAATGGCGGAGAAGAACAGCCTCCACCCGCTACAGATTTTGCCTGGTATGGTCGCGCCGGCAGTACTACCAGCGGGTGCGCGAAAGCCCAGAACGAGCGCAAAATGGTCCAGAGCGCATAGGAACCCATCAGGTAATAGAGCGACAATACCGGATATATATAGCGGTCAGCCCGCATCGTAAAGGTTAGCGCCAGCGTTACGCATGACGCCACCAGGAATAGCGCGCAGTACCGTGCAGCACTATTGGCGTCGCGTCGCGCCAGAATGCAGCCAGCAGTCGCCAGCAGTGAGTTGAGGGTGAGCCACGGCGCTGTACCGGGAGGGAAGAACAATACGCCGATATAGTACGAGATATTATCCGTCGTGAACTGAATAAAAGGCCGCTGGCTGCTATCGCTTCCCAGCACAGGAGGATGGGTTACGCGCACCAGCAACAACTGTATGGCGATGACGCACGCGGCGGCAATGGCCGCACACCACCAGCGCTTCTCATACAGCACGGATGGCAGGCGGAGCCTGGCCTCCCTGCTCATCAGCAGGGCACAGAGCAGCAGCGCAGGCAAGATAATAAACGTCTCTTCATGGCTCAGGTAGTCCAGCGCCAGGCAGAGCATTGCTACATACACGTAGCGGGTGCGCCGGCGCTTCAGAGCGAGGTAAAACAGGTAGACGACCAGCAGCGTCAGCAGTTGAGCCTGCTGATACATGCGCATCTCGCGGCCCCACAGCAGAGCAGGCGGAGAGAAGGCCAGCATTGCCGCCGCGAGCAGAGCAATGCGCCGGTCAAAAAAGGCGCAGCCAACGCCATACAGCAGGGGTATGCACGCAAGATACTCAAGGGCGCTGATAAAGCGCAATACTCCGTCCTGACCGCCACACAGCCTGATCCAGAGGGCCAGCACATATGAATAGAACTCGGCCTTCTCGTAAAGGAACCCGGATGGAAAGAAGGGTAGACCGTGGCTCAGGATGCCCAGCGCTGCGTAATAGCTCGACAGTTCGTCCTGCCAGTACGGTTCGTAGGCAAGATTGTAGCAGATCAGCGGGACCGCCAGCAGCAGCAACGGCAGGATCGGCCAGTGCTGGATGAGAGGCGCCGGTTGAGATACGCGCGCCCGTTGAGATACGCGCGCCGGTTGAGATACGCGCGCCCGTTGAGATACGCGCGCCGGTTGAGATACGCGCGCCGGTTGAGATACGGGGGCAAGCCCCGTCTCTACATCTTGCATACGTTCGCCGAAAACCTGTAGAGACGGGGCTTGCCCCCGTCTTTCTACATTCCCATGTCTTTCTACATATTCCCTTCTTCCTACATTCCCATGTCTTTCTACATTCCCATGCCTTTCTACATATTCCCTTCTTTCTATATATTCCCGTCTTTCTACATTCCCATGCCTTTCTACATATTCCCTTCTTTCTACATTTCCACGTCTTTCTACTCGTCCACGTCTTTCCTTGCTTATGCCCGTATTGCGCCACAGCAGGAGGAAGCTACCCGCGACGACCATACCCAGCGCCAGTCCCCAGCCCCATGTGTAAGGGAAGGGCCGTGGCAGCAACGGCTCGCGGGCAAGCAGCATCAGCAATGCTTCGCAGGCCAGAGCGGGGAGATAAGCCAGGCTCATCACCTCCAGGGCCACACGTACAGAGCAGTAATACCGGCGCGCAACCAGGAGCGATATTATGAGCCAGCACGTAAAAACGGCGCCGGAGCCGAGCAAAATAACAGCAATGATGAGTGCAAGCGGGATAATCTGAGCACCAGTAGAGATCACACTCGCTGGAAAAGATGCTATGCTGCTCGTCGCAGGGCGCGCAACCGGCAAAGGAGGAGGCCAGCGCAGCGCAGCATCGTCCCCGCCACTCCATCCCGCAACGGGATGAGGGGACGCATGCCAGCCTGTATCAAATGGCAGCCACACGGCATGGTTCCCGGCATCGCTCGTCAGCAGATCCAGCGCTACAGCTCCGTATGCCTGCTTCGTTCCGCGCGAGGATGCACCTCCTCCCGGCGTCTGCATATGCAGCGCTATAGTATTCATGCCAGCATGCAAGTATGGCGAAATATTATAGAGCCGCGTCGTTATGCTTTCCAGACGCGTTGCAGCGCTATTTCCTGGTGAGCCACCTTTTCCGCTGACGGAAGGCGGGCCATCCTCAATGATGAGTTCGTCGTTCACAAACACATCGATGGCCCCGGTCACAGCCAGGCGCAGCCAGACGGAGGTCGCCCCGGCGGGCAGCGGAAAGCGGCGCACGAAATACGCGTCCTGACCTGCTCCCGCGCTGATCCATTCGGTAGTAAGCGGCCTTTCATATAACAGGGGATTGACCGTCAATAACGGCTCGATGCGGAGAGTGGGACCCGGGCGCGCAGGAGGCCAGGAACTGGCATCGAAGCCAACGCCACTCCAGTTCTGCCTGTTTTTACTGAAAAGAGGATAGACCAGCGTGCTCTGCTCCGTCGCCTGCCAGTTCGCGTCTGAGCCGATGTAGTCAACCAGTGATCCCCTTACCATACCGAAGCTCAGACACATCGATGGCGGCTGTTCATCGGCATTGCTAACACGCAGCGCTATTACATTTGAACCAGGTTTGAGCAGCGCGAGCACATCATAGATGTAGGCCAGGGGGTAGTTACCCCGGGCGAAATCGCTGGAGTTCGAGCCGACCAGGACGCCGTTGACGTATAAGCTGAACACCTGGCTGGCCGCAACCGTCACGAAGGCCGCATCGGGCATTGCATTCAGGCTGGTTGCATAGCGGAAATAAGCCACGGGAAAGCGCCCGTCCTCTGCCTGTATCCAGTGGGCATCTGTCCAGTGAGGGGCAAAGCGCGCGGGTTGTGGCACCAGCAGGCATTGATATAAAAACCAGCTCGCTCCCAGACAGGCTAATAACAGGCAGATCCAGGCCATACCCTGTGGAGCAGCAGACGGCGAGGCGTGTTTTCTTTCAACCATACCAGATCCCCTCACTGCAACCCGGATAGCGCCTCGCGCGCGGTATTATTGCGGTAGCTCGGATCGAGCGCCACGGCCTTGAACAGAAGATCGCGCGCCTCCGCGTATTCTCCTCGCCCGTTATCGCTCAAAGCCATATAAGTGTATGCCGATGATTGTATATCGATATTAGTGCTCAGACTTATCACTCGCACTAGCTGTCGTATGCATGCCGGATAGTTGTGCAGATCATACTGGATACGCCCGGCCATGTACGCACTATAGACGTTCGTGGGATCGATGCGCTCCAGCAGCGGCAGCCAGGATAGAGCCGCGCTATCACTACGCGGATCGGCTATAGAGAAGTTCCTTAACGGCCTGGACGCTTCCGCCAGCCTTTCAACGATCAAGCTCAATTCGTCCACCTTCCAGGGATCGGCGGAGCCGGCCTGCCAGATGGGAAGCAATTCCTGATACGCGTCCAGGTCCTCACCCTGCTGATGATAGGTGAACGCGAGATAAGCCCGGCTATCATCGCTTTTTTGCCCGGGTAACAGGAAATAGAGAGCCTGCCCGCGCTCGATATGGTAGAAAGCTGTCTCTTCGAACGAGGCATTAAAGAAGCGCGCCGCGTCCAGCCATGCCAGGGCCACTGTATAGGCTCCAGACGACAACAGAGCCTTTGCCTCATCATCACAGACCATCGCAACCGGTGCGCGTCCCAATATGACGAGGAGGATGATCCCGGCGACGAGCCAGGCGCCTCCCGACCTTTTCCCGCTCGCTTTGCGCGTTACCGGAACGGAACCTCCTTCAAAGGGCCGGCTGTAATCGATGATGATCCAGGCACTGATACACGGCAGCAGCAGGCCAGGTGATAACAGATCCAGCAAAAGCTGTAGCCGCCCCCACAGCATCGAGCCATCCAGCGCAAAGGGACTGAGCGGGATAAGCTGTGGCGCGGAGTCATACCCGAAATGCTGTTGTATCAACAGAACCTGGATCTCGTGCCGGGCGAGCAGCGCATCCGCGGCCATGTCGACGCACAGATATTGCAGCAGGAACAGCACCACCGGAGCAATGCAAAGAGCGGCCAGCAACCGGGGCCGCCACACAAAAAGTCTCCGGCCATTGAGCGGTCTTTCATACGTAAAAGCGCACAGGGCCGCATAGAGCGCGCAGGCGGAACAGAGCAGGCCATAATTCAACCAGCCTGTGCGCAACTGCCAGCCAACATCGATGGGCAGGTTCCATGCGGAATAGACCGTGCCCAGCGGATCCCTGAGCCACGGCAACAGGCCGGCGCAAAGCATAGAGCAGCTCGTAAAAGTAGCTGCTATGATGCCTCCCCGCCGATGATCGTCATAGGGAAACTGGCGTCGTTTGAAAGCGGCCATAGCGGTATTCCTCATCATCTATCATCCTCAAACAAGTCGGTTCTCGATGGCTCGGACGCGCACCGCCTGACCGTTGTACAATCCATCCTGTCCAATGAGCACCACCCTGTCGCCATTGGAGAGTCCCGCGTCGATCATGATGGCATCGCTGCTCCGTCCCATCACCCGCACACGCCGCAAATAAGCGTGTTGATCCTGCACCACGAACACAAGAGGCTCCGATTCCAGATCGAGCACAGCCAGTCGTGGCACTACCAGCACACGGCCAGATTTCCTGAGCCTTACAAAAACGCGCATACCAGCTAAAAGCGTCCCGCCCGGATTGCTCACCGATACGCGGACCTCAAAGGTATCCGCCTGCGCGTCCGCCTGAGGAATGATAGCGCTGACCAGGCCATTGAAGTTGCGATCAGGCAGCGCCGATGGCGTAACTATCGCTGGCTGATTGAGCGACACCTGTCCCAGATTCGCGAGCGGCATCTTCACATGCACCACGACTACTGACTCATCCATAATAGTGAGCAAGGGCGCATCCGCCTTAAAAACCTCGCCGGGGTTGATATTTACCGCCGTCACCACGCCGCTCATTGGAGACAGAAGATCCCCATGATGCAGCAAAGGGGATGCAGCCTGAGCGGCAAGCTCATTATATTTGCTCTTCGCAATATCGTACTGCTGCCTGGCCCGGGCAATCGTGACGGCATTGCCACCCGCTGTGACGGTGTTCAGATATGCCTGGGCAGCGAGCATACTATCCGCCGCTTGCTTGATCTGAGCGTTGAGCTGCGTGAGATCGAGCCGGATAAGCGGCTGATTGACGGCAACCCGCGCTCCGGCTCCAACAAAAACGTCCATCACACGCTCAGCAACCGGATACGATAGGTCAAGCTGGCGCCCGGGAAAGACGATACCGCCGCCCCCGATATACTGCGTCGTATCTTGAAGGCCAGCCTGATAAAGCGTCACGTCGGCGGCGTTTGTGCTATTCCACATCGCGAACGCCAGCGCCCCCAGCAGCGCGATCATGCCAAGCGCCAGTGCGATAACCGGGGCACCCTTTTTCTGCTGCACCGGCCTGGCTACGGTTGCAGGGACCGTCATTGCGGACGGCGAAGCTGGCAGGGAGAGCCGTGAAACTGGCGTAATCCGCATCACTCTCGCCGTCGGTAAATCTGAGATTGCTGGTATGACCGGTCCTTGCACAACCGTTGGATATGCAGGTAATCCCGGCTGTAACCGGGCAGTTCCCCGCACAGGGTCAGCATGTCCATCTTCAAAAAAGGGTGCCGCCCCGCTGCGAAACTGCGATAGCTTCATTCTCGGACGAAACTGACCACCATCATTATTCATCGCCACCTGCCCTCTTCTTTGATACAGCAAATTCATCCTTTTTTGCGTCCCATCGTTATATAGATACATCCGCCGAGCAGCCCGAAGCAGAGCGCCTGCATATCCAATAAGAAAGCCAGCAGCAGCGCGGTTGCAGCAGGCACATGCACGGTTGAGAGGGCGTAGACAAAGGCGCTCTCGCGCAGGCCCAACCCATTGATAGAAAGTGGCAGAAACGAGATGAGCGCAACGAGTGGCACGGTCACGCCATAAAAGTACAGGGGTATGGCTATGTGCAGTGCCAGAGCATAGCAATAACAATTGAGAATCGCAACGAGCCAGAAAATCGCTGCGTAGATAATCGCCGCTCCCACTGCATGGGGACGGCCTGCACCTATGCTCAGCGCATGTCCAACGCGCATCACCCATGTAAAAAGAGCGCGACGCGCCCACCTCCCTTTGAACAGCACAGGCCATAGGATAGCCAGCGTGACCGCGCCTGCTATCACCACGGCCATCACGAGAGCGAGCAGTATGAAGCCCATAGCCAGGTCAAACGTAAAGTATGTGTGCCAGATAATCAGTGCCGGCAGCGCAATGAGCAGCATAGCAAAGAAGCCCGTCACACGGCACATAATAATGGCGCTGGTCGAACCGGCATGGTTGCCGGTTGCGCGCCCGACATAGAGCGCCTTGACCGCATCACCGCCGATGCTGGTAGGCAGAAAATGGCTGAAAGCTATTCCGACAAGGTACAGGTCAATCAGGTGCGCGAGGTCGCAATGAATGCGCTCGATCTGGAGTAAAGCGCGCCATTGATAGGCACTCAACGCCACGCCACCCGCGCCCACTACAAAGGCCACCAGCACCATGCTATAGGAGACCTGCGCCAGAGCCGTTAACAGAGTATCCCAGGATAAGGACCTGAGCAGAAAGACGAATAGCGCTATACTACACCCGACACGGAGGACGCTGCCAGGCCATTTTCTCTTTGCTGCTCCCTGAGCACCGCCGTCCGCCGCATTACTGTCACAACTCCCCTGTGTCTGCTGCACAGCATATGGAACTGCATATTGATATGTGGTACGAGGGATGGCATACGCCATCGACTGCTCATGGCGTATGGCTGAGCCGCCTCGAGCGGGAGGGGCGGCGCTCCTCACCTGGAATGCGCCGAAATCGCGCAGAGTTGTATAACGCCTGCTAGATTCCAGTAAAACACCCACTTTCTATCTTCCTCCTGAATAGAATTAGAGAAATTTATTCATCAAAATCATTAAAAAACGCCTGGCAGGAGCCGCCGGTGTTCATGAATTCTTCCGAGAGCTGGCGATTTTTCTCCAGGAAGACATCCCAGCTATAATGTTCGTTGGCGAAGTGCTGCCCACGCTTACCCAATTCCTCTGCGCGGATGGCATCTCGTAACAGGGACAGCGTGCCCTGTGCCAATCCCTGCGGAGTCGGGGGAGCCAGCATGGCTATCGCTGGACTCAACACCTGCGTGTGCGAGAGTATATCCGTCGCAAGGACGGGCCTGCCGGAGCGCAGATAGGTGTACAGTTTGAGCGGGGTGTGCGTTCCCCCGGTGCGAGGGCTTACCAGTACGTCGGCCAGCGCCATATAGCAGGGCATCTCCTGCAACGGGCGTTGGCCCACAAAATGCACATGCTTCTCCACGCCAATTTGCCGGGCAAGCTCACGAAAACGCTCGACCTGCTCAGGAGTGCCGCCAACGATCACATAGCGAGCAGCAGGCAGGACCTCAGTCACAAGCGCCGCGCTGCGCAGCAACAGATCGATGCCCTGATATTTTTCAAGCGTCCCCGTATAGAGAATAATTGGAGAGCCGTTGGGCGCCCACTGCTGCCGCAACTTCTCGACATCCACCTGTGATGGCGGAGAGAGTGCGGCATCGACGGGCGCAGGCAGGATCACATAGACGGATTTGCGAGGGGCAATCTTTTTCGCCTTCCCTGCACACTCAGGATAAAAAGCGACAATAGCATCGGCGCAGCGTATCATGAGCGCCTGCGCGGCTCTGACGCAGGATACAACCAGTGGATTCTCCCCCACCAGTTGCGAGAGATCGCAATGCATATAATAGAGGTGCCGGCAGCGAAATAGCGGTGCCAGCAAAGCGCCGATCAGCGCAGCCTCCTCATGAGTATGGAGATAGCGGTAGCGTCCCCGGCAGAGCCGCCACAGAGCCGTCAGAAAGAGCAGCAGATCGAGCGGGAACTTTGCCAGCGAGAAACCGGGCTTTACTGCGCGAACGAACGGCAAAGCCGGCGTGCGATAGATGGTCAGGCCGGGCAGCGCGACATCCTCGCCTATGGAATACGTAACCAGATCAACCCCGTATCCCAGCGTGACAAGCGCATTGATGTATTGATAGACGCAGAATGCCGCTCCCCGTGGAGCGAAAAATGGCTGGGGAGCAACCATCAAGATCCGTGCAGCGCCGCTATGGCCGGTCTGCATGTTCATTCCCATCCTCCCGACCTGCACCGGAGCAAGCGAGTACCCCGGCTGGAGTTGCGTCGCCCTCCAGCATAGCTATCGCGGCCCCCGGAGCGACAACTTTTTTCACCACATATGCTGCTTTGCCCTGCGATTCGTAATAGGTGCGCATCAAAAGCTCGGCCAGCAAGCCCAGCACAATGTACAGGATGCCAGCATTGCAGCAATGAGCCGAAGCAGAGAGCAGCGGCCGGGCACCGATACGAAAACGCGGCGGCAGGAGTCTGCCCACGGGCATGAGCACCAGGCAGAGAGCGCCCAGCGCCAGAGCGCCGAGGCCCGGCAGGCCAAAGAGGTGAGCCGGCCTGGCGCCAAAGCTGCCCAGAAATTTGCAGGTGATCAGATCAAGAATGACACGCACTGTTCGCGACAGCCCATATTTGGAGGCGCCGAAGCGTCTGGCATGATGCGTGACTTCGATCTCGGCCACGCGAGCGCCGGCAAGCGCCGCATAGGCCGGAATAAGACGGTGCATTTCGCCATATAAGCGCAGGTGCGCGAATACCTCGCGCCGGTAGGCTTTGAGCGTGCAGCCGTAGTCGTGTAGATATATGCCGGTCACTCTGGCAATCAGACTATTAGCCAGCCGCGAAGGCAATCTGCGGATCAGCAGCGGATCCTCGCGCCGCTTCCGCCAGCCGCTCACAACATCGTATCCCTGCTCTAATTTCTTGAGCAGTCGCGGTATATCCTGAGCGTCGTTCTGCAAATCGCCGTCCATGCAGATCAGCACCTCGCCAGCACTGTAGTCTATACCAGCAGCCAGTGCTGCCGTCTGCCCAAAATTGCGACCAAGCTGAACAAGCCGCACATGAGGATCGTCTAACGCCAGTTGATAGAGCCGCAGAAAGGTCGCATCGCTACTACCGTCGTCTACATAAATGATCTCATAGGTGATGCTCAGGCTCTGTAAGGCCCGGCATATATGTTCGTGAAGAGGACATACATTGAGTGCCTCATTATATAGGGGTACAACCACAGATAGATACACCGATTTGCTCACTTCCATCCTCGCATTCTCATATTTTCAGGTTCCTGGAATTACAACGTTTATCTCACCCGGCAGTAACTAAAACTGAATGTATCTATACATAGATTGGCACTATTCAATCTATCATTTGACATAATATTCTTGTTATACTGGCATGATGAGGCAAACATTTGATATTATGTAAATATGTTTCTATTTTAAGCCTCAGCCTGCTCGCGCTGGCGGCGCTCTCTTGTCCTGGTCGGCATGCATGGGGTATCATCTAGGAAAGATCTTATCCGGGGAGCATGTTTCATGAATGAAGAGCGCCTGGCATCGACTCCTGACGTGGTATGCAGCACAGATCATGATCTACCTTTAGTGGTCGGTGTTGACCTGGGTGGAACTCAGATTCGCACGGCGGTACTGCGCGGCGCCACGCTGCTCTCACGCGTCGGGGCGCTGACCGGCGAGAATCCGATACCTGATCGCGTCATCCCACGCCTTTTTCAAGCCGTAGAACAGGCCCTTGACAAGGCCAGGATCGCCCTCGATCAGGTTGCCGGTATCGGGATCTGCGCTCCAGGCCCGCTTAATAGTCGCACAGGCATGGTCTTCGATCCACCAAACCTGCCGGGATGGAATGGCGTCCCCCTGGGAGACATCTTCAGCGAGCAGTTCAGCGTGCCCATTTTCGTCGAGAACGACGCCAACGCCGCCGCGCTCGGCGAGTATATGTTCGGCGCCGGGCGCGGCAGCCGCGAAGTTGTGTATCTCACGATCAGCACAGGTATCGGAGGCGGCGTGATCTCGGACGGAAAGATCCTTACGGGCGTTTCCGGCACCGCCGCCGAACTGGGACATATCACCATCGATTGGCATGGAGAGCGCTGCAACTGCGGCAATATTGGCTGCCTGGAGCGTATTACTTCTGGCACTGCTATCGCGCGAAAAGCTAACAGAGCCATCGCCGAAGGGAAGGGTGACGAACTGCTGGCCTTCGCTCGCACGCATCAACAGAACGCTGGAGATCCCACGGCTATTATCGATGTGACGGCACGTACCGTCGCGCAGGCAGCGGAGTCTGGCATTCCGCTGGCGCGTGATATCATCGCCACAGCAGCCGAAGCCCTCGGCATTGGACTGGTTAATATCCTCCATATTTTTAATCCCGAAATTATCATTCTGGGAGGTGGCGTGACACAGATGGGTCCATTGCTCTTGGATCCTGCCATGCGCATTGTACAGGAGCGTGCCATGCGGGTTCCGCGAGAGGCCGCGCGCATCGTACTGGCTGAACTCGGTCCGAACGCAGGTCTGGTGGGCGCCGGCGCCCTGATTTACTATCATCATAAGGGCAGGTTGTGAAAAGCAAGCGAACCGACAAGGAGAGGCTGGATGTGGCGCTGGTACGGTTGGGGCTGGCGCCGGGCCGCGAGCGCGCACGCGCGCTCATCATGGCCGGTCAGGTTTATGTTGGAGATCGTATGGTGGACAAGCCCGGGACGGCTGTGCCCGTTGGCGCTGCTATTCGCCTCGCCAGCTCCTCGCCTGAACTCAAGTACGTCAGCCGGGGAGGACTCAAGCTTGAAAAAGCGCTGGATACTTTCGAGCTGGATCCTGCCGGACTTATTGCCCTCGATGTCGGAGCCTCAACCGGAGGCTTCACGCAATGCCTGCTGGAGCGCGGAGCCGCCCGCGTCTATGCCGTTGATGTCGGTCACGGTCAACTGGCGTGGACGCTGCGCAATGATCCGCGCGTTGTGGTCATGGAGCGGACCAATATCCGCCACCTGCAACAGCTTCCAGAGCCGGTGCAGTGCGCGGTCATCGATGTTTCCTTTATCTCGCTGCGCCTGGTGCTGCCCGCGCTCATCCCTCTGCTCGACAGGTCAACGGATATATGGGTTGTCGCGCTGGTCAAGCCCCAGTTTGAGGCGGGCAAGGCCGAGGCAGACAGGGGAAGCGGCGTCATCAGCGACCCGGAGGTACATCGCCGCGTGCTCGATGAGCTTCAGGAATGGATACCCCTGCACACGCCGCTGCGCGTAGCGGCCGTCACCGACTCGCCCATAGCGGGCCGCGAAGGCAACCGCGAGTTCCTTTTTCTGCTGCGCCGGCAGCCCATCGAGCGCCCGGCGTAAGGTAGAAAAACCTGCAAGGCGAGGGCAAGGGTTGTCTCTACATGTAGAGACAACCGCAAGGGTTGTCTCTACATCTTGTGATGGCCTTGCTCATCGTATTACCGATCTCGTCTCTCAGAACATATCACAACGGCTCTACGCGCAGCAGCGTCTCACCCTTCTGCACGACGTTTCCATTGGTAGCTACGAGGGCAACGACGCGGCCCGCTACTTCGGCCGTGACCTCATTGAAGACCTTCATGGACTCAATAAGGGCGACGACCTGTCCCACATGAATATTGTCACCCACGTTGACAAAGGGAGGCGAGGTGGGCGAGGCGGCCGAGTAGTACACACCCGTCAGGGGCGCAACGACGGCTACGCTGCGATCCACACGTGCGGCCTGACCTCCACCGCCGGGAGGCGCCACAACGCCAGCAGCGCCGACGCGCTGAGCGGGGACCGCGCTCATGACCATGCCAGGCTCGCGCCGAATGATAATCTCGGTTTCGCCCTCGACCAGTTCCAGTTCGCCAACCGTACTCCCCTCAAGGATGGTAACGATATCTTCAACGCGTTCTAGCCATGATACTTTTTTCTTCGCATCCATGAACTTTTACTCTTCGTAACGCTTGAATATCAGGCAGGTATTATGCCCCCCGAAGCCCATCACATTTGACATAGCCACGTTTACCGCGGCATGCCGCGCCTCGTTGGGCACGTAATCGAGGTCGCATTGGGGATCAGGATGGTGCAGGTTGATGGTCGGCGGAATAATGCCCGTGCGGATCGCCTGAATGGAGATTACGGCCTCAACCGCGCCTGCCGCGCCGAGCGTATGCCCGGTCATTGACTTGGTAGAACTGATAGCCACGCGATATGCATGCTCGCCCAGGCAGGTCTTGATGGCCTGAGTCTCGGTGCGATCATTGGGAGGTGTCGAAGTGCCATGCGCGTTGATATAATCGATCTGATCGGGGCGCAGCCCTGCTTTTTGCATAGCGCGCCGCATCGCCCGCACCAGGCCCTCTCCACCGGGAGCCGGGTCGGTGATATGGTGTGCATCACTCGTACAGCCGTAGCCAACCAGTTCGGCCAGGATGGGAGCATTTCGGGCCTTCGCGAATTCCAGTTCCTCCAGAATGAGGATACCTGCTCCTTCTCCCATCACAAAGCCATCGCGCGTGGCATCGAAAGGCCGGCTCGCGCCCTGCGGATCGTCGTTGCGTCGCGAGAGCGCATGCATATTATCAAATGCGGCCATTGCGATAGGGGTGATGCCCTTCTCGGAGCCGCCGGCGATCATCACCTTCGCATCGCCACGGAGGATCGTCTCCCACGCTTCGCCGATAGTATTGCCGCTGGTGGCGCAGGCGGAGACCGCCGCCCAGTTCGGGCCTTTCGCCCCGGTCATGATCGAGACAATGCCGGGGGCGCTATCGATAATCATCATATTGATGAAGAAAGGGCTGATACGGTCCGGCCCCCGCTCGAAGAGCACTTTGAACTGATCGTGCAGCGTGATAAGACCCCCGATACCACTGCCGATGTAGACACCCGTATCATCCGCGATATCATCGGTAATCTGCAATTGTGCCTGGGCCAGAGCTTGCTTCGTAGTAGCGATGGCAAGATGCTGGTAGGGATCAGTACGGCGCACTTCCTTGCGGTCCATATAAGGGGAAGGATCAAAGTCCTTGATTTGAGCGCCAAAATGCACGCGGAACTGGCTGGTATCATAACTGGTAATCTCGCTGACGCCCGACTCACCCTTGCAGAGCCTCTCCCACGTCGATGCCAGATCGTTGCCCAGAGCTGTAATCAGCCCCATACCGGTCACAACCACGCGAGACATAAAATCACCTCCTCATATACCTAATGCGACGGCTTCCTCTTGTATAAAGCGTGTATAGGTATCACCACGGATGAAACCTTCATGCTTGAGTAAACGTTGATGAAAAGGTATCGTTGTTGGCAACCCTTCGATAACGTACTCTTCGAGGGCGCGCTGCATACGCGCAATCGCCTCGTTGCGCGTCTCAGCCCAGACAACGAGCTTTGAGAGCAGCGAGTCATAATGAGGCGGAACCTCATAGCCGGTAAAAAGATGGCTATCGATACGTACCCCCGGCCCACCTGGCGGCAGATATTGCTCGACCACTCCCGTCTGCGGGCGAAAGTCGGCGTTTGCATCTTCCGCCGTAATACGGCACTCGATGGCATGGCCGCGCAATCGAATATCTTCCTGCCGGAGATGCAGTGGCAGCCCGGCGGCAATGCGTATCTGCTCCTTGACCAGATCGATGCTCGTCACCATCTCGGTCACGGGATGCTCTACCTGCAAACGGGTATTCATCTCCATGAAATAGTAACGATTCTGCTCATCTACCAGGAACTCGAGCGTGCCAGCGTTGCGATATCCTACCTGCTGTACAGCGCGGATGGCCTTCATGCCCATCTCATCACATAATTCGCGTGGCAAGACGGGACTGGGCGCCTCTTCCAATACCTTCTGATTGCGGCGCTGGCAGGAACAGTTGCGTTCGCCAAGATGAACCCCATGCCCATAATGATCGACAAGCACCTGAATCTCGACATGGCGCGCCCGCTCCAGGTAGCGCTCAAGATAGATGCCATCATCATGAAAGGCTTCGCGCACCTCGTTCTGTGCCAGGACAAAGACGCGATCAAACTCTTCCGCGCTCCTGACAAGGCGGATGCCACGGCCTCCCCCACCGGCAACGGCTTTGAGCATGAGCGGGAAGCCGATCTCTCTGGCGGCTTCCTGCGCCTCGGCCAGCGTGCGCAGGACGGGCGTTCCTGGCAGGGTTGGCAGCCCGGCTTTGACCATCGCCTCGCGCGCCGAGACCTTATCACCCATGATCGCCATCACCGAGGCAGAGGGACCAATAAAGGTAATATTGACATCGCTGCAAATTTCAGCAAAGCTCGTATTCTCCGAGAGGAAGCCGTAGCCAGGGTGAATTGCTTCGGCATTGGAGATAAAAGCTGCACTGATGATATTGGGGATATTGAGATAGCTCTTCCCGCTCGGTCCGGGACCAATACAGATGCGCTCATCGGCCATACGGACCGGCAGCGATTGCCGATCGGCTTCTGAGTGCGCAATGACGCTGCGTATCCCCATCTCGCGGCAGGCGCGAATAACGCGCAGCGCTATTTCACCACGGTTAGCAATCAAAATCTTGCGAAACATACATCGTAGATGAAGCTGACGCCTTCAACGCGCTCCACCGTGCTCCTGTTACCATAACCCCTGTGCGGGATATTTACGGCATTATACCATGCCCTCTCACACGCGGCTAGAGTCAGAGCTACTTATATGCTTCCTTTCTGACTGCCCGAGTTATTCACCGGGAAAATCTCTGAGCAGCACGCGCCCGCGCCCTGGCAGCCTCTTCCTCACGGCTTTTGGGCGGCGCCTGCGTCTCCAGCGAGTTGAGCAGGGTGCTTGAGGCCGCTGCTATGGCGTCAACGGCGGCAAAGAATGCCGCTTCGTTGGCCTTCGATGGCCGGTTGAAGCCGCTCACCTTGCGCACAAACTGTAACGCGGCCTCGCGGATCTCTTCCTCGGTTGCGGGTGGTTCAAAGTTGAAAAGCGGTCTGATGTTTCTACACATAGGTATCTATTCTCTCACGCGGGAGCCAGAGCGGAAAGGGGCATTCTCATAACGTAACTCCTCAGTGCCTGCGGCACTGAGGAGTTACCTCCTAACCCCTTACTCCACCGTCACCGACTTCGCCAGATTCCTCGGCTGATCAACGTTGCAGCCCCGCGCAACCGCGACATGATAGGCCAGCAATTGCAGGGGAATGATCGCCAGCAGCGGGCTGAATGCCTCCGGCGTCACCGGCACGTAGAGCACATCATCGGCATGCTGGCGGATGTTTTCGTCGCCCTCGCTGGCAACGACCAGCACGCGCGCATCGCGGGCGCGTACCTCCTGGATATTGCTCACCACCTTCTCGTAAACATGTGAGGCGGTGGCGACGGCAACCAGCGGCGTGTCCGGGTCGAGCAGGGCGATAGAGCCATGCTTGAGTTCGCCGGCAGGCAGTCCCTCCGCATGAATATAGGAAATCTCTTTGAGTTTGAGCGCGCCCTCCAGCGCGGTAGGGAAGCCGACGCCACGCCCGATAAAGACTATGCTGCTCACGCGCGCGAGGCGCTGCGCCAGCGGCGCAATCTCGTCATCGGGGCTGGCCGCCGCGTCGAGAATGTGCTGGATCTGATCGGGGATCCGTTCCAGCGCGACGAGCAGTTCACGCAAGCGCCCGGCGTCGATGCGCCCGCGCTGCTGGCCCAGGTAGAGCGCAAGCATATAGAGCACGGCGACGGAGGTAACGAAGGTTTTCGTAGCCACAACGCCGATCTCCGGCCCGGCTTGCAGGTACAATACAGCATCGGCGAGGCGCGTGATGGCGCTGGCAACGATATTGGTGATGGCGATGACGGGCGCGCCACGCTCCCGCGCCTGGCGAATGCCGACGAGCGTATCAGCCGTCTCGCCCGACTGCGTGACCGCGAGGCAGAGCGTTTCTGGGCCGACTATCGGATCGCTGTAGCGGAACTCGGCAGCGGTGACGGCCTCGACGGGAATGCGCGCCCACTGCTCGATCACGTATTTCGCCAGCAGGCCGGCGTGATACGAGGTACCGCAGGCTACGATGACGATGCGCTGCACCTGGTCGAGCAGTCCCGCCTGCCGCATGCGCTCCAGTTCGCTGAGGCGCAGTTGCCCGGCATGGACGCGGCCCAGCAGAGCGCGGCGCAGAGCTTCCGGCTGCTCAAAGATCTCCTTGAGGACAAAGTGTGGATAGCCGCCCTTCTCCGCAGCTTCGATATCCCAACCGATGGTGATTGGCTCCCGCTGCACAGGCGTACCATCGAGCGTGGTAATGGCAACGCTGTCAGGACGCAGCGTCACCACCTCGCCTTCATCGAGGATAATCATGCGCCGCGTATGTTTGAGAATGGCGGGGATGTCCGAGGCCAGGTAATTTTCGCGCTCGCCGAGGCCGACGATCAGCGGGCCGTTACAGCGCGCCCCTACAAGCATATCGGGCGCCTCGCGGCTGACCACGGCGATAGCATACGAGCCTCTGACGTGCTGCAAAGCGAGCCGCACTGCGCTGGTCAGATCGCGCTGCGCCTCACCGGCATAGGCGCTTTCGATCAGGTGCGCGAGGACTTCGGTATCGGTCTCGGAACGGAAGGTATGGCCGGCGTGCTGCAACTCGTCGCGCAGTTCGGCATAGTTCTCGATAATGCCGTTGTGCGCGACGGTAATAGCGCCGTGGCAATCGGGGTGGGGATGAGCGTTGGTATCGTTTGGTCGGCCATGCGTCGCCCAGCGCGTATGTCCGATTCCAAGCGTCCCGGCGGCGGGACGCGATCCATTGGAGACGGTTGCCGCCAGATCGGCGATCTTGCCGGCCCGGCGATGTACTTCAAGCGTTCCGTTTGTGGTCAGAACGGCGATGCCCGCCGAATCATAACCGCGATATTCAAGCCTGCTCAGGCCATCAAGCAATATGGAAGTAACATCGGTGCCCTGCGGCCCGACGTAGCCAATGATACCGCACATGGAATCGGGGTATCCTTTCTCTTGTGTTGTAATGTTTTGCGTAAAAGGCACGCAATCACTACATCACTGGAAGCGTTTTGTCCCGGCTGTTACCATCCGGATTTGCGCGCTCCCTTCGCAGGGGTGTGATCAACCCTGGAGGCTCCCCGCTGATGCTCCGAACAGCCTCCACCTCGTCAACCGTGGCTTCCTCCTGCTAGCCCGGCCCATGCGCTACTAGACGCGACAACGTTTCTGTCAGAGAGTATACCATATCGACGATTGCAATTTTGTATTCTTGAGCGTGGAAATCGGGTGCACCTGCCTGGAAATGACCATGCTTACAAGAATGCATCCGATTTCAGTATACGTATTTATTCCATGTTGTAATACTTCTTTCGATCTTACTCCTGGTATTTTCTGGTGGATAGACGATCCTCTAACTTTCTGCGGGTTCGTTTAATCATATCGCTATAGGCGCTCTCCAGGTCAACCTTATAGTGATCAGCGATACGAATGAGCATAAACAGAATGTCAACGATGTCGTCTTCCAGATCGATGTGATCCCCATTTCTTGAGGGACGGTGGCCCTCCTGTATCATAATGCTATCGGCGAGCGTTCCCACTTCTCCAACGAGTTCTGTCACCATCACATTGACGTTCCACTCACCGACATCTCTATCAAAGAGCCGTGTTACTTCACGGGTCATCTCAACCATATCGGAAACTTTCATGTGCATATCTCCTAATCTGTTAATACTGCCAATCCATTCCAGCGTCGGAACCAGATCCTTTCCCCTTACAGGGAAACCAGTCGCTTGAGTGAGGTAGGTCTGCTCCTCCTGGGTGAGCACACAATCCACAAAGATGACCTCCCGCTGGACCGAATATGTAACCGAGGCCGAAGGTAAATCGAGGTAACGAGCTACTTGTTCCAGAAGAGTCTGGGAAGGGGCAGTAAAACGCGCTTTAAAACTGAAGCAGCGTTTCCTCTGAGCCGATGGGCAAGTGCTCGCCAGGCACCGCGTTTCAAGGTGAGGTTTTCTGAAAGTAGCGTTGTAGTCAGGCTGCTCCAAGACATAGCTCACTGCACAGGATGTATGCAGGAACACTGGATAAGATAGTTCCTGAGCAACACTGAGAATTACCTCCTGGACATCTGGCTCAAGTATTTCATTTTGCAAATGGGATTGCTCTGCCCAAGCACTGAAAAACTCGTGGAAAGGATGTTGTTCATTTGCTCTGAAAGTCTTCGCCAGATTATCCCCAAACTTTAAGCCTGTCACAACAGACAATTTTGCGCCTGCGCTCTTTAACAACTCTATCTGACTGGCGGCTGCCGTGCGGTTGGGAATGCTCACCGACGTGACCGGTCTCCAGAAATGAACAGCCTCTATATTATCAAACAGAGCAATACGCTCGAAATTTTTAAGCCGGGCCTTCGCCGGTGGTGCTCCCTTCTCAAACTGCGAAGGTAGGAAGGATAGGGAAATAAAGAAGATGACTTTGACACCGATTCGATTGATCGTCTCCAGGAAGGCCAGCTCTAAGGCAGCTTTGGTGACAATACAAACTGGCACGGCTGGCATTCGCTGCTTATGATGAGCTAAAGCAGCGAGCAAGAACTGGCGATTCTTAGACGTAAGGCACACATCAGTGTAGTTGCCAATAGCAATGGGAAAACTCCTACCTACGGGAACATCGCTAAATCTGGACTTCTCAAGATAGTGATACTCGGACAGTCTCTGATAAGTGGATTCCGGAGCTTCAATGGGATCTCCGGGAATCCTTCTAGTGAGTCCTGATGGTTCCAGGTAGCAATACACGCAACTCGCGGGACATCCTTGTACGGGATCAAGAGATATCCAGGATTCATGTTGCGCTACCAGGGGAATCGGTTTTCCACTCATATCTCCCTCTGAGTTGCTCTTTAAAAGAAGCCTCCGTTTCAACAAATTTTTCATATGGGACGGACAACTGCCACATGATCTCAAAGTGATCGGTACAGTGACGATAAAGATAATTCGAGACAGGAAATTCCAACTCAAATGTGATCATGGCCTTGCGCATCCGCTCATGCAGATTCGCATAAATGTATGGCTCAAAAAAGCCCATCTTCTCCGTAAGCAGCATTGTTGAGGGAATGGGATAAGAACAGATGCGTAATTCGATGAGAGGACCGTAGCGCCTTTGAATATCCAGGTAGCCACGTATACTGGTGGAGTACTTCTCAAGATAATTATCACTTTGCTCGATAAGCCTTACTGGATCAAAGCCCCTGAGACTCCCTTGCTGCAATTTCTCAAGTCCTATTCTCTGAATTTGCTCATGTATTGCGCTATCCTCAGATAGTTCGCCTAAAGCGAGAAGCATCCTTGTATCAGACCAGGGATTGAGCAGGACAATGCGCACCGGCACTTTCTGCTTTAAGCGTTCTTCCAATGCATCTCTAAAGGGGCTGTTCACTTTGACCAGATACGTATAACCGGATGATGCAAGCAGTTTGATATATTGCTCTGCCTCACAGATAACTTCTGCCTTACGGACATTGCGCTGGGAATTTTCGGAAGGTGTGTAGAGATGCTTGAACTCACTTTCTCGCAGACCGCCGGGAACGTGACTGCCGATGGGGGTGATAGCTACTTTACGTCCTGTGCTGCGAAAGTAGCTTGTTACGGGATTGTCCGCAATGCTAGTTGCATCCTGGGTGAGATCGAGGAGACGGCGTTGGATATCCTCTTTAAATTTATGACTATCTTTGTTTGTAGCGCCAGAGTAGCTAATGATCTTGTAACCTTTAAAGTAGAAAGGTACCTCCAACCCTTTCTCAAGTATCATGATTGTCCGCTCTCGCAGACAATGACAGATGCCCAATTCATACATCACGTTGGCGTTGAGATCAGTGAGATCCGCCAGCACGACATCAGCATCTTGCAGGTTATTGAAAACCTCTTCGTTAATTGATCCACCTGATGGGTTCGCTCTCATGGCCCGATATCCTAAAAGTTTCTTACCATCCGCCGCATCTTCTATAGCGGGCCTGATAAAATGCATAAAGTGATTATTCCAATACTCTTCTGTGTGTTGTTCTGTGGTCTTTCCAAACGGCATAAGAACAAGACACGTAGGCATCGCGACCACTCCTGCTCTTCAGACCGGGAAGAGCTAACCGCTGACACATATGTAATCCCTTTTGCCGAGCAAGCAAGCACTATAACTTGCTTCTTACATCTATCTCTTACATATATTACAGACGGTTTCTATATGGGCGCATAAAACATATCTGCCTTTGATGAGTATAACATATTTGCTATCAAAATGATAGAGCTATTCCTGTAAATTCCTAAATCTATCTACTTCTTCTCCAAATTCCAGGAATATGAACAGGTGATCTAGCAATAAATTAGTATGCCATAAAGGCCGAGGTGAAGATCGTTATATTATAATCGCGCTTTTCGTCGCTGCTATAACGTATCGCGATACCTGTTAGTAATGGGCAGGCGCCGGTCACGGCCAAAGGCGCGCGGCGTAATCTTCACTCCTGGGGGAGCCTGCCGGCGTTTGTACTCGCTGATATCGACGAGGCGCATGACGCGCTCAACCGTCGCACGCTCGAAGCCCATTGCCAGCAACTCTTCAAAGCTGCGGTCATCCTCAACATAGGCTTTGAGGATCGGATCAAGTTCTTCGTATGGCGGCAGGCTATCGGTATCCTTCTGGCCCGGGCGCAGTTCGGCGGAGGGAGCCTTGTCGATGACCGATTGCGGGATCAGCGCACGGCCCTCGAGTGTATTGCGATAGCGGGCCAGTTCGTAGACCAGCGTTTTGAGCACATCCTTCAAGACAGCGAAGCCACCCGCCATATCTCCGTACAGCGTACTGTAGCCGGTAGCCATCTCGGACTTGTTGCCCGTAGTGAGCACGATGGGGCCGAAGCGATTGGAGAGCGTCATCAGAATGTTGCCGCGAATGCGCGCCTGAAGATTTTCTATCGCCAGTCCCGAAGTTTCGTCTCCTAGCACCGGCCTCAGCATTTTTAGTGAGGTCCGAAAGGTCTCCTCGATAGGAATAGTCAGGTACTCGATGCCCAGGTTCTCGGCGAGTTGCTGGGCGTCGGTCTTGCTACCCTCTGACGAATAGCCGGAAGGCATGGAGACGCCGGTCACGTTCTCGGCCCCCAGTGCATCAACTGCTATCACCGCCACGAGCGACGAATCGATGCCGCCCGACAGCCCGACAATGACGCGTTTGAAACCGTTTTTGCGCACGTAATCGCCCGTGCCCAGCACCAGCGCCGAGTAAATCTCCCGCAAACGCTCCATTCTGGGTTCGATGCGCTGCGGCGCTCCCAGTGGCACATGATTGTTCACCGACGGAGCCGTAAGAGGGCGCGTATCGACGGTAATGATCGGTGTGTTCTCCTCGATCATCGACAGCCGCTCCTGTCGCCGGCGCGTATCGTGCAGGCGCGCGCGAAACACCGCAGCGGTATCGAGATCGACGATCAGCATATCCTCGGCGAACTGCCGCGCACGCGCGATAAGCTTTCCCTGCTCGTTAAAGACCATGCTGCCGCCGTCGAAGACCAGCTCGTCCTGACCGCCGACGAGGTTGAGATAGGCGACGATCACGCCATTATCGGCTGCGCGGGTGGCGATCATGGCTTCGCGTGCGGCTCCTTTGCCGGTATCGTAGGGCGAGCCGTTGATATTGATGATCACCTCCGCTCCGGCGTGGACCTGGCGCGTCAATGGGCCTGTGGGATACCAGATATCCTCACAGATAGTGACGCCGACGTGGATATCGTGGATGAGGAAGACTGGCGCCTCCTGGCCCGCCTGAAAGTAGCGATACTCGTCGAACACGCCATAGTTGGGGAGATAGTGTTTGTGGTATACTCCTGAAAGTCGGCCTTCATGAATAATCGCGGCCGCATTGTAGATATCATGATCGCGGTCTACAAAGCCGACAACAGCGGTCAGCCCCGGCAGATCGCGGCTGGCCTGCACGATCTGCTCCAGCTTGCGGAGATTAGCCGCGACAAAGCCCGGCTTGAGGAGCAGATCTTCCGGTGGGTAGCCGGGCAGTGCTAATTCAGGGAAGCATACGATATGCGCGCCTTCTGCATGCGCCTGCTGCATCGCGCTCAATATCTTTTGCTTATTACCATCCAGGTCGCCCACAGTGACATTAATCTGAGCCAGGGCGACGCGCAGTGGCACAATATTCATGACAAAATCCCTTCCTGTTCTCTTGACGGAATATGGCTGACACACTATAAGTTTAGAGAGTGACTGATTCTCAGCTCCTTTGCCCGCACCAGCCAGGAATTCGCGCAGCTCCGCCGCGCCGGAGGTGTAGCAGTGTTGTGTGGCAGGCGCGCGAAGCGCGCCTGCCACACAACACTGCTACACCGGGCGAGCGCCTCAGGCGCGAGCAAGCGAAAGATAAAGTAAACAAAAGCATAGAAATCTATAAGGAGTTCTTTACATATGGAGGTTCGCGCCTTCCTCGCTCTTGACGTACCATTTATCATCGTCGTCTATCTTGCGGTGCTCTTATTCATACATCCGCCGTGGAGGGTGCTGCTATCCTCGCTGGCAGGCGGCCTGTTCATGGGCGTGATAAATGCGCTGGCCGATCTCATCGCCTACTACGTCCACTGGTGGCATTATACTCTCAGCGAATTAATCTTGCATCTCCCGCTCCCATTTTACATTACAGATGTGCTTATCTATGGCAGTGTTGCCTACCTGCTGATCTGGCGCTTCTGGAGAGGACGCGGGCACTGGTTCGCTTTGCTCCTGCTGATTGGCATAGCGATTTTCGGCATCGTCCGCGATATCTCCGGCGCGCTCACCCGCACATCCTACACCATGTGGGATAACGCGCTTCCGGCGGCGCTGGTAACGGTCCTGATGTGGATCATTATGTTCTACGGAGGCTACTGGATTTTTACGCGTATGGCTCCCGCCCGCGAGACATTAATGAATGCGGATAGCGCGGAGAATGAGGAGAGCGAGGTGTTGGAGAGGCACGAGCACAGAGATACGATCAACTCTTAGAAAGTGACCGAGGCTCAGCGCTCTCGCCGCGCGTTGCTGCGGCTCCGCCGCACCCAGGGATCGCGGGGAGGGTGTGGACACAGGCGCTTCGCGCCTGTGTCCACACCCTCCCTCAGAGCCAGCGAGCGCCGCAGGAGCGAGCAGGCGATGGTGCTGGAAATCAGACACATTCCTGGAAGGTACATTCCCAAATCATTCTGTCAGCACATACGCAGCACATACGCGTCCATATTTTATGGTCGATCAGATCAGAAGAGAAGAGAGAGGAGCAACGAGCGTTGGAATACTCGCAGGAAGAGCTTATCGCGCTGTTGAACAGCACGCGCAAAGGATCAGTCTGGGACGTGCTTGATATCAGGGTGGTGCAGGCGGAGAAGGACCGCGTGGTAGCGACGATGCCCATCGGCCCCAATCACCGCCAGCAGGTCGGCTACCTGCATGGCGGCGTCTCGGTAGTGCTGGCCGAATCGCTGGCATCGCTGGGCAGCGCGCTCAACATTGATGCTGACCGGCAGATGGCATTCGGCATGGAGATCAGCGCCAATCACCTGCGGCCCAAGCGTGATGGCATGCTCACCGGCGTCGCCACTCCGCTCTATCGGGGACGAACAACGCATGTCTGGGATATCAAAATTAGCGATGAGAACGACAGGCTCATCTGCGTTTCACGCTGCACCGTTGCCATTGTAGATCGCCCGCCCGACAACGGCAATCCGCTCAAAAGAGACGTGCCCAGTTTCGGCTAGTTTTGAATGTCGGCGAGCACCGCCGCCAGATTTTCGTAGACATACTCCGGCTTGACGGGCGAGCGCTCCAGATCCTTACGCGAGTCCTTGCCGGAGAGCACCAGCAGCGTATGCGTGCCGGCGGCAACTCCCGCCTGGATATCGGTATCGAGTCCATCGCCGATCATCACGGTCTCTTCGGGCCGGCTGTTCAGCTTACGCATAGCCTCGTGCAGCAGCGTAGGTTCGGGCTTCCCCACAACCTCCGGTCTGATGCTGCTTCCCCCTTCGATAGCGCCAACCATCGCACCACAGCCGGGGATGACGCCGCCGGCGATGGGCAGCAGAGGATCGCGATTGATGGCGATGAAGGCCGCCCCCGCGCGCACGGCCAGCACCGCATTCGTCAGCGTCTTGTAGTCGAAGGCGCGGTCCAGACCGACGAGCACCACATCGGCCTTCCGGGCATCGCGATCAACCGCGTGCAGGCCATACTCGTGTACCAGGTCGAAGAGGGGCTGCTCGCCGACAACGTAGACGCTCGCCCCCGGAAAGCGCCGCGCGATATTCTGCACCGCCGCCTGGCCCGCGCCCATGACATGCGACTCGTCGCTCTTGATGCCCAGACGCGCGAGTTTGGCTAAGACCTGCGCCTCGCTGGCGAACGAATTGTTAGTGACGAACAGATACTTTTTCTGACTGGAATCGAGCCAGGCAACGAATTCTTTCGCACCGGGGATCAACTCTTCTCCGCGATAAACGACGCCATCAAGATCAATGAGGTAGGTGGTGTATGGTGGTAACATGGAACTCCATTACAATATGTTTATTCGCGCGATAATTGTTCGCGGATAGCGATAATCTCGCGGCGCAACTGCGGGTTGAGATTCACCGCCTTCTCTATTTTCTCACAGGCGTGCAGTACAGTGCTATGATCGCGCCCGCCGAAAAGCTGGCCCACTTCGAGTAGCGATGCCTGCGTCTCCTGGCGGATCAGGTACATGGCAATCTGGCGCGGCACAACGATATGCTTGTCGCGCTGCTTTCCGCACATCGCCTCCAGCGAGATATGGTAATACTCGGCGACGGCCTGCGCAATCTGATGGATGTTCAGGTTTGTCTCCCGATTATCGCTGCCCAGCGAAGACATAGCCTCCCTGGCAACGGCCAGCGTAAGATCGGTGCGATGCAACTGCTGATAGGCCATCAGCCGATTGAGGCAGCCCTCAAGCTCGCGAATATTCGTCTGCACACGCCCCGCGATATAGGCGATGATTTCATCAGGCACGCGGTAGTGCAGCATATCGGCCTTGACGCGCAAAATAGCCATGCGCGTCTCCAGGTCTGGCGGCTGGATATCGGCGATCAGGCCCCACTCGAAGCGCGAGCGCAGGCGCTCTTCCAGGCTTACGATAGCTTTAGGGGGACGATCACTACAGATCACAATCTGCTTGCTCATCTCATAGAGGCTGTTGAAGGTATGAAAGAACTCTTCCTCGGTAGATTCTTTGCCGGCAATAAATTGAATATCATCGACGAGCAGAATATCGACGGAGCGATACTTGGCCCGGAACTCTTCCGTTGTGCGATAGCGTATAGCATTGACAATCTCATTGGTAAATTGTTCAGAGGAAACATACAGCACCGCCAGCCCCGTGTGCACTCCCTGGTGTCCAATCGCATGCAGCAGATGTGTTTTGCCCAGTCCCACACCTCCATAGAGGAAGAGTGGATTGTACGATTCGCCCGGGGCCTCCGCCACGGCCAGCGAAGCTGCATGCGCCAGGCGGTTGCTATTGCCCACGATGAAAGCGTCGAAGGTGTAGCGTGGATTGAGTCGATTGTGCATCAGAATGTTGGCGCGCTGCTCGTTGTCCCATTCCTCCAGCGAATCGGCGGCAGCGCCGCTGATATACTGGAGTTCGGGCTGTAGCGGCCGTTTTGCCACAATATCGTAGTAAGTATAGCTATCCTGCGCGTAGTCCGTCTCCGGCACCTCTTCATTGGCAAAGACATCCTCCTCGGGCGCCTCCACCACTGCATCTTCCGCTTCATCAGCGTTCTCTATGACGCTAAGCGCCACCGGCTGGCCTACCACATCCTCCAGGATATCCTCAATAGAGCGGCGCCAGCGCGTATTGACCACATCACGCGCCAGGCTATTTGGCACCTGGAGAGTGAAAGAGAGCGTCTGCTCCCGCGCGCCGGGCGCGGCGTCGCCATTGAGCACAGTTTCCCGGGCGACGCTGGATAGATGTGAGTCCTGGAGCCACGCCTTGCTCACAGCATCGACTGGTGCCTGTTCTAAGCGTTCAAGGGTAGTACGCCAGATAGTAGCAGTGTTCACCGGCACTCTCCCGTGGTTAGCCTTCAACGAGAGCGACACACTCAATTTCAACAAGCGCCTGGCGCGGCAGTTCAGCAACGGCCACCGTTGAACGCGCCGGGGCCACGCCATCGCTAAAGTAACTCGCGTATACGGCGTTCATTGCCTGAAAATCGCTCATCCGCGCAAGAAAGACCGTTGTCTTGATAACCTGTTTGAGCGATGACCCGGAGCTGCTCAGCACAGCTTGAAGGTTCTGGAGGACGCGATGCGTCTGCGCCTGAACATCATCGCCGACCAGATTGCCGCTATCAGGATCAAGCGCGATCTGCCCGGAGGTATAAATAAACTGGCCGCAGCGGATGGCCTGGCTGTAGGGGCCGATGGCCGCCGGTGCATGCGGCGTGTTGATCTGTGTGTATTCCATAACATCACTCTCCAGAAAAGAAGGTAGTTTATCCTATAAACGATACTCTGTGGAGATCTGGCACGCCAAAAAAACGGGAAAAAACTCCCCGCCTCTCTTTGCTCACAGGGCGCGCTTTATCTATTGATCCTCCCGGCCTCCGCTCACCATCTCCAGGGTATCATGTAACAACATCACGAGTAGCGCCCGGGGCCGGAGGGGGGGACGGTTCCCGGACCAAACCCATCGGAGCCCGGCGCATAATTGCGCAGCGATGTTTGCACGGGCCTGGCAGCCGCAACCGCCTGTTTCCCACGCGCAAGCTCTCTGGCGCACTGTTTGAGAGCCTGCTGCATCTCCGCAGCCGAGGTGTAACGATCCTCAGGTTCCTTCTGCAAGGCACGGATCACAATTTGCTCAACGGCGTGCGGAATGGTCGGGTTGAACTGGCGCAGTGGCGGCGGATTCGCCGTGGCATGCTGCATAGCGATAGAGACGGCAGTCGGGCCAACAAAGGGGGGACGCCCGGTAAGCATCTCGAACATAACCACGCCAAGAGAATAGAGATCAGATGAAGCTGTTAAGGTCTCGCCGCGCGCCTGCTCGGGAGAAAGATAATCGGCGGTGCCAAGCACGATACCGCTGTTCGTCAGTCCTGCATCTTCCGCGACGCGCACAATGCCGAAGTCGGTGAGTTTCACCCATACGCCTCCATCGGCAAGGCTTCCTCCAGCCGCGCCTCCACCCCAGGCCAGCATAATGTTCTGCGGCTTGATATCACGGTGAATGAAGCGGCGCGTGTGAGCTACTTGCAGCACGGCGCAGACCTGAATTGCGATCTCCAGCGCCTCACGCGGCTGCAACTGGCGACGCTGACCAATGAGCTGCTTCAAGGTCGGGCCATGAATATACTCCATTACGAGAAAGTACTGGCCCTGTTCTTCGACAAAATCGTAGATCGTAACGGCGTTGGGATGAGCGAGCGAGGCAGCGGCACGCGCCTCCCGGCGGAAGCGTTCAACGGCGCGGGAGTCATTCTTATCAAGAGACCGCAATACTTTGATCGCAACGATCCGCTCCACGCGATGATCCCAGGTTTTGAAGACGCTTGCCATACCGCCCGTAGCGATATGCTCGCGTATCTCATATCGTCCTGCAATCAGTGTGCCTTCAAACTGGTTCAACGTTCCACCTCAAGCAACCTGGGCGAAAATACTACAAAGTTACAGCACCAAAGGCCAGTATATCATCAACCGGCTACAGAGTCCAGAACGGCCGCGAATCCGCGTCCAGATGTCCCCCTGCATTGGTCAATTGTACCGGACTCCCTTTCAAGCTGTAACGCCCCGTTTTGGGATCGCGACTCACGTTCGCCAGCCAGATATCGAAGACCTGATTGGCGTAGCCAATATAGGCGATTTGCTTGCCATCGGGCGACCACACGGGCTGGCTCACGTACAGACCGGTCACAATCTGCGACGATTCGGGATAGCTCCCCAGGGCTTGCTTTTGCGAGGTGGCGTTATTGGGATCGGCAACCAGGGTTGCGGCGTCCGCAGGCGCGGGCATGACGAAAAGGCCCATGCCATCAGCGCCTGACCTGCGGATGTACGCGATGGCATTGCCATCGGGCGACCAGGCCGGCTCCATATTGGTCAGATCGGGAGTGTCGGGCGTCAGCGCTACGGCGGGATCGAATTCCAGCCCATTGATGCCGGGGCGATACTTGCCGGGATTATTAGCAATCGCGTTGGGATCCTCCAGGTAAAGCTGGATGACCTGCTTCGTCTGTGACTGATCGTAGCGGAAATCGGTATAGATGATCTGATCGGGATGCCCCGGGCGATAGGCGGGATCGCGCAGGCCACCATCGCCGTAGGTGGAATAGGCGACCTTCTGCGGCGTCGCTGCCGGATCGTTGATAGAGATGGAAAAGATCTCTGGATCGAGCTGGAAGGCATCGACGCCGGGGATGATATTGAACTTATCGAGGTCGCTTACAAAGAGCAGGTGCTCGCTATCTGGCGCCCAGGCCGGCTGTGCATACCAGAAATAGGTGGCTTTGGGAGCAAATCCGGGGTTATTCACAAAGGTGCCATTGCCCGAACGCAGCACGCGCGGCGCGCCGCCACTGGCCGGCATCAGCATGAGATCGGAATAGTCCTTGAACCATCTGGTAAACGCGATCCATTTGCCATCGGGCGAGACGGCGGGATCGCGCACATCCATACCGTGCGTCAACTGCGTGACATTACGCGTGCCATCGAGTACGTACAGGTTGCGGTTAAGCGTAAAGTAGATCTTACCCTTGAAGACGGCCTGCGCCGTCTGGTTTATGCCAATTGTTGTGCCATTAGCAGTACTTTTCGTCTGAAAGTTCGAACTGGTGCTGCTGCCGCCACCGCCGAGACCCAGGCAGCTTTGCAGGCTCAGGGCCAGAAGCGCAAGCGGGAAGATGATATACCATCGCTTATGAAATTTCATCGGTGCGCCCCACAGAAATCGTCATTTTTACCAGGAGCATGTCTGACTGCCAACACTGGCGTGTCCTCGCGCCTGCGGCGCTCACTTTATGGAGAGTGTAGTGTGAAAGGTGCTTCGCACCTTTCACACTACACTCTCCATTCTCGGCACAGTTGTACTGCGCAACGAGCGAGAATGCTGAGCATCAGGCACACGCGAAACCATTATACCCGAGCGCCGTCGAAAGACTCAAAGACAACCATAAACATCAAATCGAGCAGACTGTGAACGACGGGCCAGCTTCCGCTGCCTCCTTGCAGGCTCAGTGTATCTAACTGCGCCATCTGACCGATAGATTGCAGGTCATTGCTCAACGAAAGCGTATTTGAAGCCGCCGGGAGAGCCTGTGAGGTAGCAGCCGGAGAGGCTATGTCTGGCGACGCTTTATTATTATGCTTATGATTTTTCGCCGGCGTTTTATTGTTGTTCGCCGGTGCGCCATTACCATTCGAGGCAGGGCCAGATGCCGGGCTGCTGTCAACCTGCGGTATACAGTTGGCCTTATTGCCCAGGCCAAATACCCGCGAGATGACCGGTACTATCGCGCCACAATTCGGCAGATAGTTCGTACTGGCCGTCGATGCCGTCGCATAGGGAGGACCCAGCGTTATACGCTCAATCTTGTTGAGATCGACCTGCCGCGCGAAATTCGCCAATTTAACAATATCGCTGAGCTGCATGTTTGTTTCGAGATATCCGTTCAGATCCTGGAGCAGTTGGGGCGCCTCGGAGATCGTATTGGGATTATTCTCCAACTTCAATTTCAACTGTGTGAGCATCTGCTGCTGTCTTGCCGAGCGCCCAAAATCGCCCACCAGATCCGAATGGCGTGTGCGTACATAATCCAGCGCCTGCTGCCCATTCATATGCTGCGGCCCGGGCGCGATGTACAGGCGCTTGTAGCCATAAATATCGCCCTTCGTGATGCCGCTATTGGTGGTATCGTCGGGATAATCATCGTCAACCATCGGGTGGATAGCATCAATATCCACGCCGCCGGCGGTATTAATCACCTTGATAAAGCCATCGAGGCCCACCCAGGCGTAATAATCGATATGTATACCGAAGTTATAGTACAGCGTATCTATAGTCATGCCGGCAGCGCTTGCGATACGCGTGGGAATATCGTTACCGTGCCAGCCATCGCTAAAAGCCAGGTCCAGTTTTGTCGGCGAATAACCCGGCACCGTGACCTGGAGATCGCGCGGGAACGAAACCATGCCTACATATTTCGTCTGCGGATCAATCGTGACCACGATATCGGTCTGCGCGAGCGGAGTGCCATTCTGGATGCTGTTGCCCTTGCCATCGGTATCACTGCCCAGCAGCAAGATATTGATGCGGCCACCGCTGAGGATATCGCCGGGGTTGGCCGCCTGATCCGAGGTGTTATCACCCCGCGCCGTTGAATTGAGATGATGTATGGCCTGGTGGCCGGTAATGTTATTAATGGACGAGGCGAAATAGGTCTCGTAGTACCAGACGCCCGTCCCGGCGATAATTACTATCAGCGTCAGCAGGGCAACGCCAACGCGCGCCCATATGGGAAAGCGCCTCTTCTTGCGCGATTTTTCTGGATGTGGCTGCGGCCGCTGCGGTGCCCAGGCGCCGGGCTGCACGGGCGGAGGGCCACCGGGCGGGTAGGCTACAGCCGTAGCGCTTTGATACCCCGGCATCGGCTGCGCCTGCCAGGCCATCCCCGAG
>DATGLE010000224.1:0-2728 GCA_035294325.1 Ktedonobacteraceae bacterium | reverse complement strand
AAAACCCTGCTCATGGTGATAATTGCTGCACTGCTCGCCTTCGCGCTCGCTCCTGCCGTCACCTGGCTGGAGCGCTTCGTGCCGCGCGTGCTCGCTATCCTGTTCGTATACCTGATCGCGCTTGTCGGACTCTTCGCACTCTTCTATATGATCGTTATCAGCGCGATAGATCAGGTCAACGCCATCGCCATCTTTCTCTCGCATCAAAACTGGTCGACCTGGTTGGCACTGCTGCAACCTCTGGGCATCACGGCGGCTGATGTACAGAAGCAGATTTCGGCCCTGCAAGGTCAGTTGCTCAATACGGCCAGGGATGCCGCCGGCAGCGTCGTTCCACTATTGACAGGGGTCGCCGATGCTCTCCTGAACGTAGTCATTGTCGCTGTACTCAGCATCTACTTTCTCATCGATGGTCAGCGCGTGACGGCCTGGCTGCGACGCAATGCCCCGGTCAGCCTGCGCAGGCAGACACGCTTTACGCTGGACACGCTGAACCGTGTGGTGGGCGGCTATATCCGTGGACAACTGCTGCTATGCACCTTGATAGGCGTGCTCGTGGGCGTGGGTATGGCGATATTCCATGTGCCATATGCCCTTTTGCTCGGCGTCCTGGCCTTCCTGCTGGAATTTATTCCCATTCTGGGCACGCTGGTCTCAGGGGCAATCTGTGTGCTGCTGGCCCTGACGCAGGGCTGGTTCATCGCCGTCCTGGTGCTGGCCTACTTCATCGGCGTCCATATCCTCGAAGGCGATATCATCGGGCCGCGCCTCGTCGGCAAGGCTATCGGGCTGCATCCTATCGTTTCCATCGCGGCCTTGATCGCCGGTGCGGAACTCTTTGGCATCTGGGGGGCGCTCTTCGCTTCACCGGTGGCTGGATTGCTGCAAGCGCTGCTGGTGGCGCTCTGGCTGGAGTGGCGTGCGCGCCAGCCGCACGAGTTCGCTACGGCAAAGGCGCAGGCCGTAGATGCAGCGCTTGAGACGACTGCTCATCCAACCGCCCCGGAACCCGAAGGGACACACGCGTCAGATTGATCTCCATAAAATGGACCTCCACAGGTAGTATTCTGTCACAGTTCAAATGACGAGTGAAGAAAAGCGGGATGGTTAAGGGTGGCATGCTTACTGTGGGGGATGGGGCTACGCCCCACCCCCCTTTCTCTTGCGCCGCCTGCGGCACAATCGTCATACGCAGTTTGACAGAGCAATAGGTAATTCTTCTTATCATCTGGATATTTTTGCGTAAGTATTTATACTGTCCTTGACAGTTAAAATTATGTATCAGCCTTTCAGGCCCGCGCCCGGGAGCGCCTGCGGCGCTCCCTATGGCATTGCAGGTTTATGTTGCGAAAATGCGCGAAGCGCATTTTCGCAACATAAACCTGCAATGCCTGGTGCGGCGAAGCCGCGCGAAAAATAATAAGGAATATTTTATAGTGAAATTACCATTTCAATTAGAAACAGAACTTGAAGCTCAGATCTGTGCTGATCCCGCCTGGCAACGAGGCGCACGCTGGGGAAAGCCACGACCAGGACACCGCGAAGGGATGGCCCTCTATCACATTTCAGAAGTACTGGCTAACGTAGATCGGCATGCCACGAACGCGGAGGAGCGGCGGAAGCTGCGGCTCGTCGCCCTGCTGCATGACACGTTTAAATATCAATGTACGCCAGAGGAACCCGACCACGAGACGCACGCCTGTCGCTTCGCCGCGCGCTATCTTCAAGATCAGGCGATCCTGGAACTATTAGAGTTGCATGAGCGTGTCAGTGACGCCTGGCGCCTGGGCTTCTATCATAAACGCCCCGCCGAGGGCCGGGCGCTGCTTGAGGAACTGCTTGAGCGCCTGGAAGCACATTCAATTTTACCGCTGTACCTGCGCTTCTTTCGCTGCGATATTCAGACTGCATCGAAGAATCAGGCTCCGCTGATCTGGTTTGAGCGCTTCCTGCGTGAGAAGGGGCGAGAGGTTCCACCCCAACCTTTTCGTTACCGGCGCTCGCTCAGGCAGTTGCCGCAGCGCTCCGTCCGCTGGCTGCGTGGGCGCATCAGGAGGCTTATCAGATTAAGCACTGGTCGTTTGCCTGACCGGCAGGTGACATTGAGTAAGCATGATTGGCAGCAGCCGAAAGTAGAGGCTCCGAAACCATGAATGCGCGCTACCCGGCGCCCGGCGCGCCGCGCAGCGGCGAGGCCGGGTCGCGGCGCAGCAGCCCCAACAACTGTGGGCTGACCTCGTAGCGAACGCTGGTGGCATTTTCCAGAATGGCATGCAGTTCCTGCGGGCTGAGGTCGCGCGTTGGATCCCAGCCGTAGCGCTTGAGATCTACCCGGCCATCCTCGGAGAAGACGATGCCCTCGGCCTCCAACAACTGGCGCATTCTATCGGGCGCCCCGAAGGCCCAGCTTCCCGACAACTCGCCCTTGCTATTGATGACGCGCTGCGCTGGCACGCCCTGCGCCGATTCGTTCATCATCCACCCGACCATGCGCGCACCACGCGGAAAGCCCACCGCCTTCGCCAGCCAGCCATAGGTTGTCACGCGCCCCGGCGGGCACGCCCGCACCAGCGCGAAGACGCGCGCCTTGAGTTCAGATGCCTGCTCGTAAATAGGAGTTGTTTCATCCGCCATCGGGTTCACCTGCCTTCATCAGTACTTACCAGTATTGCTCTATATTACCATAGGCAGCAATGTACTACGCCCCTGAAAAATACGGTGGCGCGGC
>DATGLE010000223.1:0-8545 GCA_035294325.1 Ktedonobacteraceae bacterium | reverse complement strand
CCTGAATAGCCGCGATTCTATTTCTTGACGGAGGAAATCTATGGGGGCTGATTTCGCGCATTTACACGTCCATACAGAATATTCGCTGCTGGACGGCTTTAGCCGCATCAAGAAGCTGGTGCAGCAGGCGAAGGCATTGGGGATGCAACACCTGGCGATTACCGATCACGGTGCGATGTATGGCGCTATCGAATTCTACAAGGCATGCAAAGCGGAGGGCGTCAATCCGGTCATTGGCATCGAAGCTTATCTGACCGAAGATATGCAGGATCATTCCCGCCGCTTCAGCGACGATTATCATCACCTGCTGCTGCTGGCAAAAAATAATACCGGCTACCGCAATCTTTTGAAGCTGACGACCATCGCCAACACCGAGGGATGGCATCTGAGGCCGCGCATCGATAAGAGCGTACTGGAGAAATACGCCGAGGGGCTGATCGTCACCTCGACCTGCCTGTCGGGCGAGATCCCCAAGATGCTGCTCAAAGAGCAGACGGAGGCCGCCTATAAGACCGCGCGCTGGTATCGTGATGTCTTTGGTGAGCATAATTTCTATTTAGAGATCCAGGAGCACGAGGGTATTTTTGAGGATGGACAGCCCTCGCCCCAGGGCAGGCTCAACCAGTTGCTCTATCAGATGCATAAAGACCTGCACATTCCAATGGTCGTGACCAACGATCTGCATTACGTCGAGGCAGGCGATGCGCATTCGCATGATGTGTTACTCTGCATCCAGACGGGCAAGCAGCTCGACACGCCTAAACGCATGAAGTTCGATAGCAATGAATACTATCTCAAGAGTCCAGAGGAGATGGCGCGCCTCTTCCCCGACCTGCCTGAGGCCCTTACCAATAGCGTGCGCATCGCCGAACAGTGCGAGGTCGATCCCCTGGCCTATAAAGCCTCGCTGCCAGCCTATACCATTCCCCCTGAATATTCCTCGCAGGACGAATACCTGTACAAGCTCTGTGAGAAAGGGATTTATGAGCGCTTCGGCGAGATGACCGAACCCCTCAAGCAGAAACTGGACTATGAACTGAGCCTGATTTCGCGCAAAGGCTTCGTCCCCTATTTCCTCATCGAATGGGATTTTGTCAACTACGCCCGCGCGCATGGCATTCGCTGCCTGGCGCGCGGCTCGGCCGCCGGCAGCCTGGTCGCCTACAGCCTGGGCATCACCAACGTCGATCCCCTGCGCTACCAGTTGCTCTTTGATCGCTTCCTCACCCCTGACCGCGTGGACATGCCCGACATTGACATGGACTTCCCCGATGATCGACGAGAAGAGGTCATCGAGTACGTCGCGCGCAAGTACGGCCACGAGTGCGTGGCGCAGATGGCGACCTTTATGACCATGGCCGCCAAGAACTCGGTCAAGGACGTGGCCCGCGCGATGGGGCAGCAGGATCTGGGAGATCGTATCACGCGGCTCATCCCCTCTGGCCCCAAAGTCACGCTGCAAGGCTCGCTCGACAGCATCCGCGAACTCAAGGATCTCTACCAGCAGAGCCAGCAGGCCAGAGACCTGATCGACCAGGCCCTCGCCCTGGAGGGAGCAGTGCGCGGCACCGGCGTGCATGCGGCCGGCGTCATCATCGCCAACGAAGCCCTCGAACACTTCGTCCCCCTCCAGTTGCGCGATCCCAAAGACAAGAGCAAGGGGCGCATCACGCAGTACGAGCAGGCCCACCTGGAAGAACTGGGCCTCATCAAGTTCGACTTCCTCGGCCTCTCGAACCTCACCATCCTGGATAACACCATCAAGTTCATCAAAGAGGCGCGCGGCGAAGAGCTGGTGCTGGAAAAGCTGCCGCTCGACGAGGTGCCGGGAGCCGAGGCGCAGAACGAGAAACGGCGCAAAGCCTTTGAACTGCTCTCCGCCGGCGAGACGACGGGCATCTTCCAGCTTGAAGGGCCGAAGATGCGCGAATATATCAAGCAGCTCAAGCCCACCTGCATCGAAGATATCATGGCGATGATCGCCCTCTACCGGCCCGGCCCGATGGATAGCATCCCCGACTTCATCGCCGCCAAGCATGGCAAGAAAAAGGTCCACTACCTCGATCCACGCATGAAGGAGTGGCTCGAAGAGTCCTACGGTGTCATCGTCTACCAGGACCAGGTGCTGCTCATCACCGTCAACCTGGCCGGCTTCTCCTGGGCCAAAGTCGATAAGTTCCGTAAGGCGCTCAGTAAGAAGAAAATGGATGTCATCGAGAGCTACCGGCCCGACTTTATCAAGGGCTGCATCGCCAACGGCATGAAGGAGGAGACGGCCCAGCAGCTCTTCACGCTGATTCTGCCTTTCGGAGGCTACGGCTTCAACAAGGCGCACGCCGCCAGCTACGCGGTGGTCGCCTTCTATACCGCCTATCTTAAAGCCAACTATACCGCCGAGTTCATGGCCGCCACCCTCACCACCGAGGCCGCCGACGCCAAAAAGGTCGCCAACGCTATCGCCGAGTGCAAGCGCATGGGCGTGGCCGTCTACGGCCCCGATGTCAACCAGAGCCAGCTCGGCTTCACCGTCGAGCGCGGCGGCGTGCGCTTCGGCCTGCTGGCGATCAAGGGCATCGGTGAGGGACCCATTGCCGAGATCCTGCGCGCACGCAGTGAGGGCGGCCCGTTTACCTCGCTGGCCGACTTCTGCACGCGAGTTGATCCGAAATATGTTGGAAAGGGGGCCATCGAGACGCTTATCAAGGCGGGCGCGCTCGATAGCCTGGCCGGCGGGCCAAACAGGCGCCATGTGCTGCTGGCTTCGGTGGAGCGAGCGATGACCTATGGCAAGCGCGAGCGGGAGGCGCAGCAGCGCGGGCTGGTGAGCCTGTTTGGCGAGATGCAGGATATCGCGCCGTCGCTCTCTTTCCAGCTCAACGAGCAGGCCGAGGAGATCCCGCGCAAGCAGCTCCTGGACTGGGAGAAAGAACTGGTCGGCCTCTACATCTCCAACCATCCGCTCTCGTATCTGGAAGATCTGCTGAAGGATCACATCTCGCACACGACGGCGGAGATTACCGAGGAGCTTGAGCGGCAGAAGGTGACGGTGGGCGGCGTCATCAAGGAGGCACGGCGTCTGACGACGAAGAAGGGGGATCCGATGTGCGTGGTGACGCTGGAGGATATGTTTGGCACCATCGAGGTGACGGTCTTCCCCCGCGTCTATGAGCAGGACCCGGAGGTATGGACGGAGGATGGGGTGGTGATTGTGCGCGGGGAAGTGCAGGTGCGCCGCGATGAGCCGGGCATCCTCTGTAACAGCGTGCAGCCGATGCACTCGGCGGAGGAGGAGATGAACCGCAAGCGCTACCTGGTCTGGCTGACGCTGCACCTGAGCGGGGAGGATGAGCGGGCGGTCTCCGACGATATCATGAAGGTGCAGGACCTCTATCGCGCGATCAGCGAGAAGCCGGGGCGCGACCATTACGAGATCTTTATTGAGAACGGTGAGTGGAAGGTGCGCCTGACGCCGCAGGATAACACGATGGATTACTGCGAGGAACTGCACGCGAAGCTGGAGGCGGTTCTGGGCAAAGGGGCGGTGGAGGCGCAGCCGATGCCATAAGACCCGAGGAAACCCTGACTCCCGCTTGCTCGTATATCTTTTAACGTGCGATATAAAATATTGATGCCAATCGGTAGCATTGCTTAGAGAGCGTCTAATTCTCAGCGTTCGCGCGGCTTTGCTACGCGAGAGATAGAGGTTGTGTTGCGCAAAATGCGCTGCGCGCATTTTGCGCAACACAACCTCTATCCGGCGAGCGCCGCAGGCGTGAGCAAGCAATCGCGCCGGAAAATCAGATACACTCTTAAACAAAGGCTAGAATATAGTGGGTTCTGAATACATGGGGCCATTCCCGGACCCGGCTGCACAGCATAGATCGAATCCTCGCAGCAAGCCGCCTGCTGCACGGCAGGGCGAGGATATATCTCCGCTGACAGACGATGATGAGGATACGCAGCCCCGGCGCGCTATACGCCTTGCGAACCGGGCGCCGGAGCCATTGCAGCCGGAGCCGTCTTACCAGGAACACGTTTCGGGTTCGCTGTTGGTCCCTCCATCGGAGGCGCCGAATTTTCGCCCGGCCTACCAACCTTACCAGCCCCCGCCGCAGGATCGACGGGATCAGCGCCCGCAGCCCGCTCAAGGCTATCAACAGCAACAGCAGCAACACCAGCGCCAGCCGTACTATCCGGCCTCCCCTGGCTATCAGCAGCCATATGCTGGCTACAGCGGCCGCCCATATCCACAGCAGTATGCGCCCCCTGCCGCCTATCCTGGCTACGCCCCATATCATGGATACTACGGCTACCCTCCGTATCCTTATCCTTATCCGTGGCAGCCTGCCCGTCCGAAGCGCGATACTTACCTGTTCGGCATGTCTATCGCCTCGTTTGTAGGATCGATACTGACGCTGCTGGTCGGCCTGGGTGACATCGCGATCCTTCTACTGTTTATCGCTATCCCCATGACGATACAACTGAGCGCGAATCAGAAGTTCAGCAGCATTGTACAACTTACAGCGTTTGCGCTGGCTGCCCTTTTGGGCGGCGGCTTCAGCCTCTACCACAGCATTCGCTCGCTCTTCTTCAAGAAACCCTCCGCCGCTTTCAAACTGCCGTGGTTCTGGCTCTTTCTTGTTCTGTACCTGGCAGTGATCGGCGCCGGTATCCTGCTCCACAATGCCGGGCAGTCGGTCTCTGATGAGCCGCTGACGATCTTCCTGATTGCGCTGGCCGGGATCTTCCCGGCGCTGACCATCCTGGCGCTCGGGGTGCGCCGCGTTCACTTTCCCAGGGGTGCGGCGTGGCCTACGAGCTGGCGCCGCTTCACGCTGGCCCTGACCAGTGGCACAACGCTGGCTTTCGGGCTGGCCCTTGTCTTTGAACTGGTCCTGACGTTGATCCTGGCGCGAGGTCTGGGAATATCGATCTTCGCTATCGATAATCCCAATCAGTCCATTCCGCACAATTCCAGCGAGGTTGCCTTCTGGCTGCTGCTGGCATCGGTGATCGCGCCACTGGTCGAGGAGACGATGAAGCCGCTGGCGGTAGTGATTATGGTAGGACGCATACGCAGCGCCACCGAGGCGTTTGTGCTTGGCCTGGCCTGCGGCATTGGCTTCGATCTGATCGAGACCGCCGGCTACATCGGTATGGGCTATCGCAACTGGCTGGATGTCGCCATCCAGCGCAGCAGCGCCGGGCTGCTACATGGCTTCGGCGCGGCGATGGTGGCTCTCGGCTGGTACTACGTGACGCATCCAGATTCGAGCAGGCGGCGCTTTCTGCTGGCCGCTGGCTGCTGGGGCTATGCTCTGTTACAACATGCCCTGTGGAATGGCTCGTTTGTGCTGCAACTGCTGCCCGCGCCGGTTGGACCTTACCTGGACAAAGGAGCGGTGTCGCTCGGCTTCTTCTCGTTCCCTTCATTCTACCTGGTCTATCTGGTAGAGACGGCGCTGATGCTGATCTTCTTCCTCTACGTGACGAAAAAGCTGAGGACGCATCGCCATCAATCTCCAGTAGAGATCTCCCATCTCCTCAGCGGCAGGGAAGAGGTCATGGTTGAGCCACCAGGAGATTAAGCCGAACAACGAGCCTGCTGCGTGAGCGGCAATGAGTTCTCTTCTCAAAGACGGGGCCTTCTCTTTGTTCAATGGTTAAAGAAAAGCCAGGGGGAGGAACTTTGTTTCTCCCCCTGGCTTTGCGTGCATCTATCTGGACTCAGACCTCGCGGTACTCGCCTTCGACGGTCCCGGGCTCCTCGCTGGAACCTGTCCCCGGCGCACCGGCGCCCGCGCCAGCGCTGGCCCCGTTCTGCCGGTAGACCTCCTCGCCGATATGCTGCATCGAGCGCTCCAGGTCTTCGGAGGCGCTGCGAACGCGAGCGATATCATTCGCGTTGAGTGCATCGCGCACAGCCCTGATCTTCTCCTCAACCTCGCTGCGCAGCCCCGACGAGATCTTGTCGCCGACATCTTTAAGCGTGCGCTCGGCCTGATACGCGACGCTATCGGCATGGTTGCGAACCTCGATCTCCTCTTTGCGCTGGCGGTCCTCCTGAGCATGCAGCTCGGCCTCACGCACCATGCGCTCCACTTCCTCCTGAGTGAGACCGCTGGAAGCGGTGATGGTGATCTTCTGCTCGCGGCCCGTCGCCTTGTCGCGCGCCGAAACGTTCAGAATGCCGTTGGCATCGATGTCGAACGTGACCTCGATCTGCGGATAGCCGCGCGGCGCCGGAGCAATGCCCTCCAGGCGGAAGCGTCCGAGGCTCTTGTTGTCGCGCGCCAGTTCGCGTTCGCCTTGCAGGACGTGAATCTCTACAGCAGGCTGATTGTCTTCCGCCGTGCTGAAGATCTCGCTCTTGCGCGTCGGGATCGTTGTGTTGCGCTCGATCAACTTCGTCATCACGCCACCCAGCGTCTCAACGCCCAGCGAGAGCGGCGTCACGTCGAGCAGCAGCACGTCTTTGACTTCGCCCTTGAGGACGCCAGCCTGAATAGCGGCGCCGATGGCGACCACCTCATCAGGGTTGACACCCTTGTGCGGCTCTTTGCCGAAGATCTTGCGTACCAGGTCGATAACCGCCGGCATACGCGTCTGACCGCCAACCAGCACGACCTCGTTAACGTCGCTGGCTTTGATCCCGGCATCCTCCAGCGCCCTCATCACCGGACCACGCGTGCGCTCGATCAGATCGGCTACAAGCTGTTCCAGCTTCGCGCGCGTGAGCGTCATCATCAGATGCTTTGGACCACTGGCATCAGCAGTGATAAATGGCAGATTGATCTCCGTCTGGTGCACCGAAGAAAGCTCGATCTTGGCCTTCTCTGCCGCTTCCTTCAAGCGCTGCAACGCCATTTTGTCTTTGCGCAGATCGATGCCCTGCTCCTTGCGGAACTCGTCGGCCATCCAGTCAATAATGCGCTGGTCGAAGTCATCGCCGCCCAGGTGCGTATCGCCATTGGTTGATTTGACCTCAAAGACACCCTCACCTATCTGGAGGATCGAGATGTCGAACGTGCCACCACCCAGGTCATAGACGGCAATGGTCTCATCTTTCTTCTTGTCCAGACCATACGCCAGTGAGGCCGCCGTCGGCTCGTTGATGATGCGTAGAACCTCCAGGCCGGCAATCTTGCCAGCATCTTTGGTCGCCTGGCGCTGCGTATCGTTAAAGTAGGCCGGAACCGTAATGACCGCCTGGGTGATCTTTTCACCAAGCTTGGCCTCGGCATCCGTCTTTAACTTTTGCAGAATCATCGCCGAAATCTCGGGCGGACTATATTCGCGACCCGCCAGCATCACACGGGCATCCCCGTTGGCCGCACGAGTGATCTTGTAGGGCACGCTCTTCATCGTGCGCTGCACCTCAGGATCGTCATATTTACGGCCCATCAGGCGCTTGATCGAGAAAATGGTATTTTCGGGGTTGGTAACTGCCTGTCGTTTCGCGACCTGGCCCACCAATCGCTCTCCTGCTTTGGTAATCGCCACCATTGAAGGAGTCAGGCGCGATCCTTCACTATTCTCCAGAACTGTTGGCTCACCTGCTTCCATGACCGCAACTACCGAGTTGGTTGTTCCCAGGTCAATGCCGATCACTTTTGCCATAGCAGTGCCACCTCCTTGACTCTATGATAATCATGAAAAACTACTGCGGGTTTCTCTTTCATGGCTTTTCGCCTCTCTACTTCCATATAACAACGGACATAGTATCCATATTCCTTCCAATGATATATCATCTTACAAATTTTGTAAAGTGATATACCATAAATGCAGAGATTTCTCAGGATTTTCTAATTGGGAACATGACGTGTAAATTTTTGGAGATGCAGGACCATAGCCGGGGCGGGCTTGCTCGCGCTGGCGCGCTCGCAGCGCCCCTACTGGTCGTCGCTCGCAGCGCCCCTACTGGTCGTTATCGGAGCGCCCCTGCTGGTCGTCGCTCGCAGCGCTCCTACTGGTCGTTATCGGAGCGCCCCTGCTGGTCGTTATCGGAGCGCTCCTGCGACTTGCGGGCCTCCCGCACCTCTTGTTGGAGAACGATAACCTGCCTGCGCATCTCAAGGATGTAGCGGATACCGACTGCATTGACACCCTCCTCAGAAAGCGCGACGATCTCCTGAAGGAGTTCTATGTCCTGATCCGAGTAGAGGCGATTCTTGCCGGCCTGGCGCGCCGGTTCGAGCAGCCCTGCGGCTTCGTAACGCCGCAAAACCTGAGGGGGAAGCCCGAGCAATTGAGAAACCACGCCGATACTATATTTGGGCATTGTCGCGCTTGTATATTCAGCAGGCTTTCTCTCGCGAGAATACCTGGATCGCCGTGCCATTGCTGCATCCCTCCTTACTTCTATAAGATATATCATCTTACAAATTTTGTCAAGTGATGATCTTTAAGTTTTATTGCGTTTACCGCTTGACACATCGCAAGGATTGTAGTATTCTATAGGCACTGACGCGGGGTGGAGCAGCGGTTAGCTCGTTGGGCTCATAACCCAAAGGTCGGAGGTTCGAATCCTCCCCCCGCTATTCCC
>DATGLE010000222.1:0-13682 GCA_035294325.1 Ktedonobacteraceae bacterium | reverse complement strand
TGCGATGGATGAAGATCTCAACACGCCGGAGGCTCTGCTGCTGCTGCGCCAGGCGGCGGAGAAGGTCGCGGCCACGCACGATCTCGCTACCGGGGCTGAACTGCTGCGCCTGACAACTGTGCTGGGATTGTGCGTTTGAATTATCTCATACTAGAGAACGTATTGGCGCAGGATCGCGCGGTCCTGCGCCAATACGTTCTCTGTTCAGGATTTTGCTGCGGGAAGCTCCGCGACCTCGGCCAGCGCGGCATCCAGCCGCTCGGCTGCCTCATCGATATCGGAGGGGGTCAGGATCAATGGCGGGACCATGCGCAGGGTTGCCGGTCCCAGGCTGTTGAGCAGCAGGCCGTGGCGCAGCGCCTTCTCAACCATAGTGGGCGCCAGGTCGTGCTGCACATGGACCGCGCGCATCAGGCCGATGCCGCGCGGGCTATCGATGAGATGGGGATATTTCTCGCAGAGCGCCGTGAGCTTGCTGGCCCAGTATTCGCCCATCTTCGCGGCATTCTCCAGCAAATTCTGCTCAAGGATCGTCTTGATGGTGGCGATGCCGGCGGCGCAGGCAATCGGGTTGCCGCCGAAGGTCGTGCCATGATCGCCAGGCTCAAACACATCTGTGCGCGGCCCCGTCAGCATGGCGCCGATGGGTACACCGCCGGCCAGGCCCTTCGCCATTGTCACGATATCGGGCATGATCCCATAGTGCTCCCAGCTAAAGAACTTGCCGGTACGTCCCATGCCTGCCTGCACCTCATCGCAGATCAGGACCAGGTTTTTCTCATCGCACCACTGGCGCAGGCCCTGCATATACTCCTTGCTGGAAGGCCAGATGCCGCCCTCGCCCTGCACCGGCTCGACCAGAATGCCGACGGTCTTGTCGCTGGTTGCCCTCTTGACTGCCTCCAGGTCGTTGAAGGGCACCTGCTTGAAGCCGTCGGGCAGCGGAACCCACGTCGCCTGGTAATATGCCTGCCCGGTGGCAGCGGTTGTGGCGAGCGTGCGCCCGTGGAAGCTGTTCTCCATGCTGATGATCTCGTAGGCGCCGTTGCGATGCAGACGCCCGTACTTGCGCGCCAGCTTGATCGCGCCCTCGTTCGCCTCGGCGCCGCTGTTCGAGAAGAAGGAGCGCATGCCGCTGCTCTGATTGGCGAGCAGTTCTGCAAGCTCGATCTGGCGCACGTTGTAATAGAGGTTGGAGACGTGGACAAGCTGCGTGACCTGCTGCTGGACCGCTTCTACAATGGCCGGGTGACAGTGCCCCAGGACGTTCACGGCGATGCCGGCGACGAAATCAAGATATACCTTCCCATCGCTGTCCCATACGCGAGTCCCCTTCCCGCGTACAAGAACGATTGGCGACCTCTTGAATGTGCTCTGATAGTATTTGTGCTCGAGGGCAACCCAATCACGTTTGTTCAAATCAGTCATAGTCATATTTTATTGCTCCTGTTTCCAATACAATGCTTGCTCGTGCCTGCGGCGCTCGCTTTTTGTATATGTTGTAGAGCACAGGCGCGAAGCGCCTGTGCTCTACAACATATACAACCCTGGTGCGGCGGAGCCGCGCGAACACCTGACCAGGGAGACAAGAGTGCTGAGCTTCAGACGCGCTCTAACGGGTATAAAGCGTATTTTCATCAATATAGCCATGCGTCAGATCGCAGCCCCAGGCCGTCGCCTCGCCGCCGCCGAGATGCAGATCGACGCCGATGGTGACTTCTTTGCCGGCCATAGCGGCACGGGCGCGCTGCTGATCGTAGTCAGTTGCCATGCCTTGCTTCGTCACCTGAACGTCGCCGATGAAAATATCGTAGGCGTCCTGACGCAATGCACAACCGCAGGCGCCCAGCGCCGCGACAATACGGCCCCAGTTGGGATCACCCCCGGCCAGCGCGCACTGCCAGAGCGGCGAGAGCGTGATAGCGCGCGCCGCTTTGATGGCATCGGCCTTGTCGCGTGCGCCGCGCACATGCACCGTCATCAGCTTTGTCGCCCCCTCACCATCGCGCGCCATCTCAATTGCCAGGTAGCGCAGCGTATGATGCAGCGCGGCGCGGAACACGCTCGCTTCGCTGTGCTGCGCGTTGATGGGTGCATTGCCGGCGAGGCCGTTGGCGAAGAGCACACAGGTATCGTTGGTAGACATATCGCCATCTACCGCGATCATGTTGAAGGTATCCGCGACGGCGGCGCGCAACTCTTTTTGCAGCCAGTCGTGCTCGATTGTAGCGTCGGTGGTGAGATAGGAAAGCATCGTCGCCATATTGGGATAGATCATTCCCGCGCCCTTCGTGACTCCGCCCAGGCGCACTGTGCGCCCTTCAATCTGAAACTCCAGCGCGATGCGCTTGGGATGTGTGTCGGTGGTCAGGATGGCCTCAGAGAAAGCATTGCCGCCATCGGCGCTCAACTCGATGCGCTGCACACCTTCGGCAATCTTCTCAATGGGGAGCTGGCGGCCAATGATGCCCGTTGACGAGCAGAGCACCAGTTCCTGCGGCACGCCAAAGCGCTCGGCGACGAACTCGGTCATGCGATAGGCGTTGCGCAGACCTTGCTCGCCCGTCGCGCAATTCGCATTGCCACTGTTCACGATCACCGCCTGTGCCCGGCCGCTCTTGAGGCGTTCCTGGCAGACGATCACGGGCGCGGCGCGCGTGCTGCTGGTTGTAAATACGCCGTCTGCGACGCAGGGAACATCGGATACCAGGACCGCCAGGTCTTTGATCGAAGCGTCTGATTTGATGCCGGAGGCTATGGTGCCGGCGCGGAAGCCCCGGGGGGCTGTAACGCAGCTATCAATCTCATGAAATATTTCGGACACGAAACCCTTCTTCTCCTCTCCTCTGCTCATTGAAAAAAGCTCCAGGTCTCAGGGAGTTCCGGTGGGACACTGAGAGCCGGGAACTTCATGTATATCCCATTGTACAATGGTAACTTGCGTGGTTACAACCCCGGAGGTTTTATGGGCGGAACAGTACGACGGGCACCGCCGGCGCGCCTGTCGCACTGTTCCGCCCATAAAACCTCTCCATGACGAAGACCCATGCAACTGCCAGCGCGGACAACCCGGATCACAACGGGCTTGCCCGGACCGGCCTCGGCGGCCACTGCGGCGAACCAGCCGGTGCCCAGTACGTCCGAGGCGGCCAGCAGCGACGGGATCAGGTCCTCGTCGGGCAGGCCCGGCGTGGCGACCAGGGTGCCATCGGCGAGCGGGATGCGGGCCGCTTGCGCCTGCGTTCCTATGGTGCCCATAAGCACCCGGTGGAGGCACGCGCTCTGGTACCCGGCCTGGCAGATCTCACAGGTATTGTCCGAGGCCCAGAACGAGCCAATCACGAACTGACCGGGCTTGATCGTCCGAACCGAGCTTCCGACCTCCTCCACGATGCCCACATACTCGTGCCCCATCGGCGTCGGCTCGCTGATCGGCTCGATACCACGATAGGGCCACAGATCGGACCCGCATATGCAGGTGGCCGTGATCCTGATGATGGCGTCCGTTGGTTCGATAATCTTCGGGTCGGCACGCTCCTCGAAGCGCACGTCCCGGGGACCGTAAAGCATGGTTCCTCGCATAGTTGATCTCCTTTTCTGAGTGAAGGTGTGATTTCGTCTGCTTCTTGAATGTTTCTTTCGATACTGTCTGTTTATTTCATCTGGTTGCCTGTCTGAACCCACACTCCCTCAACAACTGGATATTCCCTTGAAGAAAAGTCCTGCTTGTGCGCCCAAGCAGCGAGGCATGTTCTCTATCCGGCAGGGCGATTGAATGCTCCCGTTTTTCCCCGCCCCACGCCCGAAGGGAAAGGTCGGGTGGGGATACCCTGCCCCCAGGCAGGGTACCCTCCCCAGTGGGGAGGTATCCCCGCTCCCCGCAAGGGGGCAGCCGTCCCCTTGACCCCCGCTTGTGGCGAGCATTCAATAGCCTTGTCTACCTGCTGGTCATTATAGACGCGCCTTCGCGCCAGGTGATAGAATGATTGTCGCAAATGATTGTCTGATGCCTGCGCCTGGACCTCGCCCCTGCCCTTGTCGGTGAGGTCATGGTTGAGGTCGGTCACGTCTCGCCGGCAGAGCCTGCTGATGTGAGGGCAATATCCGTCAGCCCGGTGGATGGGCACCTGCTGGACGCCATGGTGCGCGTCTCCAGGCTTCTGGATGCTCCTGACGAAGCCCCGGTACTCATGCCGCTGATCACGCGAGAAATTATCTACCGGCTTCTGAAAGGGGAGCAAGGCGCGCGACTCCGGCACCTCGCGGTCCTGGGGGGCTACTCCCCCTCTATAGCCAGAGCGATTGAACGGCTCCGTCAAGAGTTCGACCAGCCGCTGCGCGTCGAGAGCCTCGCGCGCGAGGCGGGCATGAGCATCTCGCTATTCCACCGCCACTTCAAGGCCGTCACAGCATTGAGTCCTTTGCAATTCCAGAAGCGGTTACGGCTCCTGGAGGCGCGGCGTCTGATGCTGGGTGAAGACCTGGACGCGGCCAGCGCAGCCTATCGCGTCGGGTATCACGATGCCTCCCACTTCAACCGGGAATACAAAAGCCTCTTTGGTGTCCCGCCCATGCGTGACGTGCAGCGGCTGCGGGAGGCGGCCCTGGCAAGCGCTGGCCGATAAGTCAGAGAGAGCCAGCAGAAAACGGATGGGGCAGCGTGGACCGCAGATCCACGCTGCCCCATCCGTTTTCTGTCATATAGAAACTACGACTCGGCTTCGTGCTCGCGCGAATAGGGCGGCTGGAGTTGAGGGGGTAGCGGATGAGATCCGCCCGGAAGGAGCAGGCCCTGCTGGCCCTGACCGTCCCAACTCTTGCCATTGCCCATCGTGCCGGCCAGGATCGAGGGCGCCGCATACTGCTCATCGTTGATTTCTTGATTGAAAAGCGACTCGAAAAGCGGCCCTTCCAGTGTCTCCTCTTTAATCAAGCGCTCGCTAATCATAATCAGGCGCGTCTTATTTTGCTGCAATACATTGTATGCCTTGTCGAACGCCTCCTGAATGATGCGATGGATCTCCTCATCGATCTCGCGCGCCGTTTGCTCGCTGTAGTTGCGCTGCTCGCCAAAGTCGCGGCCCAGGAAGACCAGTTCATCCTTGTGCCCCAGTGCCATCGGTCCAATACGGCTGCTCATGCCGTATTCAGTGACCATTGACCGCGCGATCTTTGTCACACGTTCGATATCGTTTGACGCACCCGTTGTCACCTCGCCGAAGATAATCAATTCGGCAACGTGACCGCCAAGCGCGTAGGCGAGCATGTCCTCAAATTGCGCCCTGCTCCACAGGTAGCGATCCTCGGTTGGCAGCAGCATCGTAAAGCCGCCGGCCTGGCCGCGCGCCACAATCGAGACCTTATGCACCGGATCGGTGTTGGGCAGCATGCGCGCAACGAGGGCGTGGCCCACTTCATGATAGGCGGTGATCGCCTTCTCGCGCTCGCTGATAATGCGGCTCTTGCGGGCCGGACCTGCCACGACGCGATCTATAGCCTCCTCCAGTTCGCTCATACCGATCTTGCGTTTGTTACGACGCGCGGCCAGGATCGCCGCCTCATTCAAAAGGTTAGAGAGGTCGGCGCCAGAGAAGCCGGGCGTCTGCTTTGCCAGCGTTTCGAGCGAGATAGACGATTCCAGGGGCTTGCCGCGTGCGTGAACCTGGAGGATGGCGATGCGCCCGCGAATATCGGGTCGATCAAGCACCACCTGCCGGTCAAAGCGACCGGGGCGCAGCAGGGCCGGATCAAGCACATCGGGACGATTGGTGGCCGCGATAACGATCACGTTGGTGTTGGTATCGAAGCCGTCCATCTCCACGAGGATCTGGTTGAGCGTTTGCTCGCGCTCGTCGTGTGATCCTCCCAGGCCGGCCCCACGCTGGCGGCCTACTGCATCGATCTCGTCGACGAAGACGATGCAGGGGCTATTACGCTTGGCCTGATCGAAGAGATCGCGCACGCGGCTCGCGCCGACGCCCACAAACATCTCGACGAACTCGGAGCCGCTGATACTGAAGAAGGGCACGCCTGCCTCGCCGGCAACGGCTCGTGAGATCAGCGTCTTGCCGGTTCCCGGAGGGCCAACGAGCAGCAGCCCTTTAGGAATGCGTGCTCCCAGCGCCACGAACTTTTCGGGATACTTCAAGAACTCGACGATCTCCTGCAACTCCTGCTTGGCCTCATCGACGCCGGCCACGTCGGCGAACGTTACCGTCGGCTTGTTGCCCATGAACATACGCGCGCGACTCTTGCCGAAGGACATGGCCTGATTATTGGTGCCCTGGGCCTGTCGTAATATGAAGATCAGCAAAATGCCCAGCAGCAGGAACGGCAGCAGTCCACCGAGGGCGCTGAGCCAGCCCCATAAGGCGCTGGGGGTTTCGTAATTCAGGATCAACGAGCTATTGTTAACGTAGTTGATGCCGTTATCTTTAAGGACTCTGGTAATATCGAAGCTGTCATTGATGGTGGCTGCTTCTTTGGGAGCGTTAGGACCTTTGCCTCTGGTCAGCGTGATGGTGTCACTGCCAACGTCCAACGTATCCTGCTGATGGGCCGCCATATCTGTTTTGATATGGCTCAAGATGGTGGATACCGTAACCGATGTGACATCAGATTGTGGACGGAAGATGAGCACGACAACCACAACAGCAACCAGGGTAATCAGGAGCCAGAAAACACTCGTTCTGAGCCATCTTCCATTGTTTGACATCGGGGCTCCTCCCTACTGGTATAGCAAGCACAGGCTGCGCCACTTCAAGAAGGGGCTACCCGGCATTCAAGGTGCATTCTTGTGCGCTCTATTATAGCACATACGATAATAATGCATGCGCCGCCCCGGGTTAAGGGCGGCGGCAAGGGGCCAGGGCGATCCTCCTCTACACGATTCCTGCCCTGGCCCTGCTGCGCCGCCGAGAATCACCGCTCAATTTGACGCCTGAGAGGACACCCCCCGCGCCCCTGTCAGCGGGCGTGCGAGCACCAATCCCCATATGGATGCCGCGCCGGCGGCGAAGAGCGGGGCCGCGCATGCCTCCAGGGTTGCCCCCGTTGTGCATACATCATCTATCAGCAAGATTCTACGTCCGTGAAGCGCTTCAGTTGCAGAAGCAGGCGTACAGCGGAAGGCGCCGGCCACATTTTGCTGGCGCTCGCGGACCGTCAGGTGTACCTGCGCCTGTGTGGGACGGATGCGACTTACCGCAGTACTATTGAGCGGAAGCCCCAACTGTGCAGCGCAGACCTGTGCCAGCAGATACGATTGATTATAGCCACGCTCGCGTTCGCGTTCGTTGTGCAGTGGCACGGGTATGATGATGTCGGCTCGCAGCCCGTAGGCCAGATATGCCCGCGCCAGCAGAGCGCCCAGCGGTTCCGCCAGGCGCCTGTTACCGCCATATTTCAGGGCATGGATGCAGGCGCGCAATGGCCCATGATAAGCGCTGACCGCGCGCAAGCCGCTCATGCTCAGCGGGCGATACTGGCACTGGTTGCATATCCCTTCCGCTGAGAGCCGGGTATGACAGTGCTGGCAGCATGGCCCGGGCAATGGCTGGATAGCGGCCAGGCAGGATGGACAGAGGATGCTGCCACCGCGTTGACAGGCGGCGCATTGCGGCGGAAAGAGCAGGTCGAGCGCGCGCTGGATAAACGCCAGATAGCGCTCCAGGGCCGGAGCATTATACACCCGCCGGCTCCAGTGCGTAGACAAAACGCAGGTGCGGTGAGTGCTTGATGCGCACCTGCATTCCTTCACGCAGCGATCTATACAGCTCTTCGCTCACGCTGAACGTGAGCGCGCGCGGTGTACTATCGGAGTTGATGGGCAGCAGAGCGACGCCATGCCAGGAGTTCGTGCCGCGCGGCATCACCCCGCTGCGACTCTTGCGCGAAGAACTGGCAGCGCGCAGGGCGACCACGCGAGCGCTGAAGACGCGTATCTCATCGCGCTGGTAGCGCTCAACCAGCAGGTCACGCCAGCCCCAGCGCGCCAGGAGCGCGGGATAGGCCAGCAGCGCCAGTCCTGCCAGTATAAGTAGCGCGCCGGCGCGTTCTCCGGCGGCCAGCGTGACCAGGCCCAGGCTGACGATTGCCAGCGCCAGCAGCGAGATTGTTCCACCGATAGCAAGCGCCGAAAGCGGCCTGATGCCCGGCCGCCAGCTCCACCACGAGATAGGGCCATAATCGGCCCGCGCGTTCTGCGGATTTGTTGTCTCATCTAATGCCATACGTCCACCTCACGCCTTCCTGAAAAGGAGAAGGGGGCAAGGGGCAAGGAGAGGAGGGAAAGGAGATGGGGGCAAGGAGATGGGGGCAAGGAGATGGGGGCAAGCCCCATCTCTACATGTAGAGACGAGGCTTGCCCTCGTCTTGATCTACATGTAGAGGCTTGCCCTCGTCTTGATCTACATGTAGAGACGAGGCTTGCCCTCGTCTTGATCGATGGGGGCGTTGTCATGCCTTGCCCTTTCATTCCTCCTCCGTCTTGCGCATCGTCGGGAAGAGAATGACATCGCGGATGGTCTCCTGGTCAGCCATCAGCATCGCCAGGCGGTCAACGCCGATGCCGAGGCCGCCGGTGGGAGGCATGCCGGTCTCCAGCGCCTCCAGGAAGTCCTCGTCAAGCACCTGGGCCTCTTCGTCGCCATGCGAGCGTTGACGCGCCTGGTCCTCGAAGCGCGCGCGCTGATCGAGCGGATCGTTGAGTTCGGTGAAGGCGTTGCCCAGTTCCAGGCCGCCGGCAAAGGGCTGGAAGCGTTCGACCAGGCCCGGCTTCTCTCTATGCAGCTTGGCGAGTGGCGAGACTTCGAGCGGATAATCGATCAGGAAAAGGGCCTGGCGCAGCGCCGGGATGCCCTTGCGGAACATCGCTCCCTTGAGATCATCGATCAGGCGGCCACGACTCAGTTTAGGATCGGCCTCGAAGCCCCGCGCGCGCATTTCAGCGGCCAGGCTCTCGCGATCAGGGTAACGGGATGGATCGATGCCGGTAAATTCGGCAATAGCGTCCAGCAGGGGAATACGCGGCCAGGGCGGCGCCAGGTCGATCTCCGTCCCCTGGTAGGTGATACGTGTCGATCCTTTCACTTCCTGAGCGATGAAGGCGATCATTTCCTCGACCAGTTTCATCATATCGTTGTAGTCAGCATACGCCTGATAACATTCCATGACAGTAAATTCAGGATTGTGCGTGCGATCAATGCCCTCGTTACGGAAGTCGCGCCCGATTTCGTAGACGCGCTCAAATCCGCCCACAATCAAACGCTTCAGATATAGCTCGACAGCAATGCGCAGATAGAGATCGCGATCCAGCGTGTTATGGTGCGTGATAAAAGGCCGCGCCGTCGCGCCGCCATAGAGCGGTTGCAGCACGGGCGTTTCAACTTCGATGAAGCCGTGTTCATCCAGGAAGCGGCGCATGGCGCTAATCACACGGCTGCGCGTAATAAAGACCTGCTTGACCTCATCGCCGTTCGCGATCAGGTCCAGGTAGCGCTTGCGCTGGCGCAGTTCGATGTCTTCCAGGCCGTGGTACTTCTCCGGCAGCGGGCGCAGGCTCTTGGCGATGACGCGAAAGTGCAGGACGTGCAGCGTGCGCTCGCCCGTGCGCGTTGTGAAGAGGAAGCCGCTGGCCTGGATGAAATCGCCCACGTCGAGCAGCTTGATGCGGCGATATGCCTCCTCGCCGACATCGTTAATGCGAAAGAAAAGTTGAATGCTGCCGGTGCCGTCCTCGATTCTGGCGAACGTGACTTTGCCCTGTTCGCGCAGCACGCGTATGCGGCCAACCAGTGTGTAGGAGCCGTCTGGCCCGGAGAATTCATCAAAATGTTGCAAAACCTCTGCGATAGTATGGGTACGCTCTACGTGCTGAGGATAGGGGTTGATGCCCTGCTCGCGCAGGGCTTGCAGGCGCTGTAATCGCATCTCCCGTTCGTCTGCCATGTTTACCTCGTTTTTTTTCTCGGAGAGTGCCCGATTCCCTGCCTCTGCGCTTCCTCGCGCCTGCGGCGCTCGCCAGAGAGGCTGTATGGTGGGAGAAGATGCGCGAAGCGCATCTTCTCCCACCATACAGCCTCTCCCAGGTGCGGCGAAGCCGCACGAACGCCCGATGAAAGAGAGCGAAGGCACTGGGAATCAGATATTCTCTCAGATAAGATATCATGATCGCCGCCTATTTTAACACTGTTTCGCTCTATTGAATAGTAGCAGGGGTGCCGGGGCATCGCATGAAAAAAAACCGGCCTGTGCGCCGTGAGCGGCGTTCACAGGTCGGTTGGCTGTTGCGAGTTCAGGTGAGCATCTTTACTCTACAGAGAGAATGGTATACTCCTTGACACCGCCAGGCGTCGAGACAATCACCAGATCACCGGCTTTATGGCCGAGCAGCGCCTTTCCTACGGGCGACTCGTTAGAAATGCGCCCCGCGCTAGGATTGGCCTCAAATGCTCCGACCAGGGTGTAGCGGCACTCACGGCCCTCGCTCGTGACAAGGTGGACCACCGAGCCAAGCGAAACTGTATCTGTTCGCACATGGTCAATGAGCTTGGCCTTCGCCAGAAGCTGTTCCAGCTCCATGATACGCCCCTCAAGGCGCGCTTGCTCGTTTTTGGCATCTTCGTAGGCCGCGTTATCCACCACATCGCCCGATTCCTTTGCATCATGAAGGTACTGGGCGACTTCGGCTCGTTTGACAGTGCGCAAAAACTCCAACTGGCTTAATGCACGCTGCCACCCGTCACTGGTGAGGAATACATCCTGTGTCTCCATCTTCAGTTTTCCCCTCTTTGTGGGCAGAGGAACATCCTCTCCCAAAAAACCATTTTTCCGCTCATCGCGTCGCCTACCTGTCGGGGTAGCCAATATCTCCCCAGGTAATATTGACGCGTTCTCCTGAATGACAGCGGAGTAACAGCTCTCCGTGGTCATCCACATCCTCAGCTATGCCGCTGAGGATAGCAGTGCCCTGCCGCACCTGAATGGTACGACCAAGCGTTGAAAGTTGATTCCGCCATCGCTCTCGCATCAACCGAGAGGCGGACCCGGTGGTCATTTCTGCCGGATCCCACGTTTCTTGCTGCAAAGCAAGATAGCTTGTTTCAATGTGGCCGAGCAGGTGAGCCATAAACGTTTCGCGGCTCACCTGGTGCCCGCATGCGGCCTCAAGTGTGGTAGCAGGTGCGACCAGCCCTTGATTGACCGACGACGCCTCCGCTTGATCTCCAACGAACTCTGAAAGCTGTCCGTTCACATTGACGCCAATACCCATGATAGCAACCATGCGACCTGTGCGGTCATGACCAGTTTCGATCAGGATGCCGGCAACTTTGCTCTCACCAATAAGAACATCGTTGGGCCATTTGATCGCCGCGGTCAATCCGCAGGTGTCGGCGATTGCGTCTACCACAGCAAGCGAAGCAACCATTACGAGGAGGTAGGATGGGAAACGGGGACGTAATACGGTAGATGAGAGGGCGTAACATCCTGGTCTATCTACCCAGCGCCGTCCTAACCGGCCTTTACCAGCCGTCTGACTATCGGTAATTACTACCGTTCCTTCCTCGGCTCCACCCTGAGCCAGTTGCATCGCCAGAGTGTTCGTTGAATCGACAGTCGGTAAAAATACTAAGCGATTCTCAACGCCAAAAAAACGCGTATTCAGTCGCTGTTGTAAAGCTTTAACGTCGAACTGCTTAAATGCGGCGGTCTCTATCTCCTTCAGAGCTTCTTCCACTTCTATCTGTCTAGTGCGATCTCCGCTGAAAATTCTGATCTATGAAGATGCCCGTGATCTGATGCCTGCCTGATGAGCAACATTCATACGCAGTGCCTGGGTGCGGTTCTACTACAAACGGGCCGGGGTACATTATTCTTGAACAGATATCAGGATAGTAGATAGCATAAATGTACAAAAATCCCAGAGCCAGGGCACGGCTTGCCTGCCCCAACTCTGGGGAAGCTGCACAGACAAGCAGATATGCTGCCCCTGTATTTTCCGTGTGGCCTATGCGCGGTGCGCATGCCATGAGAAGGTTGCTCTAAGCGAGCGCTCCTCCTGTTTGGAAGGTGCAGCAATCTATAACGCTGTCTGTGCAGCGTTTACGTTGATCCATCTGCACACCACCTCCTTTCGTTGACGCTATTGTACCATCGGGTTTTAATAGTTGTCAAGCTTTTCTAAAAACTCGTTCATTCTTTTGAGAAGTCGAGTGCGCTGGTATGGCCTGGGAAGACGATGGAGCCGATGGGGGAAATTGTGAAAATTGCGTGAATAAGCTCGGCAGTAATGTCGCCTCTCTCTTCGGACAAGCAGGCTAGCAGAGCTTATGAACGATGTAAAACTCCTCACGCCTGTGGCGCTCAAAAGGGTTCAGAGAGTGTGGCTGCGGTCTGCGCCCGCAGCCACACTCTCTGAACCTGAACGGCTCGCGCCGGGGGCCGAAACTCGTCGTAAAGACGTATCATTCACCAGTTCTGAGCAGAATGTAACGAGCTGTGGTAGGATTATTAAGGATGTGTTACAATGACGCTATGTGAGGAAAGGAGGTTTTTATGGCTGTTGAACGCACGGCCCATCCGCATATTGTTCGCGATTCAGCGCTCTACGAAGGTGAGCCTATTATAGAGGGGACGCATACAGGAGTGCGTCATATCATCCTCATGTTCCAGAGCGGGCAGGATCCGGAAGAGATCGCCCATAGCCAGCGCCTTTCCCTGGCGCAGGTATATGACGCCATCAGTTATTTCTATGATAACGAGGAGGAGATCAGGCGCTATATTCGCAGCGAGCATTGAGGGACTGTCTGGCCGGGGTTCTTCGCCCTGTATTGCACCCGCGCTGCTCCTCTCGTTGGCAATCGGGTTCTTTTTTCACTGCTGCCTTGTCAATGCTCCTGGCAAGCGGCTTTATTCATCATTGCCTGCTGATAAAGCAGGCTTTGACTGCTATTTTGACTGCTATTCGCCATTTTCGCATGATTGTACCTCTTTCTGGCGACGATCCTTTCTCGAAAAGTCAATGATGCATTTGCTTGTTTCATATGCTTATCTTGTCTGGACTCCTGGAGTCGGCATGTGCCAATGGGCTTTCAGCCTTCGGAAAGGCCATAGCCCATGCCGAGCCGCTCCAGGTCGTGCGCCAGCGAAGATGGTCGATGCGCAGGCGACATAAAGATGCGCAAACTGTTCATCTCGATAGAGCCCAGCGAATTCATCTCTCAGGCGCATCGCTAAGGTTCCCTTTGGGCATGCAGCCCGCGCGACTCTGGCAGTTTCTTCGGGAATTGGCCCCAGGTGGTCAGGGTACATGGACATGCTCTGGCTCCTCTCTGCTGCTCTTGCCTGCCATTTTTCTCATTCTACCATTCCACTCACGGATCTTATTCGCCAGCAGAAACATTGTAGGGAGGGTCGTTTGCTGTTGCTGCGCTCTCCGTTATCGTGTCAAGTCAGCATGACGGCTCTCGTCGTGTCAAGCTGTAGTGACAACACAGAGAAGTGCTTTGGTTTTGTCGTTTAAAGTAATTCATGTTTCAAGACCTGATATTGGCTGTGGTTCCACCATCGGCAGCGATCTCCGTTCCTACAACGAAGGAGGAGTCCGAGGAAGCGAGGAAGAGTGCGACCTTTGCCACTTCCTCTGGGCGACCCATGCGTTTGAGCGGCACCCGGATGGCAAA
>DATGLE010000221.1:0-23545 GCA_035294325.1 Ktedonobacteraceae bacterium | reverse complement strand
AGATCGAGGAAGAGGCGATGAGCAGCCTCTTTCATGAAAGCGGGACCGGCCAGCGGATCACGGGGGGGAAAGCCTGCCCCGGCTGCGCCGGCGCCCGCCAGCAGGCGGAAGAAAGCTATGCCCATCGGCGTGAACGGGCCGTAGACTCCCTGGGCAACGTTGACCGAGAAGTACAGGCGAATATCGTCTGCTGGAGAGGGAGCGTCTGCTGGCAGCGGAAAGAGCGTTGTGATCGGGCGCGCCTGCGTCAGCCAGAGTTTGCCCGCGTCATCGATGGCCCATTCGATATCCTGCGGCCTCCTGAAGTGCGCTTCGGTCCGCATCCCCAGCTTCGCCAGTTCAACAATCTGCTCGTCGCTCAGGCATGGCTCTGTGGTTTGCATCTCCGACTCGATACGCTCCGTTCCGCCGCCGGCGAGCGCGCGGATACGCACGCGTTTCTCACCCAGGCGGCGCTCGACGATCTCGGCGTTATCCATATTGACTACAAAATGATCGGGATTGACGGCTCCGGAGACTACTGCTTCACCCAGGCCAGGGTTCGCGTCGATGACGGCCTGGTGACGGCGCCCGGTGAGCGGATTGGCCGTGAAGAGGACGCCCGCGACGCTCGCGTTGACCATGCGCTGGACCACCACCGCCAGGTACACGCTGCGCGCATCGATGTGATTGCTGGCGCGATAACTGACCGCGCGCGGGGTCCACAAAGAAGCCCAGCAGCGCCGCACGGCATCCAGCAGCGCATCGATCCCGATGATGTTGAGGTAGGTATCCTGCTGGCCGGCGAAGCTGGCGAAAGGCAGGTCTTCGGCGGTAGCGGAGGAGCGCACGGCCACGGCAACTGGCTCGCGATAGGCTTCGCGGATAGCGTCGGCGATGGCCGGGGGCATCGGGACTTTGAGCAGAGCGTCACGTATCTCGGCGGCATAGCGCTCCAGGCATGCGCTATCTCCTGCCTCTGTTGCGGCGAGCGCATCGAGCATAGGTTCGAGATTGGCCTGCTGGCTGGCGAGCTGGTAAGCCGCTGTGGTGACGCAGAAGCCTTCGGGCACCGGCAGCCCGGCTCGCAGCATCTCGCCCAGGTTGGCAGCCTTGCCTCCGACGCCGGGCAGGAGGCTGGCATCGATAGCGCTCAGTGGGAGAACGAATGGTAAGCTACTCGTCCGTGTGCTCCGTCCCGGTTGTTTCTGATTCTGTATGTTCACCTGCATGCCTCCTTGCGGCGTCGGCGAGCAACTGCATGGCTTGCGCAACAACCGCTCTCTCTTCAGGCGAGAGATATTTCATGACCATTATCTGGGTCGCCGCTCGTTTCTGTTCGAGTGCGGCGACAAAGGAGCGCCCGTTCTCACTGAGGGAGACGCGCTTCACCCTGCGATCACGCTCGCCCTCACGGCGGCAGACCAGTCCGCGCGCCACCAGTTGATCGAGCATGCGACTGGTTGCCGATTCGGAACGCCCAAGCAGTGCGGCCACACGTTTGACCGTCATCTCGCTCTCAGTGATGAGTAGAAACAGTGTGAGAAACTGGAGCAGCGATATGTCAAATTCGCTCGAGTCCTTGACAGTGCTGCGGATCATCTCGCGCCAGAGTATGCGCCGGAACGCGATGAGGTTCCGAGCCAGCGCTTCAGGGTTATAGTCGTGGCTGATGATGTATCTCTCCTCTCGAATGCTTGCAATTTTATAATAGTTGTGATATTGCAATGATAGCTCAAATGCAATCAGATAGCAAGATTTTCTATCCTTTCTTTCACATCTCAGCGCCTGCGGCGCTTCGCCCAGGAGGGAAAAGGGCAGGTGTCCAGCGGACGCCTGCCCTTTTCCCTCCTGAGAGCCACCGAAGGTGGCGACGAGTGCAAAAAAAGACGCGCACTCGGCAAGATTCCAGGGCTATGTAATGCTCGCCAGAAGCGGGGGTCAAGGGGGCGGCCGCCCCCTTGCGGGGCGCGGGGTGTCCCAGCCCAAACTCTTCCTTTCTGGGCGTGGCGTGGGGAGCATTAAATTGCCCTGGCAAGATTCCTGGCTGCTTGTCAGAGGTAAAGGGAACATGCTACACTTTTTATAAGAGGGATGTGGCACATTTACCGTGTTATGTCTACCAGATTTTGCGCGATAAGGCTGGGCAGGTATGGAAAAAACAACGTTAATTTCTCAGATGCAAAAGTTCCATTTTGGCAGCAAGGTCTTTTGCTCCGATGGAGAAGATGGTATTCTCACGCGTGTAAGCTTTGATCCGGCGAGCCAGCGTCTGGCTCATATCGGCGTGAAGCAGGGCCGTATCTTTGGCAAGACGCTCTATGTACCTTATGATACCGTTACCGATGCTTCTAGCGATGGCGTAAACCTGAGTATTTCACGCAGCGACCTGGCTGCGGCGAGCCAGCAGGAGCCGGGGGGTGCGCTGCTCGACGGTAGGAGCGTGGTTCAGCATGCCGATACCGGCGTGAAGGGCACGCTGACGCTGGTTGCAGTACACCCTGAGAACGGCGCGCTTGCTTATCTCATCGTCCGTAATTTGCGCCGTGGGCAGGATGTCTTGATCCGGCAGGAGGGTGTGGCGAAGCTGGAAAAGGGACTGGTTATGGTCTCGATTCCAGAATCGGTCTTGCAGACGCTGCCCCCCTATCGTCCCGACGATGAGTTGCAGCAAGAGGTTGAAGATATCCTCTTTGACCTGACGCCGCTGCATGTGGACTTCGAGGGAATGAAGATTCGTGTGCTGGACGGCGTGCTCTATCTCGACGGCAATATTTCCAGCTCGCTGCGGGCCGATATCGTGCAGGACCAGGCATCAGGCGTGCGGGGGCTATTGGAGATCAGGAACAATCTGGTAGGAGATGATAGCCTTGCCAGCGACCTCGCCTCGGCCCTGGCGAAAGATCCGCGCACGCGCGATCTGCCGATTGGCATCTACCCGCGCCTGGGCGTCGTGCGCTTGAGCGGCGCCGTTCATAACGAAGAGCAGAAGGCCGCGGCCACGGAGATCGCGCGCAACTTTCCGGGAGTGCGTTCGGTGATTAACGATCTGGTTGTCGATCCAAAGGCCGCACTCCTGCGGGTGATGGCTTCCGCGGAAGGCGGCGAGGCCGAAGACAGGGTGCCCGGCGGCAAATATATCAGGCATACAAAATAATAATACACAACAAAACGGGCGCTCAAGCGCCCGTTTTGTTGTGTATTATTATTTTAGCGCCTGGTCCAGATCCCGAATGATATCGTCGACATATTCGATGCCTACCGATAGCCTGATACAGCCCTCCGTAATGCCCATAGCTTGCAGATCCGCCTGTGTCAACGTGCGGTGCGAGGAGATGGGCGGGTAGCTCACCAGAGAAAAGATGTCGCCGAGCGTAGTAGCAGGCAGGCAGAGTTGCAGGTGATCCATGAAGCGATAAGCCGCCGCGCGCGTTTGCTCCCTGATCTCAAAGGCCAGCAGCCCGCCATAGCGCTCGTCGTCGAGCAGCCTGCTGGCAACCGCGTGCTGCGGGTGATCGGGCAGGCCCGGATAGTGGACGCGCGCGACCTGCGGATGCTGTTGCAGGAAGCGCGCCACTTGCAGCGCGTTGCTACAGTGCCGCTCCATGCGCAGCGAGAGGGTGCGCAGGCCGCGCAGCATGAGATGCGCCTCGAAGGGGCTGAGCATAGCGCCGAGCATAATCCCATAGCTGCGCAGGCTGTCGAGCAGCGCGTTCTTCGCGCTGATGGCGACTCCGCCGGTGCTGTCGCCGTGTCCGCTGATATATTTGGTCGCGCTGTGGATGACGATATCGAAGCCGTGCTCGATGGGGCGAACGAGATAGGGTGTGGTAAATGTGCTATCAACGAGCGTCACCGCGCCGACCTCGCGCGCCGCCTCGCTGATGGCATCCAGGTCAACCACCTTGACGAGCGGGTTGGAGAAGGTTTCTGCATAAATAACGTCCGGCTCCTCGGCGCGAATAAAGTCGGCAACGTCGGGGCGGCAGAGGTCGCTTAAAACGACGGTGACGCCCGCTGGCATGAAGACCTTGCGCAGCAGGCTGATCGTTGGCCCGTAGAGGTCCTGTGAGGCCACGATTTTCGTTCCTGGCGCCAGGCCCGCTGCCAGCAGCGCCGCGTGAATGGCTCCCATGCCGGAGCCGAAGGCAACCGCGCCGACGCCACCCTCGATCCGCGCCAGAGCCTCTTCCAGGGCGCAGGCGTTGGGGTTGCCCTGCCGCGCGTAGACGAAGGCCGGCTCTCCGCCGGGCGTCGCGCCGCTGAAAGCCTGGTCCAGCGCCTCCGTCGTGTCGTGCAGATAGGTTGTGCTGGCGTGAATGGGCGGAACGGTAGGCGTGCCGCTGCCACTGCTCGTATACCGGCGTCTCCCTCCGTGTACGAGCAGCGTCTCGATATTCAATGGTGATGCTTGATCGTGTTGAGCCATGATATTCCTCGATATTCAAGATAAATAAGGCAATACCTTCTCTTCGATGGCTGCTGCAACACCATCCTCGCTGTTACGCAGCGTCACATAGTCGGCCTCCGCTTTCACCTCATCGTGTGCGTTGCCCATGGCGATGCCGAGACCGGCGAAGCGCAACATGCCGATGTCGTTGTGATTGTCGCCGATGGCGACAACCTCGGCGGGCGCGAGGCCCAGCATAGCGGTAACGGTCTGGAGCGCGCGTCCCTTCGAGACCTGCGGGTGCAGGAACTCTATGAGTTCGCGCGACGCCTGCGTTACGTAAAGCTTACCGGAGAGCAGGCGCTCCAGTTCCAGCCGTTTCTCGCGCAGCGTGGCCGGCTCACCAGCGCCCACCAGCTTGACGCATGGTTCGGGATAGAGGCTGGCTACATCGTCAACCTCGATAGCCGGGGGAACGGGCGGGCGGTACCATTGGCGGGCATTGGGCGTTCCCTGATCGACGTAGACGCGCCCGCGCGTGTGATAGACGCCATGCAGGCCGAAGTTGTGGATCAACGCCAGGGCGGATAGAATGTGTTCTGGCGGTACGAGCTGCTCGTGCAGTATGGCCCCATTGCGTATATCGGCGATGATCGCTCCATTATAGATGATCTGTGGCGCCTCCAGCGGTAGTTGGGCGCACACAGCGCGCAGGACATCGAGCGTCTGCCCCGTTGCCACAACGAGCGCCATGCCGGCTGTGACAGCTTTTTGCAGCGCGGCATAGGTGCGCTCCGAAATGGTATGCTGAGGCGTGAGCAGGGTTCCGTCGAGGTCCAGCGCGAGAAGGCGGTACATGTATTCTCCTGATCTAATGTAGTAATGCGTTGTGCTTCTCTTCAGTATATGCGGAGAGGCGCTTTCATGACAAGGTTGGCGGGAATGCTTCTGTCTTGTCAGGCGCCGCAATTGCTCGTATAGTTCCAAAGAATGTGGACATCTATGGACACCACGCCTTTGTTTGATTTATACGGCTATGGCTAACCGTAAGGGCTGAACTACATAGGCCGCTATTCCCTCTGCGTTAAACGCATCAGGCTTACGTTTGCGCAAGATGTTATACGAACCGTTCACATCGGCGCAGATGATCTGTCCGTCTCTGGTACGGTACAGGCGGTTCCTCTTGCCGATCCGCTTCCCACTGAAGATAGACTTGCCCTGGCACTCAGGATCATAGGCTGGCATGGGATCAAGGTCCAGAAAGCTTGCCTGACTCGTATAGCTCTCTTCCTGGATCTCCACCTGGATACCAACGAGTGCCGCTTTGTACGTGAGCATGTCGATAAAGCGCGCATGTGGGATTTGCACGAAGTTCTGGTTATTCCGCTTGCCCATGCATACTTCCTGCTTCCAGAACGGATTTTTCCCAATAATGATCGTGCCTATCCCCTGCTTGACCAGAAAATCAATAATAGCCTTGCTGGCAGCATGCAGGTAGTGATTCACCCGACGATTGCGCTTATTGGTGATGCGCTCCATCTGCTTGGTGACACGCTCGCAGTCCTCTTTGGGAAGGCACAGAACTAGCTCTTTCATGCGCTTGTTGTACCACTGATTGATGGCTTTGAGCGGGCGACCATTAACCAATTGCGGGATGAAGCCCGCACGGTTTGAAGTTATCGCCGCTAAATTGGTGACACCAAGATCAATGGCAACGCAAAATGAAGGATCAACGTGTGCCTGGACGGGGGCTTTGGTGTAAATGACTTCAACGACGTAATAGCCGTTGCGGGGGACGATGCGAACTTGATTGATCGCTTGCTGTTGGGTCTTGATCGTGATAGGCAGTCCCGATGGTCGAATACGTCCTTGTATGCCCTTTTTGCTCTGACCTCCTTGTAGAGCCTGGATCGTGTAAATGAGGATATTCCTGCCCTCTGTCTTGTGCTTGTATTTGGGTGGGCGCGGGCGCTCCATGAACTTAGAAGGGTCTTCGTTGTAGGCGGCTAGCCCTTCACGGAAGGATTTCCAATTGTTGTCGAGCACCATCAAAATTTGCTGGCTCACTTTGGCTGGAAGTGCCTTGTATGCTTCATGCGACTGCATGCGCTTCTGGACTTGATTGTAGGTGAGATACTTGTCTTCGTGAAAGAACGCTTGCCGGTACTCGTAGTTGGCAGCATTGTACAAGTTCTTCGACTTGAAGGCAGCCTCATCGATCACGCTGTAGCGCGGATCATCGCGCCCGATCACGTGCTGCTCTGTCAGTTGCATGGGGCCGCCTTCCTTTCCTTCTCACCTTCACGAACGCATTAAAAAATGGTTGCCACGACTTCCACCGGCAGCGTCTCAATGCCTGCGGCTTGATGCAGCATCCGAATGTAGCTAGGAAATGTGGTCGGGTCCTGGATAGAGCGCCTGACACTTGCGAGAAAGTACCTCCACACAGGATTGAGGCTCTTTGGTATCTGCAATATCAGGGTTGAGCAATCCAGCAATCTGTCCGGTGATAAAACCGAGGCACCAGGTCAGGGACGTGCTCTTATCCTGGAGAGTTTCGGCGAGATCTTTCATAAGTTCTTGTGCAGTCATTTCGGTGCGCTCATAGTCGATTTCGCAGTACGCCATGATACCGCCATTGATGCCGTGTAAGAACTCTTCACAATCATTGGTGAGGGTGGTATGCCCAAGTACGACCTGTTCGGGCATCGGGCTGATGAACGTGGTCGGCTCCTCTTGCACAAGAGGCGAAACAACGGGGGATACCTGCATCTGGTCTAACATCTTGCCTTTCCTTTCTGTGCTTGCTTGACTTCAGACTCTCTATGCAGGTATCATCCTGATGAGAGAGTCTAGGTCAGCCTTTACGCTCTAGGCTCTCGCCGCTGGCCAGGTGCTCGCAACGCCTGGCCAGCATTCCCTACGCTCTTATCCAACTTCCGTCTCGCGTGAGAACTCTCAATACACGAATTTTACACTCAAATAACTATCTTATCAATAATTTGATCGTTAATTTTTGAAAGTTGCTGGCAAAGCAAGCTACAATGTGGTAAAATAAGCTTCATAGAGCTACCAATTGAGGGGAGATAGGTAGGACATGAATGCTGAAAAGCACATTGAAGAACAGCGCGATCTGATGACCTCACAAGAGGCAAAACAAGCCTTCTTACGAGCAGGATTATCAGAGGCCACGTTTCACCGCCGCGTGAATGCAGGACAGATAGAAAGTATCTTGCCGAAGGGAAGACAAAGAGGTGCATTCTATCCCAGAGAGCAAGTATTAGCTGCCATAAGCAAAAAAGTCAAGAAGCCTGGGAAGAAAAAGAGTGCTCTCGGTTTGAAACCTGCCACCTTTAGCAAAGCAACAGTACATGATATGCCGGAAATAGCAGAACTGCTAGAAACATACTTCTCAAGAATTAGCATTGAAAAACGCGCGGCATGGATAGAGCGGAATCCCGATATTGGTTACATTCTCCGAAGCGAAGGGAAAGTTGTCGGTTGTGCATTCATTCTGCCTCTTGAGGAGCAAAAAATCTTGCATATTCTGAATGCCCAAATCAAGCCGCCGACACGCCCACAGGACATAGCCATTTACGAGCCAGGAAAACACTACTTTCTCTATATCCGATCTGTTGTTGTGTTACAATCAGTAAATAAGGCTCAACGGCGACATTGGGCTGCTCGACTCATTTCGGAGCTTATAAGAGAGGTCATCAGCATGGGAACAAGAGGGATCGTCATCGAGAAGATCTACGCGCAAACCGACACCAGGCACGTAGCCAACCTCCTGAAAGGCTTGGGCTTCACACAGCTTGTATCCTCCACTGAGAACAAGAACTTCGTGTTAGATATCGCTACAAGCGGCGCAACCTACCCAATGCAGTACAAAAAAGCCGTGAACAGATGGCTTGAAGAGTAAAGGATAGCTGCTTTCGGAGGGAACATGGCCTTAGACAGAAGCGAATTATGGAAGAAATGTCTATATTTGGCTACATTACACGACGTGATGACCTTTGAAGAAATCTGGTTGGGAGTATAGTTGTGCAACGCACACAACGAACGCGTTTAGAGCAGGTCGGCGCTCTGCTGGCCGTGGGCAGCGGCAAGGGAGGCGTTGGCAAATCAACGGTGAGCGTGAACCTGGCCGTTGCGCTGGCGAAGCAGGGCGCGAACGTTGGCCTGCTCGATGGCGATGCCTATGGTCCGAGCATTCCCATGATGCTGGGGGTGCGCAAACGTTCGGCCAGCGAGGGGACGCAGGCTGTGCTGCCGCTGGCGGAGCGCAAGAACCTGGACCCGGAGAAGAAGCTCAAGCCGCTGCTGCGCTACGGCGTCAAGATCATGTCGGTTGGCTTTTTTATCGGCGAGGAACAGGCCGTCGCACCTATGCCGGATGTGCTGGGACTGTTGATCCGCCAGCTTCTCTTCTCCGTAGATTGGGGGAGGTTGGATTATCTGATTATTGACCTTCCTCCGGGCACGAGCGAGCCGCAGGCGACGCTGTGCCGCGAAATGCAGCTCGACGGCGCCGTGCTGGTGACGACTCCACAGGATATCGCGCGCGTTGATACGGCGAAGGCCCTGGCGATGTTCCAGAAGGGACAGGTGCCGCCGCTGGGCCTGGTGCAGAATATGGATGGCCTGCTCTGCCCACATTGTGGGGAGCATATAGAGATTTTTCCGCGCAGCCGTGAGGCGCGCGCCCTGCTCGACGACCTGCCGCTGCTGGGGCGCATCCCTCTGGATCCCGGGGCGGTAGTTAGCGGCGATAAAGGCTATCCCGCCGTGGTGAGCATGGCGGAATCGCCGGTGGCAATGGCATTTATGGAGATGGCCGGCAACGTTGCTGCTGCGGTGCGCGAGAGGCTCTCTATCCGAGAAGGGGAAAGCGGGGTGCCCTCGCACCCCTCCTTTTCTCCAGTTTCCCCAGAGGAGGGAATGCCGCAAGAGCATCGGGCAGGAGAACAGGAGCAGGGGCGCGCGGAAAAAGAAGAGTAAACAGTATCGCAATTGTCTATCCATTATGATATAGTATCGCTAACGTCAATCGTCCCTGGCGAAGAGGAGGTTAGCTATGCCGATCTGCCCGATTTGTGATGATACCGGACTACAGAACTCTGATTCGGAGCATCCCGAATTTTGCTACTGCTCCGCCGGCAAAAGGGCACGCCGCCAGTGGGAGATGAGCCGCGCAGCCGAAAAGCAGGGGCAGAATATGCCCAGACCCGCCAGCTTCATCGATGTTGGGCAGCTTGAGCAGGTCAATGCCAGCGTTGATGCCATGCGGGCCTCGCTGCTGGGATCGGCATCTACCGAGCCGGGCGCCACTGTCAGGCATCCAGCAGTGCAATTGCTCTTCCAGGTGGCGCATCCGGGCCACGAAATATCAATAGTGGAGGCGACGCAACTCCATGATCTGGCAAAGGTGCTGGAAGGGTTCATCAATGGCATCGCGCCGATAGGGCGCAATCGACGTTAGGCTGCGTCTCGGCTCGCAACTTCATCTCTCGACGCTGGCTCGCGCCTGCGGCGTTCGCTTTATACATTGAATTGTGTGAGAAAATACGCTTCGCGCATTTTCTCACACAATTCAATGTATCTCTGGACTGGTTCAGCCGCGCTGCACCAGTCCAGGGGCCGGAATCTGGCGCAAACCGAGAGTGCCAGTGAGTACGATAACCAGGACCATCCGGCTAGCAAAAATAGGTAGAGATGTTGACACGGGCTGACGGCTCAACTATACTTTGTGCGTAAATATGCACTTCCTGATGCTGGCGCATGTCTTGAGGGCAGTGGATGCCCCGGGATTTGTCTGTCGTTGCTGGCATGAAGACGGCAGGGGGGAGAGCAGCGCCGTCGCTTAACCTCGTCTCTTTCTATTTGTACGAACTCGTTCTGGCGACACCGAAGGGGAACTTATTTTTATTTCACTGTTCAAGACCTCGCATATGTAGTGAAGCTATAGCTAGCGCAGGTTTATTTCAGCAGAGAGGGATACATTATGAAGTGTCCACGTTGTGGCAATGAGTGGGATGTAAGTAAAAGTCCTTGTTCGCGCTGTGGCCTTCTCGTTCACCTGCCCGGGCGTTCGGGAGGGGCTGCGCGTAATCAGTCAACCCCACAGAGCCAGCAGTTGCAGCCGGGAAAGCTGCCATCTGCATCGAATAAGTCGCAATCATCGCAGGTAAAAGAGGCAGTGCCCGGACCCAATAGCGGGATCTCGATGGAGATCCCCCCGACTCCGTTTCCCAGGCCACAACGAGAGGCCGGCGGTCCGGCAAACCCATCACAACCGCTCGGCTCGAAGCGCGCCTCGGGCGTGGAGATGCCTCGATCTCTTCCCGGGTCGATGCCACATTCGCAGCGTCCGGCCAGCCCCTCTTCGCCCAATGGGACCGCGCGCGAGGATGGCGCTCCGGCGGGCAGGACTTCTCAGTCGTTGTCTTCGCCTGGATCAGTGCATACGGGACAAAGGCCGGGTTCCAGTACTGATCTTCCTCTGCAAAAAAGCGTGCCGTCACGCCCGCTGGATTACGCATCTCCCGACCTGATGCGCCAGCCCTCTTCACTGCGCCCGAGTCGCCTGGTGAATGACGGTATACCGCAGGGAGGGATACGTGCGCGCGCTGCACAGGTATCGGGCGTCTCGTTCCCCACTCAGATGGGATCACGGAGCGGCGAGCAGGCCCCGGCGGCGCCTTTGCTCATGCCTGGCACGCTGCTACGCAATGGCCGGTATCGCCTGCGTGAGTCGCTAAGCCGCCAGGAGTGGCTGGCTGGCGCCTATGAGGCGATGTGGATTGCCGAGGACGCTCAGCGCTCGGGCGCTCGGGTGATGATCTGTGAGGTCGTAACCCCGGAGAGCGGATCGATGATTATGCAATCCACGCTGCGCGCGGCGACGATGGCACTGACCTCGGTTGGCCGGCATCCGCATATCCCGACGCTGTGGGATGCTTTTAGCGATCAGGAGCGCAACTTCTTTGTCTTTGAGCCTGTTGAGGGCGAGTCTCTGCTGGCGCACCTCCGACGCACTGGCCGGGCGCTGCCGGAGCAGGATGTCATCGAATGCTGCCTGCAAATGACCGAAGTGCTCGATCTATTAGCTCAGCAGACGCCCCCGCTGGTACATGGCCTGATTCGACCAGAGCATATCATCTCAGTTCGTTCCGGCTCACAATACATCCTCACAAACTTTTCTATCATTCTGGCCGGTGGGGCCACGCAGTTTATCGCGGGCATAGATCGCTTGCGGCTCTCGCCCTATATGGCTCCCGAGTTCTCGCGTGGCGTCGTAGATACGCGCTCGGATCTGTATTCGCTTATTGCTACCGCTTATCATGTAGCGACGGGGAGCGTGCCAGCAGCCGTAGCCAGCAGCGGGAGCATTCCGCAGGCGCAGCGGCTCAACCCGAATGTATCTCCACAACTTGACGCAATCCTCTCCAAAGGGCTGCGTCCTATTGCCAGCCAGCGCTATCAGCGGCCTGCCGAACTGCGCCAGGAATTGCTGTCGATGCGGTCAGTAAGCGGCAGCGTCGCCCAGAGAGGGGCATCATTCCCCGGTACAGCCGCGCAGCGTCCCGCGCCTTCCATGCCGAATCCGCTGGCGCAGGGGGTACAGGGCACTCCCGGCGGCGTTGAGCAGTTGTTGCCTGGCATGATGGCCTCGGTGCTTGATGATGAAGCGCAGGAGCGCCGCCTCCTGCTGCCTGCCCCGGAGGATTTGCCGCCGCTGGAGCCGAGCAATGATGCCCAGATTTCGTTCTGGTGGCTCGCCGGAATCATCGTCTGCCTGATCCTCGTGGTGGCGTTTAGCCGGGGCTTGCTATAAAAACGTCCGCCATCAAGAGATTATAATAACGGCCATATATAGTCTTCCTGACAGCGGGTCGCTGTCAGGAAGACTATATATGGCCGTTCCTCATTCCCCATACACATAGGTTAATACGTTATCCTCGATGCGGGTTGGTAAAACCATGAGGCGAGCATCCTGGCGAACAGGCCCGCTGATTCTGCGCCCATCAGCACGGGAGTATTCGGCTCCATGCCAGGGACAGACAAATTTTTCTCCCTCACATCCCGGAGGCTTCTTCTAAAGAGTAACGGGATAGCTAAGCAGCGTTATTCGCTCGCTCTTTTGGTTCCCACGTGCAGCGCTACGATGCCCGCGCTGAGCCGGTAGAAGCGCACATCGCTCCACCCTGCCCGCTCCATGATCGCCTGGAGTTGGGGTGCGTCGGGAAAGTGCGTGAGCGAGTTCGGCAGATACTGGTATTCTTCAAATGCCTTGCCGATGATACTGCCGAAAAGCGGCGCGAGCCGGTAAAAGTACCAGTGAAAGAGGGTGCCGAAGATTTTGCCAGGGGGATGGCTGATCTCCAGGCAGACCACGCGCCCGCCAGGACGTACAACGCGCAGCATCTCGCGGAAGCCCTGTTCGATGTCCGTCAGGTTGCGTACCGTGAAGGCTGAGCAGCAGCCGTCAACGCTGTTGTCGGGCAGATCGATATGCTCGGCATCTCCGAGCCGCAGATCGATGCGGTCCTCAAGGCCCAGGCGCGCCAGCTTCGCGCGTCCCTGCTCCAGCATTTCAGGGGTGATGTCGATGCCAATCATGCGCGTGCCCGGACCTGAACGGCGGATAACGGCAATGGAAAGGTCGGCGGTGCCAACGCCCAGGTCAAGGCCGGTCTCGCCGGTTCCCAATGCCAGATAGCGCGCGGCTCGTTCGCGCCAGTAGCCATCAAGACCGAAGCTCATCAGGCGATTCATGGGATCGTAGATGCGGGCGATGCGTCCGAAGAGGCGCTGAACGTAGGGACGCTTTCCACCCGTCTCGCGGAACTTCTCTTCCCAGGATACTCTTTGGCTCATTGTCAAACCCTGACCTCTACTGCCTGCGCGCTATCACAAAGTCGATAAGCTGATCCAGAATATCGCGATCTGGCGAAGCCGGGAAGCAGTGCAGGGCTTCGCGCGCTCTACGTGCGTAGCGATCAGCGTCCGCCAGGGCATTTTTGATGCCGTTGTTCGTCACCCAATCAATGACAGGCTGTATATCTTCTTCGTCGCGCAGTGTTCCATTGAGCACACTCTGTACGCGCTGGTAGTGCCCATTCTGCCCTGGTGCCTGCAAGGCGTAGATCAAGGGAAGCGTGACCATGCCCTGACGCAGATCGTTGCCGGCGGGCTTGCCGATGGTGGATTGATCCTGGGTATAGTCCAGAATGTCGTCAATAATCTGGAAAGCGATGCCGAGATTCATGCCATAGTCGTGCAGCAGCGCGATTTCTTCGTCGGACGCCTCGCTGACGATGGCCCCGCCTTTGCTACAGGCCGCGATGAGGCAGGCTGTCTTATGCTTGATCTTTTCGTAGTATGCCTCAATAGTGAGGTCGATGCGGCCCGCCGTCATCATCTCCATGATCGTGCCTTCACAGACAATCGCCACCGTGTCCGAGAAGAGGTGATCGATGCGGTTATCGTTGATATCGGCGATGAGGCCAGCGGTCTTGGCGAAGTAATAGTCGCCAAGCAGAATAGCGATCTTATCGCCCCATACAGCGTTTACCGTCGGGTTGCCACGCCGCGTTGCCGCCTCGTCTACGATATCATCATGAATAAGCGTTGCCAGATGGACCATCTCAAACGCGACGCTCAGGGGAAGCAGCTTATCAAAGCGATAGTTGTTCAGCTTTCCCGATAACAGAGTAATAGCTGTTCTAAGGCGCTTCCCTGGCGATCCGAGAGCATGCATCGAAGCGGAATTGAGAATGTCAAGTCCAGAGGTTGCTCGCTCCTGAAAGGTTTTATCGACCTGATCGAGATCGCCCTGGATACTGGCAAAAAGTCGGCTCAAAGTGGCCGTAGTGTTCATAGAGAAATTCTCCATTTCGTCTACCTGCTGGCACGAACCAGAGCATCCGCCTGGCAATGATGAGAAAAATCGCCTCCCTTACATGGACACTTTATCCCGTATGAGAAGCTTTCCCCCTGTTAGATTATAACGCGCTCTGTCCATGTGGGCGAATAGCCGGTATGCAAGCGGGTGTCCCCTCACCGGCGTTAACCTCAGGTCCAGACATGTCATCCTGAGTGGCAGCGCAGGATCTGCGTGACCTCAGAATCGGATCCCTGGCCGCCACTCAGGATGACATAATTCAGACCTGCCGGGCGCTCTTTATATCTCTGCCGTTACGTCTACTTCTACCAGATCCTCCTGCACATAGCCGCTGGTGAAGTCAAACTCGTCGAGCGCGTCGAGCGCCGTGCGATACTCGGCCCAGCTCAGGCGCCGGTTCAGCACGGGATCGTTCACAGCTTTCCATGCCGGAAAGTACTGATCCATCAGGCTGATTGGCGTGTCAGGCCCCAGTTCGTTTGCTATCCAGCGCAGCACTTCGCGCGTGCCGGAGATATCTTGCGGCATGACGAGATGGCGGATCAGCAGGCCGCGCCGCGCGATGCCCTCCTCATCGAGTTGGAGCGGTCCCACCTGGCGATACATTTCGCGCAGCGACTGCTGGTTGTGATCGACGTAGCGCGGCATTTTTGAGGTGCGCAGGGCATTTTTATTATCGGAATATTTGGCGTCGGGCAAATAAATGTCCACCACGCCGTCCAGCAGCCTGAGCGTCTCCATATTCTCGTAGCCCGCGCAATTGTAGACAATGGGAAGGCGCAGCCCTTTGCCACAGGCGATGACGAGCGCGGCCAGGATCTGGGGAACGAAGTGCGTCGGCGTAACGAGGTCCAGATTGTGGCAGCGTTTTTTCTGGAGGTAGAGCATCATATCGGCCAGTCTTTCCGGTCCGACGCGGTGGCCCAGTCCTCCCTGGCTGAGCGAGTAGTTCTGGCAATACGTACAGCGGGCCTGGCAATAGCCGAAGAAGATCGTTCCTGCCCCGCGCGTTCCGCTGATGGGTGGCTCCTCGCGTCGATGTACATTCCACGAGGCGACGATAGCCTCGGTGCCGGAGTGGCAGACGCCCGTTTTGCCGGCGATGCGGTTGCAGCGGCAATTTTGTGGGCAGATGGTGCAGCTTCGCAGGATTTCCCACGCGGCTGTGGCGCGCTGCGCTAATTCACCACTTTCATAGAGATTAAGGTAGCCTGGATAGAGCATAATGAAACACCTTTTTGCCAGACGGCTCGGCGCCTGCGGCGCTTCGCTGTCGTTGATAGTGGGTGCTGCCAGAGCGGCCTGCGGCCGCCCTGGCAGCACCCACTATCAACAGGCAAGCCGCCACAGGCGGCAAAAAACCTTTAATGTGCTGATCCCCTGAAACGGCGCTGTGGCAGCCTGGAGCCGGTGGCGCGCGCTCCGCGTCCGGCAGATCCGGCCTTTCTGTAAGCGCTCAAGGGGCGCGGAGCGCCATCTGCTGGCACCGCCTTTGCTCGCGCGGTTGAGCGCGGAGCGCTATTCTTCTTGCGCTCCGCCTTTCCGGTTGCGTGCTTCCCTCCATGCCGAGGTGGAACAGGCGTATGCACATTTCCCAGCAGTTCCTCGGTATCCTCGGCTATCTCCGTCCAGAACTCGGCATCTCTGCGCTGTACGGGGCGAGGACCTTTGAGCACGCGCCCATCAGGCAGGCGTGTGACATGTCGCTCCCCTGGCGCTTGCGCGTGGGATGCACGATGGACGCGCTCGCCACGGAAGGGCCTGCCGGAAGGTCGCGGGGATGGGTAGGGAATGTCATCCTCGTCGTCGCTGAAACGCTCGTAGTCGCCCTCAAATTGCTCCGTGAAGCGCTGCGGGCGGCGCGGCGGCGCGGGCCTCTGCGCATTGCGTATCGGTGGACGACTCTGACCAGATGACCTGTTCCCGCCGCGCTCATAGGGGCGTGGCGCGCCCCGATCAAATTCGCGCGGTGGGCGACTGTCTCGCCCGGCATTGTGGCCCCGGCTATCTGGCGACTGGCCGCGCTCGCCACGAAAACGCCGCTCATCGGAGCTGTACCTGCCGGGTTCGTCACGAAAACGCCGCTCATCGGAGCTGTACCTGCCGGGGCCAGCAAATCTATCGCGCGGCTGGCTGCCCTGGTAGCCTTCGCGACGGTTATCATAAGACCTGCCCTGATTACCCTGAGACCTGTAGTTACCGGAAGCATTGGGGGAGGAAGAGGGATGCGCCGGTGACTGGTAATTGCGCCTGTTGTTGGGCGATGCCTGCCCGTTCCCATTGCGGGGACGGTAATCTGCGTGATTGAATTGCGCCCCGGATTCCCATCCACGATCTACCTCCGCGCGACTGAGGCGATGGCGGCCAGGGCGTTGTGGAGGTCGCGTTTCGTTGTAGCGACCTGATGGCCTGTTGCGAGGCGGCAAGGGCGAGTTATTTCGCCGATGCGTATTGAATTCTCTGGTCATGTTTCCTTTCACATTTGGGGGATTCTACTGTCCAGGTAGTGGTTGGATCGGCAAGATCCTTGTACTTCCTCCCCTCAGTCGTTCCGCACCTACTCTGGTTTGCTTGTTTGTTTCAATCCTCAGCCGTTTTTTGAACGGCTGCTACACCTGCGCCCTCGTAAGCAGGCTCCTACCGGCATACGCGAGATGGTGGTGTCTGGCAATACCCTGTTTATTCTTGAACAGGTTTCGTGAGTATGCACTGGAAAACGTGGCGCGCCATATCTTCAGGCGATAAGAGGAGGGGCGCGCCTGCAATAGTATACCACATTCGGCGAGAAGTGGCGAGCTTTTATAAAGCTTGAAAAACTGTCCGGTGATGATAGATGGACGTGGCCGCGCGATTGATCGCACCATCAATCCCCTTCACAGGCCAGACGAGCGCGATCAATCGCGCGGCCACGCACGGGAAAGTTGCTTATGATGAAGGCGTTGTCGCTGGCACCGGAGGAACCTTTCCATTTGTCAGCAGGGGCACACCGCTATATCCCTCCTGCGCGCTGCCGAACATTGCCAGCGCCTTCGTCGCCTGTTCGTCGGGGAGCAGGGGGCGCAGCATAACGGAATAATACAGCCCTCCTTCGGTGAAAGTGCCCTGTGATCCCTTTAATTGCGCCTGGATAGCACGCGCCTGCACCTGGGTGAGCAGGATCGCGTGCTGGGGAATGGTATATTTGAGGCAGGCCGTCTCAGGGTTAAGGCCCACCTCGTCGGGTGGGATAACGCCGCACTCATAGACGGCGGCCTGAGCGAGCGTGAAGTCGGGTAGCGACCAGGTAGGGATTGGGCGGCTCAGGTCGGGGCTGAACATCTGGCGCACCAGCAGCGCGGTAGCATCGCTGCGATAGGGCTGTGTTGGCCCCTTGAGAGCCGTCATGATCGTGCTCAACGCCTGGCCCAGACGGCGGTATTCATCCATATCCTGCGCGCTCTCCCGCATGTTGCCGAATGAGCCATACATCAATTCTTCGCGCTTGCCGTTAAGCGACAATTCTAAAAACGTGGCATCCTGATCTGGAATATCGGCGAACTGGCGGCGCGTGAAGCTGAGCAGGCCATCGTTACCTACCAGCATGGAGAGCAATTGTTGCAGCGCGGCGCTATCCAGTTTCCCCTCCTGGTCGAGGTTTAAAATATACGTTCCGTCACCGTAGACGCTCACCTGCGGCCCAAACTCCAGTGTGCCCTGGAGGCCGCCGCCATAAAATGTGCGTATGAGTACGTCGTGCGGATCCGTGCTATAGAAGATCGATTGGTGGGATGAAGTCTGAAAAGTGGTCTTATGCGCGCCGCCGGTGGTCGCGGCTGCGGGCGCATTGCAGCCAGCGAGCAGCATGCTCAGAAGTGCGAGATACGCTATCGCCTGCAATATATAAGTTGTCGCTCCACGCGTTATTCTAAGCATCGCCTTCGCATCTTGTCTATGCCTCTTGCCGGGCTGGCCTTATGTCTCTCTGTCTATATTATAGATCTGGGAGGAAAAGACGGAGGCAGGTCCCACAGGCGTTAACTTGAACACCCGCCCGCGAGCACGCTTGTAGAAGTACGCAAACTGGCCCTCCCGGAACTCCTGATCGAAATCGAAGCAGTAGCGCATTTGCCCGAGTAAAAGAGATCGCTAAAGTCAACGCTGCCCAAACCAGCGGTAGCCGATCATCTTATAGACAAGCTTTGCCGCAAGGAAATCAGCCCGCGTCTGGCCGGGCATAGGGCAGAGTTCGACGACATCCATGCCGACAACCGTGGTGCGCCGGAAGATTTCGCGCAGCAGATCGAGCGTCTGATACCAGGAAAGGCCGCCCGGCTCCGGCGTGCCCACGGCTGGCATTTCGGCGGGATCGATAGCATCGAGGTCCAGGGTAAGGTAGGTATGCACTCCCAGACGTTCCCAGGGAACAGTAGCGCGGCCCCGCGCCATATCGTGAGCATAGACGATAGCCACATCTGGCCCTGTCTTCAGGAACGCGGCCTCTTCGGGGCTGATGCTGCGAACGCCGATTTCCAGCAGGGGGATGCCCATATCGACGACGCGCCGCTCGATGCAGGCATGCGAAAGGGGCGTGCCCTCAAACTGATCGCGCAGATCTCCATGAGCATCGATATGTACCACGGTCAGATCGGGATACCGTTCGCGTACAGCAGCGATAGCTGGAGCGGAAAGCGAGTGCTCGCCGCCAAGCGTAAAGGGCAATTGCCCGCGCTGTAGCGCCTCGCGCACCGCGTCTCCGGTGGCCTGGAGCGCGGCGGCATGATCCATGCCATGATAGTCGAGCGCGGGACGAGTATGGATCCCGATCTCGATGGGGCAGCAGTCAAGCTCCTCGTCATAGAGTTCCATCTGGCTCGATGCGTCGAGGATCGCCTGCGGTCCGTGCTCCGTGCCTTTCATATAGCAAACGCTATATTCGAGCGGCGCCGGAATGATCGTCACACGTGCTCGCTCTGGATCGCAGTATGGAGCATCGGGCGCGCCAAATTGGGTTACAAGCGAATCTTTCATATAGCCAAAGACTCTCTTTCGGGATAATGGAATGTAACGACTAACATCGAGACAGCCGTTGCATCATCACTTCTCCTATTGCGTTCATAAATCAACCACCATATGCCTTTTCAGTGTACGATATCCCGGCTTCTCGTAGAAATAAAATGGAGAGTGAAGCTGCATCCAGTTGGACCGGACCGCGCCTCACCCTCCGTTATCGGTCAGCGCCGAAGCGAAGGCACACTTCGCTTTTTTCTTCTTGCCCTTAGCGCACCCCCGTTTTTGCTAAACGTTCGGCCAGGGCGGCTTCGTAGCGTGCCGGATCGGGCGTATTCGGGCGCAGAGATCGATTCGCGCGGACCACGAAATGCGCTTCGACATCCTCGGTCTGGAACATCTCTTTAGCAAAGGCGATAGCGTCCTCCTGGCTGAACTCCTTGCAGGAGCAGATGTCGATATCGACTTCGCCGTACTCGGGCCAGGCGTGCAGGCTGACATGGCTCTGGGCAATGACCACGAAGCCGGACATGCCATCATCTAAGGGATTGGAGGTTTGAATATCGTACAGATGTACCGGACTCACCTTCTCCATACCGATGCGAGCGGGATATTCATCCAGAACGCGGCGGATCAGCGGCTCATCGCTCAAGATCTGGCGATCAACGTGGTAGAGTTCCAACATCAAGTGGACAAGCATTGTAGCTTCCTCCTTCGAACATAGCTTGTATGGCGCGCTGGTTGCTAGCGGGCTGCAACCAGGCGCGCTTTCATCTGTGTGCAATCATTGGCACACAGGATGATATTATATATTAGGTTGTCAAGCTAATGCAAAGGAAAATCCGCTTCTGCCATCCAACGAGCAGGTCCTTTCCACCTAAATGTCAGCGCTCGCTCCACCTAAAAGCAAATGCGTTGTCTACCTAAATGTCAGCCGGCGCTCCACCTAATAGGCAGGCACCGGCTTTTCATTAGGTGGAAAATGCTATTAAGGTCGAGCTTTTTTCCCGCTCTCGTAGGCTGCTTTGAGTTCTTTGAGCAACTCTTCGCGCCTGGCGAAGAGTTCGCGGCGCGGGCGTGGCCGCGCCCTGCTCACAGCATACGCGGTCAGCAGCGGCAGCGCGATAGTGGAGTCGCCGTAGACCACGACGGTATCGCGTAACTGGTCCGGCTTGATCTTGCCCCACGAAACTGCCTCCGAAGGCGTCGCGCCCGAAAGGCCGCCCCAGTGCGGTGCGTCGGCAGTGATCTGAATGAAGTAGTCGTGGCCTCCCTTGTTGATGCCGAGCACCTCCCAGAGCTGCGGCTGCGTCTGCAAATAGAAATTCTTGGGGCTGCCACCGCCGAGGATAATCACGCCGTTGCGCGTGGCATGCTGCACAATGGCCGTCGTCTCGTTCACGTCGGCCAGAGGATCGAGCGTGAGCAGGCTGCCGTCGAGCGCGTGACGGGCGACGTTCATGCCAATCGACGAATCTCCTGGCGAGGAAGTATAGATGGGAACGTTCCATGCCGCTGCCTGCGCCAGCACCGAGTATTCCGGCTGCACGCCCGCTCTGAGCAACTGCGTGCCGAGGTGATGATGCAGCTCTGATGTCGAGATGGGCCGGTTGGGCAAGCTTTTGAGGCACTCGCGCACGAAGGCGTCGGTGTCCAGCAAAACTTTATCCTCAAAGAGGATATCGTAAATGCGGATGACGCCCTCTTCCTGGAGCTTCGTATCATCCAGGCGAAAGTCGCCCCTATGCAGCGACATCGCCAGCGCGTAGTGCATATCGTGATAGAGGTTGGCGCCCGTACTGATGATGAAATCGATAAAGCCATACTCCATCAGCGTGAGAATGCAGCCGCCCAGGCCCGCCGGCGTCAGCGCACCGGCCATCGTCAGCCCGACGGTGACATCTTGCTCGGGCGCGAGCATCTTTTCGACGTAGAGCCGTGCCGCTTCATTGAGGCGCGCCGCGTTATACGCCTGGAACTGCTCATCGATCAGTTCAGCTACGGTCATATCGGGGCGCACGCGCCGGGGCAGGATGCGCGGCCCGCTCAGATAGTCGCTCTGCGCCGGCTCATGATGGTTTATATCATGTTGATGAGGCATCAAAAAAAAACCTTTCGTAAAGGGTGAAATTTTTTTTGATTGAATAGAATGTTCTCGTGGGCCGGCCAGAGGTCGGCCCACGAGAACATTCTATTCAATCATAGATCTTCGGATCTCGATGATCTGGTCGCGCAACTGCGCCGCCTTCTCGAACTCTAATTGTCTGGCCGCCGTGCGCATTTGCGATTCCAGATCGCGGATCAGGCGCAGGGCATCTTCTTTGGGGATACCGGCCAGGGCAATCGCGACGGCCCTGCCATCCTGCTCCTCGATATTCGCCCCGCTCATCGCCTTGATGCGTTCGGAGAGCGTCTTGACCTCTTTCTTGATGCCGCGCGGCGTAATATGATGGCGCTCGTTGAAGGCCATCTGAAGCTTGCGGCGGCGGTTCGTCTCATCGATGGCGCGCTGCATCGAATGCGTCACCGTATCGGCGTACATGATGACGCTGCCCTCGACGTGACGAGCCGCGCGCCCGATCATCTGGATCAGCGATCCCTCTGACCGCAGGAAGCCCTCTTTATCGGCATCCAGAATAGCCACCAGCGAGACCTCCGGTAGATCAAGTCCCTCACGCAGCAGGTTGATACCCACCACCACATCGTACACGCCCAGGCGCAGGTCGCGCAAGATCTCGACGCGTTCGATGGTTTCGATCTCCGAATGCAGGTAATGAACTTTGATGTTAAGCTCTTGCAGGTAGTCGGCCAGGTCCTCGGCCATCTTCTTCGTGAGCGTCGTCACCAGCACGCGCTGGCCCTTCTCGACGCGTTTGCGGATCTCGGCGATCAGATCGTCGATCTGGCCTCTGGTCGGGCGCACGCTGATTTCGGGATCGATGAGGCCCGTTGGACGAATAAGCTGCTCGACGATGGCCTGGCTGTGCTCGTATTCGTAGGGGCCTGGCGTGGCCGAGACAAAGAGCGCCTGGTTGATCTCCTGCTCGAACTCTGAGAAGGTCAATGGCCGGTTGTCGAGGGCGGAGGGGAGGCGGAAGCCATAGTCGACGAGCACCTGTTTGCGCGAGCGATCACCGGCGAACATGCCGCGAACCTGCGGCACGGCAACGTGCGACTCATCGACGACGAGCAGGTAATCATCGGGCATGTAATCGAGCAGCGTCCAGGGCTGTTCGCCCGCCGCACGCCCGGCAAGGTGGCGCGAATAGTTCTCGACGCCGGAGCAGAAGCCGGTTTCGCGCAGCATCTCGATATCGAAGTTGGTGCGCTGCTTGAGCCGTGCGGCCTCCAGGATCTTGCCCTCGGATTCGAGTTGCGCCAGGCGCTCCTCAAGCTCGGCCTCTATCGCCTGTATGGCCTTCTCAAGCCGCTGCTGCGTCGTTACCCAGTGTTTGGCCGGGTAGATGTCGAGCCGCTGGCGCTGGCCGAGCACCTCGCCGGTCAGCGGATCAATCTCGGTCATACGCTCGATTTCGTCGCCGAAGAACTCGACGCGCACAGCCACATCTTCGTATGCCGGGAAGATCTCCAGCACATCGCCGCGCACGCGGAAGCGCCCGCGAATAAAGTTGGCGTCGTTGCGCTCGTACTGGATCTCGGTCAGGTGGCGCAGGATGCGGTTGCGGGGCCGCTCCTCGCCGACCTTGAGCGTCAATACCACTTCGCCATATTCCTCGGGACTGCCCAGGCCGTAGATGCAGGAGACGGAGGCGACGATCAGTACATCGCGTCGCTCGAAGAGGCTGCGTGTGGCCGAGAGGCGCAGCTTCTCGATCTCCTCGTTGAGCATGCTCTCTTTTTCGACGTAGGTATCCGTGCGCGGAATATATGCCTCTGGCTGGTAGTAGTCGTAGTAGGAGACAAAATACTCAACGGCGTTATTGGGGAAGAATTCTTTATATTCGCTATAGAGCTGGGCCGCCAGGGTTTTGTTCGGGGCGAGCACCAGCGTCGGCTTCTGAACCTGCTCGATAACTTTAGCAACGGTATAGGTTTTGCCACTGCCGGTCACGCCCAGCAGCGTTTGATACTTGTAGCCATTTCTGATGCCCTGCGCAAGCTTCGCGATGGCATCGGGCTGATCGCCGGTTGGCTCAAAGGGGGCCTCTACTTTAAATTCTGGCATCGTCTCGCTTCCCCGTAGTATGAGTAGAATATTTTTTCCAATAGCCCATGTATTATACCACATTTCCGCCGTCTTGAATGGCGTGGGCAACCTCATC
>DATGLE010000220.1:0-19487 GCA_035294325.1 Ktedonobacteraceae bacterium | reverse complement strand
CGCGCATGTTGCCACACCGCACTATTCATCGAGCGAGCGCCGCAGGCGTGAGCACGTCGAAGACCAGCACCAGGAGTCCCCACCACAGGTCTTTATTGATTGATCCCCAGACCGCGATTGAGATCCGGTCGGCCGGTAAGCCGGTAGAGCATCAAAATTAGCCCGATGATAGCGATAGTTCCCCGCAGACCGCCACCCCTTTCTTACTCCCTCGTTATGGAGACAGCGCCCACACGGTTGTATAATGCACATAAGCGCTGCCGCCGCGTAACGCATCAACGTGTGGCCCGGGAGCTATAAGAAAGACGATCTATGGATGAACACATCGATTACGAAAACATCTTCACGCCTCAGGGCATGCTCGGTCATGTCTCGAAGCACCCGAATCTGGATTTCTTGATGAATATTTTTAATATTCCCAGAGTATACAGCGTCTCAGGATTCGGGACATGGAATGTGGGGCAGCATAGTGTCGCAGTGGCTTTTTTAGCGCTCTACTGGTCCGCCGCGAACGCTTACCCACCGGAGAAGCGAGATCGCCTCGTCACGCTGGCACTGGTTCACGACGTACATGAGGCGGTCATCGGCGATATCCTACCTTTTTTCAAAACGGCTGCTGTCAAAGAGGCTATCGACACGATTCAGAGCGATATCCTGAGCGCTTTCAGCATTGAAGAAGATCAAGAACTGCGCAACGAGCTGAAGCTGCTTGATATGACGGCTTTTCTCTACGAGATCAGCCAATCTTCCCCGCGAGGAATCGATCCTTCCAAGCGCAAACTTATCAAGCAGATGTACGCGCGGCAAAAAGAGGAGATTCTGGCCTATGCCGCGAAGGCACATATTGACCAGGATACGGTGAAGAACTTTTTCAAAACGATGAAGCTGTAGCGTCCCCGACAGGACTCGAACCCCGCCCTGGACTTGTCATCGCTTTATCCATCTGCTATACTGTCTTTGACGACAGTGTAGCTCAATGGATAGAGCGTATGCCTCCGGAGCATAAGGTTGCGGGTTCGACCCCCGCCACTGTCACTACTATTTATAATCCTCTTTTCAAATTATCTTCCCTCCCTGCGCATAAATCTCTAATCCTATCAGATGGCTCGCAAGTTCGGCAACCATACTCGTCAACTGTACTCAAGACAACCTTTCATCGTCTATGAACATGATAGTGGGAGGGCCGCGAGCGGCAGGCTCGCGGCCCTCCCACTATCATCACTTCTTACCATACATCGTAATATTCTCATTTTTGCGTATTTACATGCGCCGGCGTCCCATGTTATCCTGCGGCGGTGAAAAATAGCACATGTGTAGGGAGGACATAGCAAGGGATGGACACACACCCACTACAGTTCAACAATCCGCGCGGCCTGCTAAGGCAGCACATCGCGCAGCAGCAGACCGAGTTTTATCCGGCGATAGAGCAGCAGCAGACGATGCGTTATCCAGGTATCTCAACAGTTCCCACACTGGCTGAGCAGCCCGCAATAGTACTACCCGGAAAGAGGCGGCGTCGGAGCCGTCTGGTTGTCATTGCCATTATGGCAGCCCTGGCGTTCATGATCTACCTCATCTGGCATAGCTCGTCCCCGGCGCCGGCCTCGCCGGCCACCGTGCAGCAGATCCAGCCCGGCGTCGCCTCCATGACGCGGGACAGCGCCACCGCAGCAACCTCCTCAACCAGCGGCGCAAGCATCAAGGTCTATGTTACAGGCGCGGTCAAACAACCCGGCGTGTATACGCTCGATGCAAACGCGCGCGTCTATCAACTCCTCCAGGCCGCTGGAGGGCCGCTGCCCAACGCGAATCTCGTCGCCCTTAACCTCGCGGCAAAATTGACCGACGGCCAGGAGGTCTATGTCATTACCGTTGGAGAAACACCGCCGACCTACGTAGGAGGAGTCCCTGGACCAGGTAGCAACAGCAGCAATAGCAGTAGTAGCAATAGCAGCAGCGCCACGGCTGCGACGCCGAGCCTGCCAGTCAACATCAATACGGCGAGTATCGACCAGCTAAAACAGGGCCTTCACGTTAGCAGTGCGACGGCACAGAAAATCGTCGATTATCGCACTCAGAACGGCCCCTACACTTCCGTAGATCAGTTGATGCAGGTTGTGAGCCGTTCGATCTATGACCGCATCAAAAGTATGGTTACAGTTTCTTGATGATGCTGCGACAAGAACATATACATGTTAAGCTGCGTGGTCTGACGTTAGCAGGTTTTGCGGCAGCGTGGCTGGCGGGCATGTTATTAGCTTCCTGCCTCCCGCTGCCACCGCTCTCAACGTTGATCGGATCTGGCGCGGCACTGATCTTCGTGGTTCTGCTGCGCCGCGATGAGCAGGGCTGTTTTATCATGTGCCTGCTTCTCTGCATGCTGCTCGGCGCATGGCGCTACGGTATTGCATCTCCTGGCAACGATCCTCATGCCATTGCTGCGTTCATTGGCCCGCGGGCGCTTACCATCCGTGGCGCCGTAGCCGACGAGCCGGAGTTGCAGGGTCGCTCGCGAGTTCTCATCATAGCTGTCGATAAGGTCAGCAGCAACGGAGGCGCTTCCTGGCAAGAGGCAGACGGGCAGATCGAAGTGCGCACACCCGGCGACCTCATCGAGAATCCCTACGGCCCAAATTATGGCGATAGCGTCGAATTGCAGGGCAAACTTCAGCCGCCGGAGCCGCACAGCTCCCCGGAGATCCTGGCGAACATGACCTTCCCACGCCTCAGCGTTGAGAGCACCGGGGGAAATCCCGTCCTCGCTTTTCTCTATCACCTGCGCGTCGTGCTCGCATCGATCATTGCCCGGGCGCTGCCACAACCAGAGGCGGCTCTGCTGATCGCTATCCTGCTCAGCATCCATACCCCCGCTCTCAAGCCGCTGCTCTTCGCCTTCAATGCTACCGGCACGGCGCACCTCGTCGCGCCCTCCGGCTTCAAAGTGACCGTGCTCGCCGGCCTCGTCGCCCGCTGTACCTCATGGCTAGATAAAAGCCGCAAACAGCCGGACAGCGCGCCTCCACCGCACCGTCGCCAGCGCTGGCGCTCCCGGGTGGCAACAGCGCTGATGATCGCCAGCATCGCCATCTACTCGCTGCTCAGCGGAGCTGGACCGGCTGCGCTGCGTGCGGGGATCATGGGCATCCTCCTGGTGATCGCGCCACGGCCTGGCCGCAGCTACAATATTTATACGGCACTCGCGCTTACGGCCCTGCTCATGAGCCTGGCGGATCCGTTCGTGCTCTGGAATGCGGGTTTTCAGTTGTCCTTCCTGGGTACGCTGGGCATCGTTCTGCTCACTCCGCTGTTCCAGCGTTTGCTGCATCCTGTCGAACACATCCCCCTGGGCTACCACATCGCGGAGATCATCGCGGTCACGCTGGCCGCGCAGGTGGCGACACTGCCCATCTCCGCCATCACCTTCCAGGAGATCTCTTTCATTGCCCCCATCACCAATATCCTGACCGTTCCGCTGCTGGGATTGTTGATCCTTCTGGGTACGCTCATCTGCGGCGCCGGCCTGGTTTTGCCCCCGCTCGCTGCGCTATGTGGCTGGGTAGCGTGGCCCCTGCTCTGGTACGTGACCGGCGTCGTGACCTGGAATGCCCGCCTGCCGGGAGCATATGTGAGCGTAGAGAATATGGGGAGCAGCACAGCGTGGGCGTATTATGGAGTGCTGGCACTGCTGACCTGGACCGCGCTGAAACGCTGGCCGACGGCAATAACCCGGACGCATACCGGGCGTCCTCGCACTCTCTTTCCGGGCCTCACGACACGTTTATGGCGCACACTCCAGTTCGGTGCAGCCCTCATCGTCATCATGGCTACCGGAACTGCGGCGTTGCTCTCATCGTCAGATGGGCAACTGGCGATTACCTTCCTTGATGTCGGCCCGGCCAATCAGCCGCCGCAGGGTGAGGCTATCCTGATCACTACACGCGACCACCAGACTATGTTGATCGACGGTGGCCCCGATGCAGCAGCGCTGGCGCAGGCATTGGATACCCGCCTGCCACCCTGGCAGCGCTCACTGAGCGCGGTTTTGCTCACTACCCCCCGCGCGGATCACATGACCGGCCTCCAGGACGTGGTGAGCCGCTACCAGATTGGCACGGTCATCGATGCAGGCATGCTTCATCCCAGCGTTGCCTACGCACTCTGGAGGAAGACCATCGCCGAGCGCCGTTTGCATTATCTGCCCGTTGTCCAGGGTACAATACTGGCGCTCGGAGCGCAGGTGCGACTCCAGGTAGTATGGCCCACCTCGCATCTGCACAAAGGAAGCAACGAGACGCTCGATAATAGCCTCGTCTTTCGCCTGGTGGCGCCCGGGCTGCGCGTGCTCTTTCTGGGCGCGGCGGCCCTCAGTCCCTATGCGCTGGAAGGAATCATGGCAGGTCTTGACCTTACATATCTCCAGGCCGATATCGTGCAGATCGTAGGCGCGGCGGGGAAAGCTTTTCCCGCTGCGCTAAGCAGAGTCCTGACGGCGGCACATCCATCGCGGCTGGTGATTACACCGGCCGCATTCAGTCCGAAACTACGCATGGCGGGCTACGGGGCAGCCCCTGTTCCACCCGCACCTCTGGCGGCATCGTGGCAAACGCTTCAGACCGCGCAGGCAGGCACACTGGAGATTAGCAGCAAGGATAGCACATGGAACATGAGCGTGGAGACCTCACAGGTCCCCGGCCGGGACAGTACAACCAGTGACGCAGCGCAGCGTACAATAGGTGAGCACAGTTTTTCGTCTGCGCTCTCAGGTGCGCGCCTGCCATGTCTCTGCCGGCGTGCTCTGTTCCCAGACGCTCAGAACCGCGTCCCATTCACTACAAAGGATGCGCCTCTTATGGATTGCAAACGGTGTGCCAAGAAGCTCCCGGACGGCACTCCCGGGTATCCGGCCCGGGAAACCGTTCACGGGAATGCCCGCGAGACGGGAGAACCGGCCACGCACGATGGGTCCTGCCCGCAGGGCCGCTTCGGCGAGTCCTCTTCATCCAGGTCAGCTCCTCCGCCGCCACCTGGCCCTGACCCGGCTGCCCATTATCAGGCTCTTCCCGTCTCCGCTGCACCCCAGAGCAGCCCGGGAGCCGCCAATCACTCCCACCACGCGCTGCTGGTAGAGTTCATCCTTTCCCTCGTTGGCATCTTCGGGGTCGGCTGGCTGCTGGCAGGCGAAACGCTCCCGGGCCGGCTCCTGCTCATCTGTAGCTTCCTGGTCTACTGGCCGGTGCTGATCGTTGGCACCATCCTGACCGCCGGTCTGGGCCTCATCTGTCTGGGACCCATCGCTATCGGCGCCAGTATTCTGAATATTCTGCTGCTGACCCGCGTGATCAGGCGCAAAGCGGCCCACTTCGTCGTCCCGCTACCACCGCCCCCCTCATATCCCCCTCCTCCACGCCTCTAATATCGTCTGTACCTCTTTTGTTCCTCTTGTCGCCTGCAAGGACAAGGACATAAGGGTAAGTGCAGGCGAGGCCAGCAGCGCCGGCCTCGCCTGCACTTACCCTTATATATACGAAGCGCCGGAGGAGTTGAGCAGCCTGGAGAAAAGAAGGCTTGAGGAATTATATCCTCTATAGAGCGCAGAGCCAGCGTTTCATTTAGGAAACGCGAGACGGCGATATTTCTCCCGCGCCTCCAGCCAGGCTTCATCTGACAGGCCCAGTTTCTCCCGCAGCGCATCGGGCGATACACCCGATTGGAGCTGCTGCACCGCAAAGGTATCGCGCAACAACTGCAATGTCACCCGCTTCTTTATGCCAGCGGCCTTGACGGCTCGCGCGAGAATATAGTTCAAATTGCGGTCTGTGCAGGCAAATAGCTCGTCGGCTGGATGATAGGCGTTCACATAGCGCTTGAAAATCGCGGTGAATTCCGCCGGCAGCGCCAGGCGTCGTTCGCGGTGCTGCTTGCCCGTCGAGGCCGCGAAATGCACTTCCACCAGAGGAGCCGCGGGATCGGAGAGATCGACATGTTGCATCCGCAGGCGCATCACCTCCTCTTTCTTGAGGCCCGCATGCACAACGAGGTAAACGAGACAGTGGCAGCGCGGATCCTGGGCGGCGGCATCCAGCAAGCGCTGTACCTCATCGGCGAAAAGGAGCTGCGGCAGCGGCGGCAATGGACGCTCTAACACCAGGCTTGCCGCCGGATCCTCTCTGATCACACCTTCGCGCGCCAGCCAGGAAAAGAAATTCTTGAGAAAGGTCACACGGCGCGCCATTGTCTTAGGCGCCGGCGTCTGACCCGGCGTGCCAAATTTCAGCTTCATCAGCCAGTCCGTAAGCTGCTCTTTGGCGATGCGTCCCACCGGTGTCTCCTGTCCCAGATACTCGCTGAACATTTTCAGGTCAGAGAGGAAGCAGGTGACGGTATAGTTTGATTTGCCCCGCAGCATCAGCTCCTGCCTGTAGGGAAGAGCGCATGCCGCCAGGCTTGATTGATCGGTAAGCGGGTTGGTGCGTATCAGGGGAGGATAAGGCTTCTCCAGCGGATCTTGCGGCTCCGCGATCACCGCCGGAGCGCCGAAGAGGCTGGACTGGAGGATTGTCGTATCATCAGTAAGAGCCGGCTCAGGGTGGCGTTGCTCCTGTTGTCGATCTTTCTGCATGGATCGCTCCTTGACTGTACGTAGTGCTCACATGATCCTACGCTTTTCATTATAGCAGAACAGGGGCAAAGATAACAGAGAATCCCCGCTCAACGGGACCTTTCACGCTCGAACTCGCGCTCACAAGGTACGCAGAGATCCGCCATTTTTCGCGGGTGTTCACCACTTTTGCTGTCAGTTTTGCTGCACTTTTGGCACTCCTTGTATCACCTCGCTGAGAATGCACGGATAGCATTCGCCGCTAAGGAGAAATTCCTTTTCGAGCAAGATGCTGAAAAAAAACGTACCGGCGGCTCGCGTGGCACAGGCGGCGCCCAGTCCTCCAGCAGGCCGCCCGCACCACCTCCGGCCACGAGCTGGCTACTACTGCCGCCACCCCCGCTCCCATCGAATGTCCACCCGGCCGCACCGGACCCGGCCTCAACGCGTGGATGAGTGCCACCGCATCCTCCGTCATGGCTCGCTGCCGATAGTCCCCGCTCTCCGAGCCGCTGGAGAGTCCATGCCCTCGGGCATCACGCAGAATGATATCAAAGTCGCTCTCCCATTCCCGCACCACCTCGCTCCAGCACAGCCCATTATCGCTGAAGCCGTGCAACAACACGAGCGGCGGCTTCTCTCACGTCCCCGTGCGGTAATGATGAATACGAACATCATCGAGCTGCAAATCGCCTCCGGATCAGGATGACATGAAGCTGCTCTCCTTAAACGTTTGGTGTGAGTTAGCCAGGCATTGAAAAAGAAAGAGTCCATCATCTACAGTGAGCGTGATCAAACCTCTTCAAGAGAAGGAACTCACCACGGTAGCTATAAAACGCCACAGCTCCAAATCCCGCCACCAGGCCAGTCAAGGTACTGATGAGCAGCCACTTCGCCAGGTAGCGCGGACTTTCATAACTGCGTCTGGTGCGCCGGATATGGAAGAAACGGCGCACGAACGGAATCAGAGCAGGGAAAATCCATCAACATCCCTCCCGGGTAGCGCCCTCTCAGAGAAAATAGGTGGGCAGACATTCAAAAAAAACGCGAAGAAGGAAGAGAGATCAGCGCGACATGGCCGCGCCCCCTTGCAGGATAAAACGCGCGACATGGCGGGCTTGCCGGGTGATCTCCTGCTCGGACTGTCCGAGAACACGTGCCGTAAGCACGTAGGACTCGGTGAGGGAAAGCATCATCAACGCCATCGCCTCGATCTGATCGGTCTGCAACTCGCCACGCGCCTGACTCTCCTGGAGCATAAAGGTAATCACGGCAAGATATTCGCGCAGCAGCTTGATAGCCTCATCCTTGAAGGCACGATTCACCCCGTAGAGCGCGCTCATATAGACGTTGAAGGCGTAAAGCGGCTCACTTCGTCGTCCCGCCACCACCGCCCCCTCATATCCCCCTCCTCCACGCTTCTAACATCGTCTGCACCTCTATTGTTCCTCTTGCCGCCTGCACTTACAGCTTCCATACTTCAACATTGCTGAACACCGCTTCTGTAGAAGGACCTATGCTACTGCCTGCCGTCAGGCCGATTGCCCCTGAACCGAGCGTATTGCTCGGGTCGATTACATCAGTGATGTAGTGCCCATCGAGATAGAAGTAGAAATGGCTCCCTACGGCGATTACCGTCACCAGGTACGACTGGTTCAAGTCTACCTTCCTATCCTCAGTGAATAGTAATGAGTAGAGTCCGGTATTTGCCACCTCGAACGCATAATAGTCTTGATTGGCGTCAAGTGCGAAACGATAAAACCGTGTACCACTGCTATTGACGCGGAAGCAAAGGCCGGCGAAGCTCCCTTTCACAATCGTTACCCGCGCTTGAAAGGCGAAATTGCTCAGGTTGTTTCCCCTTGAGAGGCACAGCATGGGCTGCTTCGCGGCAGAGTTGATATGATAGGCTCCCGTTGCGAACGTACAGGCGCCGGCGGTAAGATGTTCATTCTGCCAGGTGCTCTCACCCGGCCGGGAAAGCGGATCAGTGATGATCGGATGAACGCCGGTGACATGCTGGTAGATCTCCTGTGGGGTCTGGCCGGTGAATCTTGCGTTGACCGTGGCTAAGCTGGCCTGAGCCGTGGCTGTGGCAGAAGCCATCTGGAAAGATGATTTGGAGGAGAAAAGCGCCCTCGAAGAGAAAAGGAGACTGCTGGTTATCACCACTCCTACCAGCGCGATCAGGGTTATAGTCGTAAGGACTGAGCGTTTGCGTAGCGGCGATGGTCCCGGTGTTCCGGGTGCCTGCTGGTCTGGCGCGATGGCGGGTCGCAGCGCATCCTCCAGGGCATGCGCGAAGTCGTTTATGGTTGCGAAGCGGAGCGCGGGATCTGTGGAGAGAGCCTTGAGAAGCACCTGTCTGGCGGCGGGCGGAAGCGACGGAGCCTCTTTGCACGAAGGTTGTGCGGGGGCGAAGAGATGCTGTTCTGTTGCCTCACCGGAAAGCTCATGCGGGGGACGCTGGCCGCAGAGCCATTCATAGACGATCACTGCCAGAGCATACTGGTCGCTGGCCGGGCAGGGTTTGCCCTGGCTCTGCTCAGGCGCTTTATAGTCCAGGAAAGCGGTCAGAGCCTCACCAGTTGAAGACGGGCCGCGCTCGTCCAGGGCACTTCCCTCAAGGACACTCAAGGTGAAATCGCCCAGCAGGGGCTGATTGTGAGGTCCCAGCAAGATTGTCTCTGGCCGCAGGTTCTGGTGGACCAGGTGCTCGTCATGAGCATATTGCAGCGCGGAGGCAATGTGTCGAACGTAGTCCAGGATCGTGGCCGGTGGCAGCGTCGAGCCTTCGGGATGACGTTGACGCAAGGAGCCGTTGGAGGCATACTCCATCACCAGGAAGGGCTGGTCTGCCTGGACACCAAATTCGAGCACACGAACGATATCGGGGTGCTTCAGGCGGGCCAGTACGCGCACCTCGGCGAGAAAGCCCTCCAGTTCTTCGCTCGTCAGTCCTGCCCGGATCACTTTGATCATAGCCCTTGTCTTGAGATAGACATGTTCACCTGCATAGACCTCCGCGAAGGAGTCCCGGGCCACCAGGTGCAGGAGGCGATAGTTGCCACATTGCTGGCCTACCTGCTTTTCGGCACTGCCTGCCATCATCACATTCCCTTTCTCATAAATTCCATACTTGCAAGTCGCGGAAGGCGACATCCACTGCTCCCTGTGCGCCGGCGATACCTCCAAATACGCCGATGAAACCTGATGCAGCGCTGTGATCGACAACATGGGCCACGTACTGTTTATTAATGTACAGGTACATATCGCTTCCGCGAGCTATAACGGTTAACAGATTAGCCTGCTTCGCCCCTGTTCTGATGGCCGCACAGTGCGCTCGATTGAACAAAGAGCGGTCTGATTCGGTGCCAGCCAGCGTATTCCTGCTCTTCAGGATGAGACCACACTGACCGCTGGAGAGGATGAAGAAGAAGTAGCCCGGACTCTTCGTCAGGCTCGGCGTGCTGCGAAATTCGAGCGCGGCCATATTGCCTTTGATGATCGTGACCTCTACCTGGTAGGCAAAGTCATCGACGGACACGGTGAGGGGGTTGCATATCCCCACGCCAGCACTGGTGCTGACATGCAAGGCTCCCCCCGTAAAAGTGCAGGTATTGGTCCAGAGGAGAGAGCTTTGTGCTTGCAGAGGATCGGCGATGGCCGGCATTCCACCTGTCGCTTGCAGGTAGAGCAATTGCTCCGGGCCTGGAGGCGCCGCGGGAGGGAAGAAGCGGGGCGCGAGCAAGAAGGAGCCGAGGCTTCCAGTCGCGAGGAGCAGCAGCAAGGTGACGAGGAGCACGCGCAGCCGAACAGAGGCGCTGCGGCGCGGGGACGCGGAAGCGTGCAAGGCATCACCGGTGACAGGAACGGGCGCCGCCGTCTCAAGCGCATCCGCGAAAGCCTGGATAGTAGGGAAGCGTTGCGCAGGATCTTTGGCGAGGGCCTTCAAGACCACCTCTTCAACGGCAGAGGGGGTATCGGGCACTTTTTCGTGCAGAGGCGGCGGCGGCGTGAAGATATGCTGACTGGAAACCTCCGCGAAGGAGCCTTGAAAGGGGCGTTCGCCGGTCAACCACTCGTAGACAATTACTCCCAGCGCATACTGGTCGCTGGCAAACTGCGGCTTCCCCAGCAATTGCTCCGGGGCCATATACCCGACGGTCCCCACGATTTCCTGATGCTCCTGCGAGTGCATGCCCTGGACGATCAGGGCAACTCCGAAGTCGCTGAGCAGCACCTCATTGTTCTCACCGACCAGCATATTTTCCGGTTTCACATCACGATGAATCAGGTTCTGATCATGAGCGTATTGTAAGGCCGCCGCGACCTGTTGGACGATGGGCAAGATTGTCGTGAGCGGGAGGGCAACACCTTTGGGGTAGCGCTGGCGCAGGGTGCCGTGCGGAGCGTATTCCATCACCAGATAGGGGAGGCCGTCCTGAACCCCAAACTCCAGGACGCGCACGATATGAGGGTGCTGTAAGTGAGCAATCGTCTGGGCCTCGGCAAAAAAACCGGCCTGCTCCTCCTGTGCGAGATGGGTATGGAGCACCTTGATGGCCGCCTTTGTTTTGAGATACCTGTGTTCGCCCAGATAGACCTCGGCGAAGCCACCCCGGCCAACCTGGCTGAGCACGAGATAGTTGCCAAGCTGTTGACCAACACGGTTCATCCGTGTCTCTCCTTTCTGTGCCCTGTTGAGAACTATGCAGGCCATACCTGTGCCTTGCTGAAAGCCACCTCGGTTGGGGTAGATGTGGCCCAGGCAATCACCCCGATATAGCCAGAGGGAGAACTGGCATCGCGCACCTGTGCCATATACTGCCCATTGATATACAGGGAAATCCTGTTGCCCTGCGCGGTCACGGTGAGGAGATTAGGCTGGTGCAGCCCCGTTCTGATCGCCTTGCTGGGACGATGGACGAAGGTTTTGAGCGCGAGAGGAAGGGCCTGATTGCCCGTCGACACCAGCCCGGTCAGGGCATAAGAGCCACTCTGATCGACGCTAAAGAGATATGCCTGTACGCGATTGCCGGCGCGCGACACCCGAAAAAGAAGACCGCCAGCATCACCCTTGAGAATGGTCACTTGCGCCTGGTAGGTAAAATTGCTGAAAGTGGCGCCGGCAAGGCAGGTTTTCGGTACATCGGAGACCCGGGTGGAGGCGTGATAGCTTCCTCCTGTGAAGGTACAGGCGCCAGTACTGGTTGCAGAAACCAGCCAGGTGAGAGGATTGCCGTTGCGACTGAGCGGATCACTGAGCAGGGGCCGCCCGGACGTTGCTCGTGTGTAGAGGTCGCGTTGTGCCTTGACCGTGGCCGTCGCAGCGACCTCCTGAGGGCGAGGAGGGAGCGCTCTGAAAAGGGCAAAGCTTCCTGCGCCCAGAATTACCAGCAGAGCCGAGGCGATGGAGAGAAGCATCCCGAACCGCGAAAGACCACGCTGGCGGCGCTCTGAGCGCTGTGATGTAGAGTGAGTCCGGGGGGCATGTGTAACGAGAAATCCGCGCGGCCTGTGGAAAGGTGCGGCCCGTGTTGCCCGGCTGTCCCGCATAGTGTCCAGACTTGCCAGCGAAGGAGACGAGCCCGGACGCACCCTGACTGTGGCCTGATCCAGCAGGACCGCCTGTTCAAAAGCGGCCGCGAATGCCTGAACGCTGTCGAAGCGCTGCTCAGGCGCCTTTGCCAGCGCCCTCATGACCACCGCTTCCACCTCCGAGGAGACCGAGAGCGGCTTCATCGCGGGAGGAGGCGCGAAAAACTGCTTGCTGGCAACCTCGCTAAAGGACCCCTCAAAGGGAACTCTTCCGCAGAGCCATTCATAGACGACAATGCCCAGGGCGTACTGATCGCTGGCGGGCACCGGCCTGCCTTGCAAGAGTTCGGGGGCCATATAGAGCGCCGCATTGGCGATCTCCTGGAGGCTCTGCGAGCGCGAGCTTTGTTGACCGGTGGTCAGCCCAAAGTCGCTCAGGAGGACGGTATCGCTCAGATCCACCAGCAGATTTTCCGGCTTGATGTTGCGGTGAACGATGCCCTCGCTGTGTGCATAGTGGAGCGCGCTGGCAATCTGCTGAATATAAGGAAGAAGAGCGATGGGAGGAAGGCAGGCGCCCCGGCGGTGCCGCTGGCGCAGCGAACCGCCAGAGAGGTAAGACATCACCAGAAACGGAATACCCTCCGCCACCCCGTATTCGCGTACCGGCAAAATAGCGGGGTGGTTCAGGTGTGCAATGGTCTGCATCTCGTTTAGAAAACGCTCCTGGTCCTCCCGCGAAAGCGGGGCACGCAGGACCTTGATGGCGACCCGCTGCTTGAGGGCAATATGCTCACCCAGATACACCTCAGAAAAGCTTCCATGCCCGAGTGGACGGATAAAGCGGTAATCGCCCAGTTGCCGACGAGCGCGATGTTCCATCTTCAGACTCCTGCTAAAAGCGGTATCATAGGAGAAAAACGAGACGCCTGCTACTCATAACACCTCTCCCTCCAGTGCCCACTATTACTTCTGAGGGCGTGTGACCAGGCGGTAGCCAAGCCCGCGCACCGTTTCGAGAAATCGTGGCTCCCTCGGATTGGGTTCGAGCTTCTGGCGCAGTTCCCAGATGAGGTGATTCACGTCTGACTCGGTGTGGGTGGTGTCCTCGCCCCAGATAGCCCCGAGGAGTTCCTCAAAAGTACACATGACGGGGATGTTGCCATTGGCTCGATTGCGCTGGTCCATATACCGAATCAGCTTATGCTCCTGGGGACGCAGATCCGCGATTTCTTGCCGCCTATTCCCATCGATGCGGAACAGCCTGGCCTGCACCCAGTCGTACTCCAGATACGCCGCTGGCTTGACGTGCCCGGCGGGCCGGGTGCCCAGAGGATCGCGAAACACCAGTTCCCAATACGAAGGCTCGCCACTCTCGGTCAGCTTCCCCAGAATGAGGATGCCGTCGCCATCCTTGAGCAGCGCTCGACCAACCACCATGTCAACCTGCCCGGCCCGGCGCAGGAAGGTGCGGTTGATGCTGCCGTTATCGACCACCCACCAGCCATCACTGCCCCGCTCGATGGCACAGTGAACCTTGCGGGAGATGAGTTGCTGCGGATCCGGCTCCAGGGCCACATCGTTGTAGAGATCAAAGCGGCCAATCGTTACACGATCTTTTTCTAGCTCGGCAGTAAAGTGCTGGTCGTCGGGTCCGTGTACATCCAGGTAAGGTAAAAGCGTTTCCAAACAACACCTCCCGGCAGATTATTTACAACAGCATGCGATGTTCGATCTTGCTCTAAGAATGCTTAGCTCAACAAAACTATACACCGTGGTTTCGATGTATGCAATGGTCAATGGATGGAATTTCGATTGGAACGGTGCCCTTGAGGATCAGGCTGGCGCTTCTGCCTGGCTGTTGCTGACCTGGTACTCCGGGGGCGAGAACTGACGAAACTGCTCCCGCACCGGCAGCTTCCCATACGTGGGAAGACGGAGGGAAGTGTATAGCAGGCATCTGTTTGCCACAACTACTCATGCTCAGTAAAGAATTCGTCACCCGAGAAGCGAGATCCATACTTTTTCTCCACCACTTCTCAACTGTTCTCAATAGATAAAAAGCTCGACTTATGTTAAATAGAGAGTGATGCCCCTGGTCTAACTTTTAAGAGAACGATACCTTATTCTTCTGCCATGTTTTATCAGGGAGCCACGCCCTGTGACATGTATCTGTACGTGAAGCGTGGCTCATAGAGCGAAACTTGCGGATATGCTTGTCACCGAAGACAACAAGGAGATTTGTTTGTGAGAGGTTTTTTCAAAACGAAGCCTGCACTGGCGCTGATAGCGTTAGTCGCAGTGGCAGTCCTCGCTCTGGTGCCCCTGGTAACGTCTATCCAGGGCAGCCATACCACCGCCGCCAGCGCAGCCTCGGGGCATGCGTTCCTCGACTGCTCCCAAAAAAGAGTTTGCGCCGACGTAGCTGATTCCGATAGAATTTTTGGCTATTATGTTGGACATGATGAGCCATCGAATCTCTTCTATTCCAATGTGCCCGGCTCCGGCAATCGCATGCAATATACCGTGATACTGCCGAAGGACCCGGCGGGGGATGTCCCTGTGCGCGGTCAATCCTATAATTTCCAGCTTCGCCCGACTTTCTGGTTTGGTATGGCGATGTGCGATACGCAATCGGATCCCAACCAGATTCATACCTGCACGCCCGATAGCGATAAGAATATCGTCGACCCGAAGGTCAGTCCAAACCATCCTGGAACAGCCTTCATGGAAATGCAGTTCTACCCGCCCGGCTGGGTGAAGTGGCCCTCTGGCTTCAGTTGCGATGCGAAGCAGTGGTGTGCAGCGCTAAATATCGATAGCCTGTCGGATAATCCCGTCGCCGGCACGCAGTTGAACCCGACCTGCGCGGCAAAGACTGGCATAGAGTATGTCAACTTCGCCTTCATCACGAAGAATGGCAAGCCCCAGCCAGGCTCTCCGCCCAATCCTGTCAACGCGACACTGAACACCTTCACGCCCAACCGCCAGGCCGACCTGTTCATGAACTCTGGCGATAAGATCACCGTTACGTTCCATGATACGGCACATGGTCTCCAGGTTGTCATTAACGACCTGACCACGCACCAGAGCGGCTCGATGACGGCGAGCGCGGCCAACGGTTTCGGTCAGGTGAAGTTCGCGCCAACCGGTACGACCTGCCAGAATATTCCCTATGACTTCCATCCGATGTACAGCACCTCTTCTGAGAAGACGCGCGTCCCCTGGGCCGCCCATTCATACAACATCGCCTTCTCCGATGAGATCGGTCACTGGGACTACTGCACCGGCCCCAACGCTATCCCCTTTGTATTCTTTACCGGAACGAATTGTCCGAAGCGCGATTTTGAAGGCGCCCCGGGCGATAAGGAGCCAACCGATGCCGATGATACCGGCTGCTTCCCTGCCTCAGCGTCGTCCGATGTACGCCTGTCAGGATGCGTCGGATCCAACACAGGCTTCGATGGCACCTCCTACCTGAAAGACTGGCCCGACGGCAATCCTCTGCATCCACAGCCTGTCGTCTTCACCAGCCCGCTTACAGGAGACAACTACAACATCAATTACAGCCGCACGGCCTTTGAAGCGGACCTGCCGGTTATCGAGTCCACCTGCGATATCACAACCGGCAAGGGTTGTACGCTGATACCAACTACCGATGATGGGAAGCCGGCAAACTTCTATCCGTTCTATACCTCCGGTGAGGTAACGAACGACAACTGCATCTGGACAATTGGCAACGACATCCCCGGAGTGACCGAACTGGATTACGGGAAGAACAGGCAGTATGGTAATCTTCTGCCGCTGGCCTATACAACAAAGGGCGGTGGCTTTGAGATGCTCTTTACCAACTTCCATAAGACGCTGCCTTTCAATTCCTGCCCTGCACGGCCACTCCACTAACCGTCGGCTATGGGGCATATGGGGGCGCTGCTGCCTTGCCAGCGGCGCTCCTTTTTCTTGGCTAGCTGCTGCCTTGCCAGTGGCGCTCCTTTTTCTTTGCTATCAGAGACATGTTTACTTATCCCCTCGCAGCGCTTGCTCGCGCCTGCGGCGTACCTTACTGTGTAGAGTCTGTGGGCTAAACTCTGCGGGCGCACCGGAGGATGTGAAGCCTGTGGGCTGAGCGCCTGCGGCATACCTTACGGTGGTAGAGTCTGTGGGCTGAGCGCCTGCGAACGCACCGGAGGATGTGAAGCCTGCGAGCTGAGCGGCCTGCGGCATACCTTACGGTGGTAGAGTCTGTGGGCTGAGCGCCGCAGGCGCTCAGCCCACAGACTCTACCACCGGCGAACCGCGCAGCGGTGAGCAGTCTGGTTTGCTATGCTATAATGAACCGGATATTTTTAAGAGCCAGATAGGGATCATCCCCTTATTTACACAGAGATCATCCTTGCGGTCATCTCTCAGGAGATCACGTCATGTACGTTTACTCGGATCAGCTCTACAATACTCTGGTTGACCTCGTTCACCTTCCCAGTACGCCGGGTCACGAAGAGTACGTTCGCCACTACCTGGAGCAGCAGCTTACCGTGCTCGGCCTCACCACCAGGATCGATGAAGTTGGGAATCTGATTGCGACTCTGCCAGGCGAGGGCAAGCCTCTCCTGCTCAACGCTCATATGGACCGCGTTCCGCCCGGCCTCGGCCATCAGCCGGTACTGCGCGATGGCATCCTGTACAGTGATGGCACGACAAATCTTGGCGCGGACGACGCTGCCGGCATCGCTGTCATTCTGGAGATCCTGCGCCGCCTGGTAGAGCAGCGCCAGGAGCACCCGCCGCTGCTTATCGTCTTTACCGTCCAGGAGGAGGCCGGACTCTGCGGCGCTACGGCCTTTAATAGCGCCGCATGGCCGGTCAGCGATGGTATTGTCTTCGATAACGCCTTTGACGCCGGCGTCGTCGTCTCACAAGGGGCAGCATACGAAGCTTTCGATGTGAAAATCACCGGGCGGACGGGCCATCCCGGCAAAGATCTCTCCCAGACCGTTGACGCGCTCACCATCTTTCGCGCCGCCGCGTATCCCTACGGCTCGCGGAACAACGACCAGACGCGCATCACTATCGGACGCATCAGCGGCGGCACCGCGCGCAACGCGGTGCCGGATACGGTCCTGCTCGAAGGCGAACTGCGCAGCTTTGAGCCGTTGGAGGGCCGCCAGCGCTACCAGCAGGCTATACGCACCGCCTTCGAGGAGGCCGCTCAACGCTCTGGCGGCCAGGTGGAAGTGCTCTTCAAGACGCACTCGCAGGGCTACACCGTTGATGAGAATGAACCGCTGCTGCAACTCTACCGTGAGGCCCTTGCGCAGCGCGGCGCGTCCCTCCAGATGCAGCCGACGTTCATCGGCAGCGACGCCAGCGGTTTCCGCCCCGCAATTCGGGCCTTCACCATCTCAACCGGCGTTATGAACGAACACACGGTCAAAGAATATGTGCCGCTGGCTCCCCTGGAACAGCTTGTCACCGATACGCTGCTGACACTCTCGCTCTGGCACAAACGCGGCTAAATAGAAGCGGCCAGGAAGGCGGCAACCTGGTCTGGATCAAACCGTGCGATGCGGTCAGGGGACAATCGGGCCAGTTCAGGAGCTGGCCGTCCGGCTATGTGGTCGGCAACGCTTTTTCCGATGGCCGGAGACAGCGCGAAGCCATACCAGGAGCCAAGTGCGAGCGTTAGCCCTCCCAGTTCAGAGAAGCTGCCAATCAATGGAAGATCATCCAGGATATGGGCCTGCAAGCCACCCCAGGCGCCTATGCATTGCTGCTGGCGAACCGGCCCGAACAGCGCGCAGGCGTTCTCCCAGTTTCCAGCGCGGTTCTCTTCACGCAGCGAATACGAGCGGTTGTCCGGGGAGGGATCCCCCAGCCAGCCGCCACCCAGCACGAATGCACCGTCTGCCTGCTGTTTGAGCGAGAGCGCGCGGCCAACAGCAGACAGTACCGGCGTCAGTATCCCCGGCGGGGCTGGAGTGGAGAGAAGCACTTGCAAGACACGCACGCGCAGCGGCAACTGAATGCCAATGGAAGTGGCTAATTCGCGGCTCCAGGCCCCAGCCGTCAGAACAACGTGTTCCGCCTGCACCAGACCTCGCCCGGTCTGCGCTCCAACGATCCTGTTGGTGACGCGTTGCAGAGCCAGACACTCGGTGCCGGTCCAGTAAACAGCTCCATATCGTTGCGCGGCGCTGGCGAAGGCGCGCGTGGTGAGTCGCGGATCTGCCTGACCTGAAGTAGGACTCCAGAGGCCAGCGACGACCTGTTCTCCCAGTCCAGGCACCAGGCTGAAAAGCGCCTCACGATCCACGAAGGCCAGGTCTGCAAAGCCCAGTTCGTGCTGGCTGCGCACAACGGTGCGAAGGTGTTCGGCCTCGACCCCATTCTCTGCCAGCAGCAGATGGCCTCCCTGGCGGTATTGCAGATCGGCCCCCAGTTCGTCTGCAAGCGTGGGCCAGCGCGCGATGGCGGCATGAGCAAGGCCAACCTCAGGCGGATCCTGTTCCCACAGACGTATGCCTCCGGCACTGGCCCAGGAGGCCGCCGGCTCGACTGCGACTTCATTGCGTTCGACGACGAGGACCTTGCATCCCTGCTGCGCGAGGTGGTAGGCGATGGAACTGCCGATAACTCCACCGCCGATGACCAGGACCTCAACAGAGGCGGCTGGATGGGAGAGACTTTCGCTATTTGCTTTCACGAGGTTCACTGTAGCACAAATGGCCTGAACAGACAAGAAGGCTCATACCAGCAGCCGTAGCCTGGCATCGCTCTCTTCTCTGTCTTCTTTATCGAGGAATACTTCGTAGCCGATACAGGTTCTACAGAATAGAATGGAGTCCTTCCCCCGGCAAGAACACGTAGAAAGGTTACTTTTTCATGGTAGATTTAAACAATCCTAAAGTGCAGAAGATCCTGAAATCGAAGGCGTTTGCCCACCTTGCTACCATCGGCCCCCATGGAGAACCGCAGTCATCCGTCATGTGGTTTCTGTGGGATGGCGAGCATATAAAGTTCACGCATACAACCAACCGTCAGAAATATCGAAACATCAAGCGCGATCCGCGCGTTGCTATCTCCATCGCCGATACCGATAATCCCTACACCTACGCCGAGTTTCGCGGAGTGGTTGAGCGGATCGAAGAGGATCCCCATGGCGACTTTTACAATACGCTGGCGAAACACTATGAGGTTCCCTGGGGCTATCGTGGTGATGAGCGTGTGATCCTCTATGTTAAGATCAATCACGTCGCCGGTCAAAATCTTTAAGCTTCCCGGATTCGCGGCACTCTCGTGTGCTCACGCCTGCGGCGCTCGCCTTATCCAGTTGAGGGTGTGCAAAATGCGC
>DATGLE010000219.1:0-17691 GCA_035294325.1 Ktedonobacteraceae bacterium | reverse complement strand
CCCTGCATCAGTCGCTCAAAGTGGAACGGGCCGGGGATGGCGGGGAAAATATGCGGCTCATAGGGATCGCCAATGGTGCGGAAGAAAGGCTCGAAGAGGCCAGGGGTAAGAAAGCCCAGAAACTTCGTATAGGGCGAGTCCAGCCGGTAGGAGTGGATCGTATTGGGAGGGATGTGCAGGAAATCGCCCGGATGGAAAGGCATTTCCTGCCCGTTGGCCCATACGGTCATCTTTCCATCGAGGGCGAAAAACATTTCGGTGTGGCGCTCGTGAAAGTGCTGGATGATGGCATTTCCTTTCGGGCCTTCGGTCATTACCGCGATGAACTGGCCGTTGGTGTTGGCCTGAGTGGTGAGGAGAGTGAAAAGCTGGTCGGAGGCCACCAGGCGTATCCCCTCGCCAGCCTCAAGCACGTAGGGCACGGCGGTCTCGGGTACCTCGCCTCCTTCAACGAGCGCTGATTTCCCCCCGTTCGCGGCATGCGAGCCAGGCTTGAAGTCGGCGGCTGCCTCTGCCCCGGTGAAGCGCGCGGCGAAGTTCGCGTTGCGCGCTTGCTCGGGATGCTCACGAAATTCAGACGGTTCGCCAATATGTGAATAAAGGCGGGCAACCTCACCCCCTGTCGTGAATGACAGCAGGCGTGTGCGGTGGCTGCGCATGCGATAGCCGTGAGGAGTTCCCGCCGGGATGCAGGCATAATCTCCTGGCGTCAGCAGGCAGGTCTGCCCGTTGAGCGTCAGTTCCAGTCTCCCATGCGCGTGCATGAAGATGCGGGGGAAAGACATCGCCTTTTCCGCCTGAGAGAACGACCAGTTCAAAAAGGCTGCCGGTGCTGCGGGCCGGAGCAATAATCGTCGCAAGCTGGGTACCGAAGACATAGCGTTCGCCTTCGCCGGCGGCGAGAAAATAAGCCCGCTTCTCGCCGGGCAGTGGATCTGATCGAGGAGCCATTCTATCCCTCCTTGATTGCCCCTGGACGATATTCATCCATTCAATAACTACTGTGGTAGGGAGTATAGCATTGCGTAGAATCATCTGTCAAGAGCCAGGCCATAGGGTAGCGAGGCGCGTCGTCTTTCCGCACGCCTCGCCATCGTATGGCCTGGGAAGGATAGAAGGAGGGTCAGGAAGCAGTGTGGCGCCATACTGCTTCCTGACCCTCCTTCTATCCGCCGCGAAGCGCCGCAGGCACTGCACTACCAGAGTAAGAAATATAGTATTCATTGCTTAGATGAAAATTTTGTAATAAATCCAGAAGCTCGACTGTAAATCATCATTATAACCCCATCTATAAGTTGACGCTTATTGATTATAGGGATAGAATATGTTATACTATTTAAGCTAGTGATGCTCCCAGGCCGTCGTAGGCCAGCAGAAAAGCTCTCCTTTTTACGCGCTGATTGCACTGGAGATAGTGGGATTAAACCGGTGGCGTAATCCTCGGCCGTTGCTTGGCCGCGTTTCTGATGGTAGTGTTTTAGCGTTCCTCCGTAAGTACACAAAATAGCTACTCTGTCGGCGACTTCTTAGTTTAGATACAAGTGGGCGTATATCGTTCAGGAGGTGCCATATGGCGACGAGCGCGCGTGTGGAGGAAGTACACATCATCTGGATGACGGCTGGCCTGAGCTGTGACGGAGATACTGTATCGATTACCGCCGCGACTCAACCCAGCGTCGAGGATGTGGTAATGGGAGCTATCCCCGGGCTCCCGAAGGTTTATTTGCATAACCCCGTGCTCGCCTATGAAGTGGGCGACAACTTCATGGACTGGTGGTACAAAGCGGATCGTGGAGAAATCGATCCTTTCGTGCTGGTGGTAGAAGGTTCCATCCCCAATGAGAAGATCAAGCGCGAGGGCTACTGGGCGGCGCTTGGCACCGACCCGGCCACCGGCCAGCCTATCACAACCGCCGAGTGGATCGACCGTCTCGCGCCTAAAGCCCTGGCTGTGGTAGCGGCGGGGACCTGCGCTACCTATGGCGGCATCCATGCCATGCAGGGCAATCCAACCGGCGCGATGGGCCTTGCTGATTACCTGGGCTGGGGCTGGAGATCCAAGGCTGGCATCCCGATCATCAATGTCCCTGGATGCCCCGTGCAGCCCGACAACTTCATGGAGACCCTGCTCTATCTGCTCTACCAGGCGGCGGGGCTGGCGCCTATGATCCCACTGGATGATGCTCTGCGCCCCACCTGGCTCTTTGGCAAAACCGTCCACGAGGGCTGTGATCGCGCGGGCTACTATGAGCAGGGTGATTTCGCTACCGAGTATGGATCGCCGAAGTGCCTGGTGAAGATAGGCTGCTGGGGACCGGTCGTGCAATGCAACGTCACGAAGCGCGGTTGGATGGCCGGCATCGGCGGATGCCCCAATGTTGGAGGTATCTGCATTGCCTGCACGATGCCAGGATTCCCCGACAAATTCATGCCCTTTATGGACGAGCCGCCCGGCGCCAAAGTATCGACGAATATGGTGAGCACCTACGGCGCACTCATCAGAGGGCTGCGCAAGATCACCAACAACACTGCTAATAAGGAACCATCCTGGCGGCATAAGGGAGAGCAATTGACGACGGGCTACCAGCCACGCTGGTAATCCCGGCGAGGCAATACAAGCCTCAGTTGCTGCATGCGGAATAACAATACTTCTCGATCACAAGGCATGAGAGGAGAGAGCATTATGGCGACGCAAGTAAGACGAGAGCCAACTCCGACGCCACCGCCCCAGGTAGTAGAGATGGCATGGGATCCGATCACACGCATTGTCGGGAGCCTGGGAATCTACACCAGGATCGATTTCCAGAAACGGCAGGTCGTGGAGTGTCACAGTACCTCTTCCATCTTCCGTGGCTATAGTATCTTCATGAAGGGCAAAGATCCGCGCGATGCGCATTTTATCACGAGCCGTATCTGTGGTATCTGCGGGGACAACCACGCAACCTGCTCCGTATACACTCAGAACATGGCTTATGGCGTAAAGCCGCCGGCACTGGGCGAATGGATCCTCAACCTGGGTGAAGCCGCCGAGTACATGTTCGACCACAACATCTTTCAGGAAAACCTGGTTGGCGTCGATTTCTGCGAGCAGATGGTCAAAGAAACCAATCCGGGCGTATTAGAGCAGGCCAATAAGACCGAAGCTCCCCACGCGTCGGAGCATGGCTATCGCACTATCGGCGATATCATGCGTGCGCTCAACCCCTTCACGGGTGCGCTCTATCTGGAGGCGCTCCAGATGAGTCGCCTGACGCGCGAGAAGTTCTGCTTGATGGAGGGGCGCCACGTCCATCCCTCGACGCTCTACGCTGGCGGAGTCGGAACGGTTGCCACCCACCAGGTGTTCACCGATTATCTGGTGCGCCTGATGAAGTACGTCGAATGGATGAAGAAGATCGTCCCGCTGCATGATGATCTCTTCGACTTCTTCTACCAGGCATTGCCGGGCTATGAGAAGGTCGGGCAGCGGCGAGTGCTGCTGGGCTGCTGGGGATCGTTCCAGGATCCCGACGTGTGCGACTATGACTATCGCACGATGGATAAGTGGGGCCGTGCTATGTTCGTCACCCCCGGCGTCGTCGTGGATGGCAAACTGGTGACGACGAGCCTGGTCGATATCAACCTGGGCATCCGCATCCTGCTGGGCAGTTCCTATTATGAGGACTGGCAGAACGAGAGAACCTTCGTTGATCGCGATCCACTTGGCAACCCCGTTGACAAGCATCATCCCTGGAACCAGACGACGATCCCGAAGCCCCAGAAACGCGACTTCAACGGCAATTATAGCTGGGTGATGTCTCCTCGCTGGTACGACAAGAACACCGGCCAGCACCTCGCTCTGGATACCGGCGGTGGACCGCTTGCTCGCCTGTGGGCTACAGCCCTCGCTGGCCTGGTGGACCTGGGAGGCTATATCAAAGCAACCGGCAGCAGCGTCAAGATCCGGCTGCCCAGATCCGCGACGAGGCCGGAGACCGAGTTCGAGTGGAAGATCCCGCAGTGGAGCAACGCCATCGAGCGTGACCGCGCGCGGACATACTTCCAGGCGTATTCCGCCGCCGTCGGGCTATATTGTCTGGAGAAAGCGCTGGATGAGGTTCGTGCCGGGCGCACCAAAACATGGAACGAGTTCACGGTGCCGAAGGAGGCCATTGGCTGCGGATTCCATGAGGCCGTGCGCGGCGTGCTCTCCCATCACCTGGTCATCGAGAATGGGAAGATCGCCAACTACCATCCCTATCCTCCCACACCCTGGAATGCCAGTGTGCGCGACATCTATGGCACCCCCGGCCCTTACGAGGATGCCGTGCAGAACACGCCCATCTTCGAGGAGAACGGTCCCGACAGGTTCAAGGGCATCGACATCATGCGCGCGGTACGCAGCTTTGATCCCTGCCTGCCCTGCGGCGTGCACATGTATCTGGGTGGTGGGAAAGAACTTCAGGTCACGCACTCGCCGACCTTTGGACTGACCATGTAGTATCGCTCACATCGTGAAGGGTATTAAACGGGGGAGGATGCCGGGAAAATGCTTCCTTCCCCGATGCCGTCAGAGGAGTATATATAATGGCAGGTAATATACAGTCCAGTCCGGTGCATCAGCCGGGCGCGCGCAAGGGCGAGGAGATGCCCAGGGCGTCGGGAAAAGAGGCTGGACGCCGCCAGACTGAAACGACGGGCGCGGGTCGTCCCGCCGGGAAGGCGACTCCGAGGTTCGCCAGCGGCATTGTGACGAGCGGCCCGATAGATCCGCGAAGTCCCTATTTGCCACCAGCCTGATATGCCCGCAGGACGCGGGAACGAGGAGGAGCCATGCAACAGAATATGCGGGAGCGCCAGCAGCGCGCGGCGCGTATTGAGGCGCTGATCCAGGAGATTGCTGAGTTCCCTGATCCGCGTGCACGCGCTACGACTGAGGAGCTTGTGCAGGCGCTGGTGGATATGTATGGCGAAGGGCTGGCGCGTATGCTCGAAATGATTGCGCAGAGCGAAGCGCCGGGAAGCGCACTGATCGCGGAGTTTGCCCATGACGACCTGGTAGGCTCACTGCTGCTCTTGCATGGGCTGCATCCCGTGGCTATCGAGACGCGCATCGCTCAGGCGCTGGACGGTGTGCGTCCTTATCTCAAAGCGCATGGATGCAGCATTGAGTTCGTCACCATCGCGAATGGCGTTGCTCACCTGCGCCTCGTGGGGGGAGCCTGTAGTGGCTGCTCCTCCTCAATCAGTGCGCTCAGGCAGGCGGTTGAGGAGGCTATTTACAACGCGGCGCCAGACCTGGATGGCCTCCAGATAGAGGAGGTCAGCGATCAACCGGCGCGGTCAGGTATACCGGTCAGGTTCGTTCCACCACGACGGCGCCGTGACAATGCACATGTAACGGCTTCTGGAGGGTGAGGTAGCAGGCATGCCGGCGGCTTACTCTACAGATAATCATAATAACAATTTCGCGGCACCTATCGGAGCGCTCAGCCGCTTCGCGCGCAGACGTGCTCTGGCGCCGGAGGCGGTAGAACACTGCGAACTATGCAGCGCTGTCATCGCAAGCGAGCATCACCACTTGCTGGAACTCGCCAGCCACAGGATCATCTGCGCGTGCGATGCATGCTCGCTGCTCTTTGGGAACGAGGGGGCCTGCGGCGGGAAGTATCGCATCATCCCCCGGCGCTACCTGGCCCTGTCAGACTTTGCCATGTCCGATGAGCAGTGGAACGAACTGATGATCCCGGTAAACATAGTCTATATCTTTCGCAGCGCGACAGCCGGGCGCCCTGTGGCCTTCTATCCCAGCCCCGCCGGAGCTACCGAATCGGTGCTCAGCCTGGAGAACTGGGAGGCACTTGTCGATAGCAATCCTATATTGAAGAGCGCTCTGGAGCCTGACGTGGAGGCGCTGCTCATTAACCGGATAGGGGAGAGCCGCGAGTACTATATCGTCCCTATCGATGCCTGTTATCGGCTCGTTGGACTGATCCGCGTCTCCTGGCGCGGTCTAAGCGGCGGAGAGGAGGTCTGGAGGGTGATTGAGCAGTTCTTTGCGGATCTGCGCACGAAATCTCGGCCAGTGAAAGGAGAAGGGCATGCCGGATCTGAATTTTGAGGTGGTTGGCGCAGAGGCTCCGGCATTTGCCGCTGTCCCGCTGCTCGTCTTCAAATTGCACGTCACCAATGAGAACGCAGAGGAACATATCCACAGCGTCTCGCTGCGCTGCCAGATCCAGATCAGTGCTACGCGCCGGCGCTATCATCCCGATGAGCAGGAGCGACTGCTGGAGATCTTCGGCGAGCCGCAGCGCTGGCGGGAAACGCTGCGCCCCCTGCTCTGGACCCATGCCAGCGCCGTCGTTCCGCCGTTCACCGGGAGCACCATTGTCGATCTACCCATTGCCTGCACCTACGATTTTGAAGTGGTGGGGACCAGATACTTCGCGGCCCTGGCTGATGGCGAGATCCCGCTGATCTTTCTTTTTAGCGGCACCATCTTCTATGAGGGCGAGCAGGACCATTTGCAGGTCGGGCAGATCTCCTGGTCGAAGGAAGCAGGCTACCGCCTTCCTGTTGCCGTCTGGCGGGAGGTTATAGAGCGTTATTATCCCAACACTAACTGGATTCGCCTGCACAGAGATACCTTCGATCAACTCTATCGCTACAAGGTTGCGCATGGTTTCCCTACCTGGGAGCAGACCTTTGAGCATCTGCTGAAAATGGGGGCGCAGGGAGCAAAACAGCTTGCCGGGGGCGCGGAAGTGTCTCCCGATTTTTCTCCATTTTCCACAGGCGTTTCGTTGGGTGACGCAAAGGAGCATGGCAAGGAGGCGCGATCATGAGGCTGGAACAGGTGAAAGAGATTGCTAACGCCGTGCTCTACGAGGGCTACCTGCTCTATCCTTACCGGCACTCGGCGATCAAAAATCGGCAGCGCTGGACAATCGGCGTCGTTTATCCGCGCACATATAGCGAGGCCAACGGGGGCATAGAACCCTGGATGATGCAAACGGAATGCCTGCTAAGGGGAGCGGCGGACACTGAGATCGACGTTTATGTGCGCTTCCTGCACCTGCTCCTGCGTAGCGAAACTGGCGATGAGCGGCGGCGGGCAGAGAGCGCGCAGCATATGGTCGTTCACTGGCGCCCCGAAACGTGGGAGGAGGGCATTGAGCGCGAGGTAACGGCGCTCTCTCTGGTGCCGGACAACCTGGTCGCCAGGCAGAACTGTGTCGAGTTCGCATTCCCCGCCGCGCGCATGGTCGAGCAGCCAGCCGGGCGGCCCGCGAGTACCATCGTGCGCGAGCACCAGCCGATCTCCGGCCTTATCAGGCTTGTCGCGGAGCGGATCGGCCCCGATCTCTACAGGTTGCGCGTGTGCATCGAGAACACGACGGTGCCCGCGCACACCTCGGAGCGGCGCGATGCCATCATGCTGCAATCATTTATTTCAACGCATACAATCTTGCAAGTGCGCCGGGGAGACTTTATCTCGCTTCTGGATCCGCCGCCAGAACTGCGCGATGATGCGGGGCGCTGCCAGAACCTGCGCACCTGGCCGGTGCTGGCCGGCGACGAGGGCGAGCATGATACGCTGCTCTCATCTCCCATCATCCTGTACGACTATCCGCAGATCGCTCCTGAAAGCCCGGGCGCGCTCTTCGATGGCACGGAGATCGATGAACTGCTGAGCCTGCGCATTATGACGCTGACGGATGAAGAAAAAGAGGAGATGCGGCATGCAGATGAGCGCGCGCGCGAGATTCTGGAGCGGACAGAGGCGCTTTCACCCGAACAATTGATGAAACTGCATGGCACGGTGCGCAGCCTGCGCCCGCTCAACGAAGGGGAAAGATGATCGGGCCTCTCATCCTGAGCGGCAGCGAAGAACGACAGGCCCGGGCCGTTTGAAAGGGAACAGATATGATACATGGCGTGCCAGGAAATTATCCCGGCGAGGATTATCCGCCGCCGGCTTCGGTGCTGATCGCCGGAAAGGAGGTGAAGGCGGGAGACCACGTGCGGCTGCATCCAAAGGCGAGGGCGGATGCCATCGACATGCTGCTCGATGGGAAAACGGCGAGAGTCGAAGCTATCCAGCAGGATTTCGAGAATCGCGTCTATTTTGTCGTGACGCTGGATGACGACCCTGGCAGGGAGCAGGAGGATGAGCGCATCCTGCCCGGCCACCGTTTCTACTTCTTCCCCGAAGAGGTAGAGGCAGCGGAAGATGAATGAGGAGCAGCTATGGAACGCACGGTAAATACATCGTCTCCGGTGGAACGCAGCGGGCGGATACTGATCGCCGGTATCGGCAATATTTTCCTGGGCGACGATGGCTTTGGCGTCGCCGTGGCCCAGCGCCTGTTGCAGCGCAAAGAAAAGCAGTATCCGCCGGGCGTGGAGGTCGTCGATTTCGGTATTCGCGGGCTGGACCTGGCATACACGCTGCTCGCCGACTATGCCGCGCTGCTGCTGGTCGATGCGATCCCGCGCGGTGGCTCCCCCGGAACGCTCTATGTGATCGAGCCTGACCTGGCGGGCGTCGATGCTGAGCAGGGAGCGCAGGCCGGCCAGGCCGGCCTGGCGGCCCACAGCATGGACCCGGTGAAGGTGCTCGCCTTCGCCCGCACGCTCGGCGCCAGGCCGATCCGTACCCTGCTGGTCGGCTGCGAACCGGCTCCATTGGGAGCGGGCGATGCTATGGAGATGCAGATGGAACTGAGCGCGCCGGTTGCGGCGGCTGTGGATGAAGCCGTCAGGATCATTGATACGCTTGTCGATAAGTTGTTGCATGAGAAAGGAATACTCTTATGTTCAGATTAGTGCTGCTGGCGCTGGCGCTGGCGCTGGTCTTTATCATCCTGCAACAATTGCCCGATATCAGGCGCTACATGCGCATACGCTCGATGTAATATGGTGAGTTTTAACCATCAAGATTGGTAATCCTTTTCGTGCGTAGCGGCGAGATGTATCGCGCCTGGAAGCGCTCTACAAGCCGATGAAGCGCGATACATCGCGCCGCTACACACCGGGGGCATTCCCGATCCTGGTTGTTAAGGTTCATCATAGGGAGGAGCAAGGCTGATTATGCATGAACTCGCCATTGCTCAGAGCATCGTTGAGGCCGTGGAGGCGCGCGCCGGTGAGCATAACGCCGCGCGCGTGAAGGCCGTGCGCCTGCGTATCGGCGAAGCCAGCGGCGTCGTCATCGAATCGCTGAGCGCCTGCTTTGAGATGCTGACCAGCCTCACTCCCATGTTGGAGGGCGCGCAATTGCTGATTGATCTCGTGCCCCATCGCGCGCGCTGTCGTTGCTGCGACAGCGCATTCGCCGTCGTGGATTTCATCACGCGCTGCCCGGCGTGTGGCGAGTGGAGCAGCGAGATCATTTCCGGCACCGAACTCCAGATCCTTGAAATGGAGATCGAACCACGCCGGGCGTAGCGGCGCGATGTATCGCGCCCGGGAGTGCTCTGCAAGCCGGACGAGCGCATACATTGCGCCCCTGCGCATAAATGAGATTACCTGATTATTTGATAAAACGGTGTTGAAGTCAGGAGAGGCGTTGATGGTGGTCAAGGTAACGATTGCACAAAACATTCTGGCGGTCAACGAGACCGTTGCCGCAGAGATCCGGCGGACGCTGGCGGCGCGCGGCCTGCGCGCGCTCAACCTGATGAGTTCGCCGGGTGCGGGCAAGACGACGCTGCTTGAACAGAGCGTCAGGCGGCTGCGTCCAGAACTGCGTATCGCGGTGATCGAAGGCGACATCGAGACCAGCGCCGACGCCGAGCGCATCGAAGCGGCGGGCGCTGAGGCCGTGCAGATCAACACGCGCGGAGCCTGCCACCTGGAAGCGCATATGGTGCGCGACGCTCTCGCGAAGATCGATCTCACGCACTGTGCTCTGCTGCTCATCGAGAACATCGGCAACCTGGTCTGCCCCGCCGCCTGGGATCTGGGTGAGGAGGCCCGCGTCGTCGTGGTGAGTACAACCGAAGGCGACGACAAGCCGGCGAAATATCCGCAGATGTTCGCCGCCGCGCAGGTCATGGTCATCAACAAGCTTGACCTGCTGCCCTATACAGACTATGATCTGGAGAAGGTCAGACGACAGGCGCTGGCCGTCAATCCGGCCTTGCGGATCTTCGAACTGAGCTGTCGCACGGGCGCGGGACTCGATGCCTGGTGCGCGTGGCTGCTGGAGTTTGCGCGCGGCAGTCGTTACAATGGCAGTAGTCACACGTCATCCTGAGCGCCAGGGTGTCATCCTGGCGCTCAGGATGACACGGTTAGAGAGCAAGTTAACACCTATAGGGCTTGTCCCTATCTGGCTTGAGGAATATCAAAGGATTAAAGATGGCAGCGGTAACAGGCGCGACAGCGCGGAGGCGCTTCATCATCCAGGGCATTGTACAGGGCGTCGGCTTTCGGCCCTTTGTCTATGGACAGGCGCAGCGCCGGAATCTGGCGGGCTTTGTGCGCAACGATAGCCAGGGCGTGACCATCGAGGTCGAAGGTGCGCGCGAGGCCATCGAAGCATTTCAACGGGCGCTGCGCGAAGAACTGCCACCGCTGGCGCGCATCGATAGCATCGCAACCGAAGATCTGGCCCCGCTGCACGAGACGGCATTCGTTATCTCTCACAGCCAGGCGGGCGCCGAGCGGCAGGCGCTCATCTCGCCTGACACCGCTACCTGCGACGATTGCCTGCACGAACTTTTCGATCCGGCGGACCGGCGCTGCCACTATCCCTTTATCAACTGTACTAACTGCGGCCCGCGCTTCACAATTGTGCGGGACGTGCCCTATGACCGCGACAGGACCACCATGCGCGTCTTCCAGATGTGCCCTGACTGCCAGGCCGAGTACGACGATCCGCTCAACCGGCGCTTCCATGCGCAGCCCAACGCCTGCCCGCGCTGCGGCCCGCATACGCGCCTGCTCCCCTGGGGAGGGCTGCCAGAGATGGATGCGGAGCCAATTGTCGCGGCGGCGCACCACCTGGCGGCGGGGAAGATTCTGGCGATCAAGGGGCTGGGCGGCTATCACCTGGCCTGTGATGCCCTGAACGCGGAGGCAGTGCAGCGACTGCGAGCGCGCAAGCATCGCGAAGCGCGTCCGTTCGCGCTCATGGTCGCCGATATTGCCACGGCGCGGCAGCTCTGCCGCGTGAGCGAGGACGAGGCTGCGCTGCTGCAATCGCGGCGCCGCCCCATCCTGCTCTTAGAGCAACTGCCCGGCTGTCCCGTGGCGCCCGGCGTCGCGCCAGCCTACAACACGCTGGGCCTCATGCTGCCCTACACGCCGCTGCACCATCTCCTGCTGCACTGCTTCGCCGGGGCGATTCCGGCGGGCCGACCAGCCGCGCTGGTGATGACCAGCGGCAACCTGAGCGATGAGCCAATAGCCTATCAGGACGATGATGCGCGCGCGCGGCTCTCCCCTGTTGCCGATGGCATGCTCACACATAATCGCGCCATCCATATGCGCTGCGATGACTCGGTGATGCGTGTCGTTGCCGGTGGCGAGCAGTTTTTCCGGCGTGCGCGTGGCTACGTCCCGGAGCCAATCGCGCTGGCCTTCGAGCTGCCGGAGCCCGTGCTGGCCTGTGGCGGGCATCTCAAGAACACCTTCTGCCTGGGCAAGAGTCGCCAGGCATTCGTCAGCCATCACATCGGCGACCTGGAGAACTGGGAAACGCTCAGGTCATTCCGCGAGGGCATCGAGCACTTCCAGCGCCTGTTTGATATCTTCCCCGAAGCCATTGCCTACGACCTGCATCCCGAATATCTGGCGACAAAATACGCCCTCGATTCCAGCATTCCGCGCAAGATCGGCGTTCAGCACCATCATGCTCATATCGCGAGCGTGCTGGCCGAGCATGGTCTGGCGGGTCCGGTGATTGGCATTGCCGCCGATGGCACTGGCTACGGCACCGATGGAGCGATATGGGGCTGCGAAGCGCTGAGCGCCGACCTGACGGGCTTCGAGCGCCTGGCGCACCTGGCCTATGTGCCACTGCCGGGTGGCGAGCAGGCTGTGCGCCAGCCCTGGCGTATGGCCGCGCTCTACCTCGCACGAACCTGTGGCGACGCCTTCCTTGATCTGGACATTCCCTTTGTGCGACGCCTGGATCGTGCGAAATGGCGCGCGATAAATCAGATGATGCAGCGCGGCATCAACAGCCCGCCGACCTCCAGCCTGGGGCGGCTCTTTGATGCCGCAGCCGCGCTGCTCGGTGTGCGCGACGAAGTGGTGTATGAGGGCCAGGCGGCTATCGAGATGGAGATGCTGGCCGAAGGCGAAGCCGTCGATCCTGCCTATCCCTTCGCCATCAATCCAGGAAAACCGGCGACGCTGGATGTGACGCCGATGCTGCGCGCCATCGTGGACGAGATAGCGCGGGGTGTGCCCGCATCACGCATTGCCGCTCGCTTCCATAGCTCAATCGCCGATATGCTCGCGCGGGTCTGCGTTGAGGCGCGCGAGCGCACAGGATTGAAGGTGGTCGCGCTCAGCGGCGGCGTATTTCAGAATCGCCTGTTACTTGAGCAACTGCTGGCGCGCCTGCACGCGTTAGCGTTCCATGTCTATACCAATCGGCGCGTTCCGCCCAACGATGGCGGAATCAGTCTCGGCCAGCTGGCCGTGGCCGCAGCTCGGTTGCGGCCAGAAAAAATGTAGAGACGGCGGCTTGCCCGCGTCCAGGCGGGCTTGCCCGCGTCAGTAGGCGGACGGCGGCTTGCCCGCGTCTGTTAAGGAGGCAAAAATGTGTCTTGGCATTCCGGGCAAAGTCATAGACATTGTGGATGATGCCAATTCTATTGCGCGCGTCGATGTCTCCGGCGTGAAGCGCAATGTGAGCATAGCCCTGGTACGGCCTGATGGCATCGAGCCGGGCGACTGGGTGTTAATCCACGTAGGCTTTGCTATGAGCAAGATAGATGAGAACGAGGCCCGTGAGACGATGCAGGCGCTTCAGATCATGGGCCAGGCGTATACCGACGAACTCAATATGCTCCATCAGAGCCAGATTGAGTGAGGAGAATAATGGCATCCGAAAGAGAAGAGCGGCGGCCAGACGTGATGGCGCTGGTTGAGGCGCGCTTTGAACGCAGTACGACGGTGCCTGATACGTTCTTTACGCTTGAAGCGCCGCGCATCGCCGAGGCGTGCTGGGCGATGGCGCGCCGCTTCCACCAGGGAGGGCGCCTGCTCGCCTTTGGCAATGGAGCATGGGCCACCGATGCACAGCATATCTCCGTCGAGTTTGTGCATCCGGTCATCGTCGGCAAGCGCGCGCTGCCCGCCCTGGCCCTTACCAACGATAGCGCCACGATCAGCGGGCTGACCGCCGGCGGCGATACCACCATGCCCTTCGCGCGCCAGGTCGCCGTGCTCGCGCGCCCACAGGATATCGCCATGGGCCTCTCGCCCGACGGCTGCTGCGCGAACGTCGTGGCGGCGCTGCACGCAGCGAGGCAGAAGGGCCTGCTCACGCTGGGTCTCGCCGGCGGCGATGGCGGACTCTTGCGCGGGGCCGAACTTGATTTCTGCTTCGTCGTCCCGGCGCGCGATCCCCTGGTGATTCAGGAGACACACGAGACGCTTTACCATGTCTTGTGGGAGCTGGTACATGTCTTCTTTGAGCATGAAGGACTCTTACAATGAATGAATATTTCTGCAATAGAGATGCAGAGGGACACTGCACGACCTGTTCCGACGAGGCGCTGCCAGCCCGTATACTGCGTATCGACGAGACAACGGGGCTGGCGCTGGTAACGCTCAATGCAGGGATGCAGGGGCCTGACAGGTACATGGGGATGTTCCCCGATGCTCCTTCCTCTCTTCCAGAAGTTTCGGGGGATGCAATAGAAGAGGTTGATATTACGCTTCTGGAGAGCGCGGCGGTGGGCGACGAAATACTCGTCCACGGCGGAGTCGCCATCGCCCATGTAAAAATTGAAGGTGAGGCAAGATGAAACATGAGCGATGTTGAAGGCTCCGAATACGACAGGCTCTTCTATCCCTTTCTCTTTGAGGGGGGCAGGGCCAGCATAGAAGATGTGCTGGCGCAGGTACGCCACTCGACGCTTGAGAAGTGCCGCGAAGTGATCGAGCTGCGCCGCGCAACGCTCGCGCATTCGGGCCAGCAGATCGTTGCCGCCGCCCGCGCCATGGCCGCCGCCTTTCGCAACGGCGCCTGCCTGCTGGCGTTCGGCAACGGCGGCAGCACGACAGACGCGCAGGATATGGTCTACGAACTCATTGCCCCGCCTTTTCCCGGCTGGCGACCGCTGCCGGCCATCGCCCTGACCAACGATATCGCTGTGGTCACAGCGGTAGGCAACGATGTCGGATTCGACAATGTGTTCGCGCGCCAGGTCATCGCCTATGGGCGGCGCGGCGATATCGCCGTGGGCATCTCGACAAGTGGCAATTCAACAAACGTGCTGGCGGCGCTGGAGCAGGCAAAGAAGCAGGGGCTGTTGACCGTGGGGCTGACCGGCTACGACGGCGGCAAGATGCTGCGGAGCGCGGCCCTGGATCACTGCATCAACGCCCCCAGCGACCACATACCGCGTATCCAGGAAGCGCAGGCAACCGCCTATCACGCCCTGATCGAAGCCGTACATTTGTTGTTGGAAGGAGAAGAGAGATGAGCATGAAATACGTTGACGAATATCGCGATCCAGAACTGGCAAAGCGCATCTGCGAAGAAATCGCCAGACTGAGCGCTGGTCAGCCGCTCAAGCTGATGGAGGTCTGCGGGGGCCACACCCACACCATCTACAAACACGGCATCGAGGACGTGCTGCCGCGCAACATCGACCTCGTTCACGGGCCAGGCTGTCCCGTCTGCGTGCTGCCGATGGGCCGCATCGACGACGCCATCGCCATTGCCCGCATGGAGGGCGTCATCTTCACCACCTTTGGCGACATGATGCGCGTTCCCGGCTCCAAAGGCAGCTTGCTCGACGCCAAATCCGAGGGCGCCGATGTGCGCTTCGTCTATTCTCCACTTGATGCGCTCAAGCTCGCGCGCCAGCATCCTGATCGCCAGGTCGTCTTCTTCGCCATCGGCTTCGAGACGACGGCCCCCTCAACGGCGGTCACGCTGCTGCGGGCGCGAGCCGAAGGCATAAGGAATTTCTCCGTCTTCTGCAACCACGTCACCATCGTACCGGCCATCAAGGCCATTCTCGACTCGCCCGACCTGCGCCTGGACGGCTTCATCGGCCCCGGCCACGTCAGCATGGTCATCGGCATGCGGCCATATAACTTTGTGGCGCGCGATCATCACAAGCCCGTCGTCATCTCCGGCTTTGAGCCGCTCGACATCATCCAGTCGGTCTACATGATCGTCAGGCAGATCAGCGAGGGCCGCGCCGAGGTCGAGAACCAGTACGCGCGCGTGGTGCGCCCGGAAGGAAACGTCAGGGCGCTGCAAGCGATGGCGCAGACGATGGAACTGCGGCCCTTCTTCGAGTGGCGGGGCCTGGGTTTCATAACGCACAGCGCCTTGAAGCTGCGGCCAGAGTTTGCCGACTGGGATGCTGAACTGCGCTACGAAGTGCCGGGCCTGCGCGTGGCTGATCCCAAAGCCTGCCAGTGCGGCGAAGTGCTCAAGGGCGTCATCAAACCGTGGGAATGCAAAGTCTTCGGCACCGCCTGCACTCCCGAAACGCCCATCGGCACCTGCATGGTCTCGCCGGAGGGCGCCTGCGCCGCCTACTTCAATTACGGGCGCTTCTCCATGGCCGCCGAGCGCACGCGGCTGCACATCCGGCCTGTGACCGGCATCGATACCGGCTCATAATTTTGAGGAGAATCACTATGTCTGCATCTGTCCCAGAGAACAGGGAGCACATGGTTGATGATGTGCTCAGGAAGATTGAGCGCACGCGGCAGGCGCGCCGCCACAAATTCTACCTGCGCGACGAAAAGATTACGCTCAGCCACGGCAGCGGGGGCAAGGCGACGCACAACCTGATCGAAGGGGTCTTTGCCCCGGCCTTCTCGAACCCGCTGCTGGATGCCATGGATGACGCGGCCTCCTTCGGCATCGATGGCGCGGGCCGGCGCCTGGCCTTCACCACCGATACCTACGTCGTCAGCCCGCTCTTCTTCCCCGGCGGAGATATCGGCAAGCTGGCGGTACATGGCACGATCAACGATCTGGCGATGGCGGGCGCGGAGCCGCTCTACCTCTCGGCAGGCTTTATACTGGAGGAAGGCTTTCCTATAGCCGAACTGCGGCGCATTGTTGGTTCGATGGCGGAGGCGGCCAGTGAGGCGGGTGTGACTATCGTGACGGGCGATACCAAAGTGGTGCAGCGCGGCAAGGCCGATGGCGTCTTTATCAATACCGCCGGCGTGGGCCTTGTGCGTGACGGGTGGCAGCCGGGGCAGGCGCGCCTGCGGCCCGGCGACAAAGTGTTGCTGAGCGGGTCTGCTGGCGATCATGGCATCGCCATCATGCTCGTGCGCGAAGAACTCGACATCGAGACCGGGGTACAAAGCGACACAGCCCCGCTGCACTCGCTGGTTGCGGCGCTCTTCGAGGCGGCGGGCGAGGCCGTGCATTGCCTCAAAGACCCGACGCGCGGAGGCGTAGCGACGGCCCTCAACGAAATGGCGCTCAGTTCAGAGGTCGCCATTGCCCTTGACGAACAGGCCATCCCCGTGCATACGGGAGTGCGCGGCGCCTGCGAGATCCTGGGACTTGATCCGCTCACCATTGCCAACGAGGGGAAACTCCTGGCGATTGTCGCGCCTGAAAAGGCCGGCGCTGCACTGGCCGCGTTGCGTGCCCACCCGCTGGGGCGTGAGGCCGCCCTGATTGGCACCGTCGAGCAAGAGCCTGCGGGCATGGTCTTCCTGCGCACCGAAATCGGTGGCATGCGCGTGCTCGATATGCTCGTCGGCGATCCTCTGCCCCGCATCTGCTGAATGAGAAACAGCAGCCCGGCAAAGCTCACCTTGCGATTGCGAGAGTTAGAGCCGGCCGGGGAGCTGGCGGGATGCGCGGTGTTCCCGGCCTCATTCGTCAGGAGGACCCGCGCTCTTGCTGATACTGTCTTTCAGAGGAACGCTTGAGGCGCTGCAAGGAATCTTCTATGCTGGCGGCCAATGTTTTCCCGCCAAATGTTTCCATGAACCAGCCCCACCAGCCTGGCGGGAAGATGAAATCTCAGCCATATTGGACGCGGCAGGTGGTCGCATCGATGGGAGTGCAGGAGATGTGTGGTTTCATTTGCAGGCCCAGGGGGAAAAAAGCATGCAGGCCGATCTGGTGTCTTTCGGGATTGACCTCTTCGACCTTGAAGGTAAAGTGCCAGGTGCGGCCCAGGGCTTTTCCAGCGAAATAGATGGTCTGACCTACGGCGGCTGGGCCTTCTGGCTCACACCGTTCTACCTGGACCGAGCGATCAAACCACTCGCAATAGCGTTCCCAATGGACGAGATTCCCCCAGATCACCTCAACCGGTGTCGCGACGACTGCGCCGGGACAGACTGTCAGGCCCATATGATATTCCTCCTCGCATCAAAATCGGATGGATACGTGGGCCAGCACAAGGCCCACGCCCACCCGTTTCGTAACCACCGTAGGGGCCAGGGGCGGCGGGGATGGGCGGTGGGGGCCTTGTGCTGGCCCACGTGAATATTCCTCCCCCGAGAAGCCGCCCCGGTTGCCAC
>DATGLE010000218.1:0-23474 GCA_035294325.1 Ktedonobacteraceae bacterium | reverse complement strand
CCCCTATCGTCTGGGATCAAAAGATCTGCAATTCTCAGAGCATGATTGGGCCTACCATGACAGCTATCCTGGGGAGAGTGATTTCATCGGTCAGGAGATTGTCTACTATCGCGTGAAGCCGGTATGGGGCATGAACTATTTTGGGGTCATTTTGCAGCCCGATAAGATTACCTCTGCACAGGCCGGGGAGATGGTTAGAAAAAGCCCCTCACGCATGCACCAGGAGACGATCACGAGAAGGCTGTCGCCATCATCCTTCCCTATGTGCAGGCCGGTCTGACGTGGTGGCTGGAAACCGTGTGGGCTGCTCCAGAGACACAGGGTGGGCTGGAGGGTATGCGCATGCGCATCAAGTAGGGGCCACCGCGCGTCGAATAGCGCTACTACAGCGAAGCTTGAGGTCTAAGTAAGCTTTGCTAATGGTGAGCGTCGATTGCCTCGCGGTGGTTATACAAACTGGCATTATAAGACCTCGTATAAGATAGAAAAGATCTTCTTCCGCATAATCCTCAACTACCATCGCGTACTCACACCTTCGCGCCTGGGCCACACACTACCCTCTCCTGGCGCGGCGGAACCGCGCGAACGCCCACTCAGAGAGGACGAAGCCGCTGAAAATCAAGCATCCTCTGATCAGTGATTCTTTGGAAGAGCCGCATATATGTGACGCGTTGGTAGGCCAGGCGAGAAGGGCGCTAGGAGATGGCTCGAAGCGTTCGGACATATAATTGCCAGCAGGAATAGCGTTTTTTGGAAGGAGAACAGACAATTGTAGGACGATAAGATTGTAGCGCGCTTTTGAGAGCGAGAAGGGAATTGCTACGATGGGTAGTGAGATTGCCGAGGTTCGCCGGCAGATCGAACTGGAGCTGGAGGCAATGCGGAGCGGGATGAACGGCCTGACGCTGGGCACCGCTCGTCACGCGTTCATCCAGGCACGTATGGAACGCATTGGAGTCTTCCAGGACAGGCTAGCCATCCATGTCGGCGAAGCGAACGCTACTCAGATCGTTTGCAAGCTCTATATGCAGACTATGGAAAAAGAATAAGTAAGAAGGAGCAATGCTGGAGGAGTTCAAATACAGCTATTCCAACCGCCGCTGGCTGCGCTACACAAGCTGGATAGGACTCTCGACCATCGCTCTATTCCTCCTATGGGCTTCGGGTGGATTTCCTCCGCAGGCGTGGCTGCTCTTGCTCCAGTTCATCTGCGAGTTTCCGCAAATGTGGAGCGAACAGGGTGCTGCGATCCTGCTGCCGCTGGTGGGATTACTGCTGCTCTCACTGGTGTGGCTGATGGTCTGGTGGGCGCTGGCCTGGGTTTGTCTGCGACTGCTCCAGCATGATATGCAGCAGCAACTCAACAGGCGACAGCAGGATCTGATGTGGTGGGTGACTTCCTATGCGTATCCTTATAGTGCTCCACTGACGCTTGCTCAATCAGAAAGCTACGCACTCATGGATATAAATCTCGATACGACCATGCCCAGACTGCGACTGCCGCAGAGGCCGCAGCGAGCATCGCCGCCCGCGCTGACCACGCCGCCGGTTCCCGATACAGGAGGATTTCGCACGCTGCGCGAAATGTCGGAGCACACGACCAGCACCGCCATCCCGATCACGGCCCTGACGGGACCGCATCCGCTTCCTCCGCTGGGAGTGGGCGTCGGCTGGCATGTGGGGATCAAACGGAGGCGCAGTCCGAACGAGGATAGTGTGGTAGCGGTGCAAAGCACCTGCACCTATCAGGCGCAGCTCATCCCCTTCGGCCTGTTCGTGGTTGCCGATGGCATGGGCGGGCATGCAGGCGGGCAGGAGGCCAGCCGAATCGCCATACAGAGCATGATGCATACGGTTTTGCAAAATATTATTATGAGCAATGAATTGAGCGACGAGTTTCTGACCGATATGCTGATTGGTGGAGTAGAATGGGCGAACCAGGCCATCTATCAGCGTGGGCAGGAGCGGGGAGTCGAGATGGGAACGACGCTGACCGCCGCGCTGATCTTCGGGGCGAAAGCCTACGTGGTCAATGTGGGCGACAGCCGGACCTATCTCTATCGCAACGGCGTGGGCCTGACGCAGATCACGCGCGATCATTCTCTCGTCGCCACGCTGGTCTCATTTGGTGAAATTACTGCCGATGAAATATATACACATCCAGAACGCAATAAGGTCTACCGCAGTCTTGGTATGAAAGAGCATGTGGATATAGATTGGTTTGTCGTGGATCTCTGTTCGCGTGATCGTTTGCTGCTCTGCTCGGATGGGCTATGGGAGATGGTGCGCGATCCCGAAATCAGCCGCATTCTGGCGAACGCAGGCGATGCGACGCGAGCGAGCGATGCACTGGTGCAGGCGGCTCTGCAAGGCGGCGGCGCGGATAACGTGAGCGTGGTTGTGGTACAGATTCCATAGAACGCAGGACCAACCGGCGGCAGTGCCGCCGGTTGGTCCTGCGTTCTATGTCACAATTATCGAGAGGCCGCTTGCAGCTCGCGGAACTGACCGCGGCCATCTTGCTCGATTCTGGGCGAGGAGACCAGTGTATAACCGACGCCCGGAATGGTCAGCAGATAGCACGGAGAGCCGGGGTCCGGCTCGATTTTCTGGCGCAGGTGGCGAATGTGAGCTTTGATCAAACTGCTCTCACCTGCCTCGCCGTAGCCCCAGACGTAGCTCACGATCTGATCTTGCGTGCAGACATGGTTCGCGTTGGTAGCAAGCAGGTGCAGCAGCTTGCTTTCCGTTGGCGTAAGGCGAATGGTTTTGTCAAATATGCGCGCTTCGTGGCTCAATACGTCGACAGAGATGGGGCCAGCAGTGACACGCGAGGCCGGGCGCTGCTGCAAAGTGCTGCGCGTCCGCCGGCTCATCGCACGCAGCCGCGCGATCAGTTGGGCCGGGAAGAACGGCTTGTGCATATAGTCATCGGCCACCGTTTCCAGGTAGCGTACCTCGTGCTGTACATCGCCACTGCTCGTGAGGACCAGGATCAGCGCGTCGTGGATGCGCTGCATGTCGCGGCATAATTCCAGTGCGTCCACATCTTTGAGCGCGGTATCTATCACAACGATATCGGGTTCTTGCTCCTGCCATTCGGTTCTGGCCTGCGCCCCTGTGTAAGCGCGCGACACATCATATCCTAGCGTTCGAAGCCATGCGGTTAGCATTTCGACCATGTGGCGGTCGCTGTCGATAACAAGCAGTTTCATGCATGTCCTTTCTTTACTCAGAAAGCGTCCAGCGGCCCTTGTGAAATAAGGGAGTCGGATCACGTCATTTGCATTGTGTTTAATTTCATTTTAACCCGCTGCTATAGTTACGTTAGAACATAGAAAAGGTTGGAACGGGCTATTCCTGTTTAAGAGTTTCATTGCTCATATCCTAAGGGAAAGGTGGAAACGGGCATGCCAGATTATTGTAGAGTTTTGCTTTCTCCATACCCTTTGGTAGTGTAGCTTGCGATCCTGAAATTTTGCTGAACAAAGGGACAGAATCCGCGCGGCGAAGCCGCGCAAAAGAGAGGATGTACGGTGAGGGGAAAATGCGCGCAGCGCATTTTCCCCTCACCGTACATCCTCTGAGCCGGGCGCGGGCGGCGCGAGCAAGGGAGCGTGCCGGGGAGCAGAGATGCTCTTATAAAGCATGCACGTATGCGGTGAAGTGATCGCCTCTGTCGAATTCGTTGAGGAACATGCCGAAGCTGGTAAAGCCTGGTGAGAAGAGGAGGATATCGCCGGGCCGGGCCAGGGCTACCGCTGTGTCCATTGCCTGTGTGAAGTCGTCAAAGACACCCTGCACAGGATCGGTCACTCCATGCCGTCGTGCCTCCTCGTGCAGCACGGGGAGCAGTTCATCGGTGCCGCTGCCGGCGAGCAGGACGACAGAGCGACAACGTTCGACAATCGTCGCGGGCCAGTGCTCCAGGGGAAGATGTTTCGTATTGCCGCCCGCGACCAGCACAATCGGCGCATCGAAGGCTTCCAGGGCGACCCGTCCCGCTACCGGCGTTGTACTGGCGCTATCGTTGATGAAGCGCACGCCGTTGACCGTGCGTACCTCCTCCAGCCTATGAGCGACGCCGTGGAAACGCCGCACGGTCCCGGCGATGCGCTCATCGGAGACGCCGAGCAGCCGCGCCGCCGTCGTCGCAAGCAGGATATTCTCCAGGTTATGTTTACCTGCCAGCGGTGTCTCACGGAAGATGAACGGCTCGATTCGTTCGGAGCCGCGCGCGAAACTACCGCCGCGTTCCAGGCTGGTAAACCAGGTGCGGCCAGGCGCCTCCTCGCCGAAGCGCCGCGTCCACGGATTGTCGTAGTTGAAGATTGCCAGGTCGTTGGAGGATTGATGGCGGAAGATGTTGGCCTTCGCCTCCGCGTACTCCTCCATGCCGCTGTAGGTATTGAGGTGATCGGGATAGACGTTGGTCATCACGGCAACCGGCGGGCTGATGCGGTGCGGGGCCAGGCCCTCAAGCTGCCAGCTCGACAATTCCAGCACTACCAGCGTCTCCGCCGTAATCTGGGGCAGCAGCGAGAGCGTTTCCACTCCAGCCACGTTGCCGCCCAGCACGGTACGGGCGCCGTTGTCGCGCAGGATCTCGTAAATGAGCGTGGTCGTAGTAGTTTTGCCGCGTGTGCCGGTAATGCCAATGATGCGGCCAGGGCAGGCAAGAAAGAAAAGCGCGATCTCCATTTCGATACGCGCGCCGTGCTCCTGCGCCAATCGCAGGTAGGGCGATGAGCGAGGGACGCCCGGATTGCGAATCACGATCTCGGCCCAGAGGAAATCCTGCTCGCGATGCTCGCCGAGCACAAATTCTATCGGCAGCCCGGATAAAGCCTGTACGCTTGCTGCCAGCGTCTCGGCGGGTTTCATATCCGTTACGCGCACAAGCGCTCCCTGCCGGGCCGCGTAGCGTGCCGCCGCCATCCCTGAGCCTTGCAGGCCCAGGCCCATCACCAGTACACGCTTGCCACGCAAGTTCATAAAACTCTTCCTCGCTTCCAGAGTATTCAATGTTCATATAATATCACTGCTCTGGAAGAGTTTGGGCAGGGATGACCTGCCCCCAGGCAGGGCACCCTCCCCAGTGGGGAGGTATCCCCGCACCCCGCAAGGGGCGGCTGCCCCTTGAGACCCCCGCTTCTGGCGAGCATTACATAGCCCTGCGGTTTTCCCAGGGCAAGCGCCATGGATGGCAGGGAGCGAGTGTGCCTGGTGTTCACAATCCTTGCCTCCTGGCCGGGAGCCTATGAGGCGGAACCGCACAGGAGAGGATAGAGTGTGGAACACACTCTATCCTCTCCGGCGAGCGCCGCAGGCGCGAGCAAGTGCGGGTGTTGCAAATCGGGCATACTCCAGGCTGCACTCATCGCAAAGAGTAGATGAGCAGGATTCATGGTAAAATATAGGGGCATAATTCCTAACGAACGTCCGTAAGTATGGGATATATCGGTTCCCTTCAAGAAGCGGGTACCCATCGGCATAAAGCCTGACAGATTACGCGCATCCGTGCCTTTCGCGGGTGGCTAGAAGATAGATCAATGATGGAGATAAACCAGGCGGTACAACTGGAGTATATTCTTGGGCGTGTGTCAGTTGGCGTTGCTATCCTCGACTCCGCCGATTTCCAAATCCAGTATGTGAATCCCTACCTGCTCTCGCTTTTCGACGAAGCGCGGCGCCAGCAGGGGATAGCCGGGCGTCTCGTTGCGGAAGTCATTCCAGAGATAACGCAGGATGGCGCGCTGGCGGTGCTGCGGGAAGTTGCGACGACGGGGCGACGCATGCATTTCAGCGAAATACCCTATGAGGGATTTCTTGAGGCCAGGGGGCGCACCTACTGGCGCGTAACGGTTGAACGCATGCCTGTTCATGTTGCGCTTGCCGTGCAGGGCGGCCCGGATACCGCCGCACCTCTGCTTGTCACCATTGAGGATGTTACAAGCGCCGTGCGCTCGCGACTACACCTTAACGCCATCCATCATATCTCCTCGGCCATTGCCAGCGCATCGGCTCTGCCAGAGGTGCTTGATCGCATCCTGCAAGCTCTGAACGACATGGTAGGCTCCAGGCGCTGTGCCATCCTGCTCATCGATCAATCAGAGTCGGATTCGGCGTATGAGGGGGAGCGCACGCGGCCCGGTACTGTAATGATCGCGGCGCAAAAAGGGATCCATCCCTGTTCGCTCGACTGGCATCCGCGGGTCGATGTACATCTGCCGCTGGGCCGCGTCATGCATAGTGGTCGCACGTTGATGATTACCGACACGCGCACCGCTCCCGACATCGAGTTGCCGTATCTTGATGACCAGGGTGGAGCGGTACGGCCCGGCTCGGTGCTCTGCGTACCCATCTTTGATCCCTACCCTGCCGGCGCGCGACTCGCCCTGGGTGCCATCGAGGTCTATCACATTCGGGCGCGCGGATTCCCCGCCGAAGAGGTCGCGCTGCTGGAACAGTTCTCGTTGCAGGCGGGACTGGCGATCCAGAATGCTCGCCTCTTCCGCAGCGCCGAGCGGGCGCGTGAACGGATCGAGGCGGAGGTTGTGGCGCGCACGGCGGAACTGGCGCAGCGCAACGCCGCGCTCCAGCAGGCAAAGGCAGCCCAGGAACTGGCGAGCGCGCGCATGGGACTGCTGCTGGAGCGCCTGCCTTCCGGCGTCCTGCTCGTCTCGGCTGACGATGGCTCGCTGAGCATTATCAACCGCCGCGCGGTGCAACTGCTGCAACATATGGGGCTGTCGCTGGAGCCGCGCGACGATCCCGACGAGGCGGCAAAGAGAGCCGTCGGCCTCAATAGCGAGGCGCTGCTGCGTCAGATCAATCTCTATGGAACGTCGGGCGCGCTTATTCCATACGAGGAGCGTCCCCTCACGCGCGCGCTGCTGAAAGGAGAGGCCGGAGAGGCCGAGCTGCACGCGAGCGGCGAGGACGGCCAGACCATTCATCTGCTCTTCAACGCCGCGCCGCTGCGCTCGCCCGATGGGGCCGTGACGGGGGCGATCCTCGTCATACATGATATTACGACGATCAAGGAGTTGGAGCGCGTGCGTGAAGATTTCTTCACCACGATGGCCCACGAACTCAAAACGCCGCTGGCGAATATTCGCGCCCATCTGAGCGCGCTGCTTGCCGAGGACATGCAATGGTCGGGCAGGGACCAGTACGAATTTTTGCGGACCGCCGATGAGCAGGTCGAGCGTCTTGTCGGCATGGTCAATCACTTCCTCGATGCCTCTCGCGTCGAGGCTGGAGCGCTGCGCCTTGAACTGGAGCCAATCCTCATTCCTGAGATGCTGGAGGATTTGCAGGATCGCCTGGAAGCGCTCATCAACTCATCGCAGCGCCGTTTGCAGATCAATCAGCCGCCGCAGTTGCCAGCTGTGCTGGCCGACTACGAATTGATTATGAGCGTGCTTACCAACTTGCTCAGCAACGCGTTCCGCTACGCGCCGGAGGGGGACGTGGTGCTGCTCGATGTCGAGCCTGTCCTTGACCGGCGAAGCCAGCAGCCGGTGGGCGTGACGCTGCGCGTCTCCGACAACGGCCCGGGCCTGACCAGCGAGCAGCAATCGGAGCTATTCATGCGCTTCAGCACTTTTGCCGCGCTGAATCGCCCGGCGGCGGACCGACCGGGCCAGCCAGCCCTGGAACGCCAGCGCGGTACAGCGCGCTGGAGTCCGGGCACGGGGCTGGGCTTGTATATCAGCCGGGGCATTGTGGAGGCCCACGGCAGCAAGCTCACGCTCAAAAGCAGTCCGGGCAAGGGCGCGAGTTTTGCCTTTACGCTGCCCGTTGCCGGCAATCGCGGAGAGGAATTTGTGGTACCAGACGAGGGCAGGTCAGATGGGGGCAGGCCAGATGGGGGCAGGCCAGACGAGGGCAGGCCAGATGAGGGCAGGCCAGATGAGGGCAGGCTGGTTTAAGAAATATATCGGGAGCAAGCGTTATGTCCACTGTCGATAAGAAGGTGCGCATCCTGTGCGTCGAGGACGATCCCCAGATGCGCGCCTTCCTGGTTGCTCAGTTGAAGGCGCGCGGCTTCCAGCTCCAGGCGGTGCGCGATGGGGCACAGGCTATCGACCAGGCAGCGATCTTTCAGCCGCAGATCGTCCTGCTTGATCTCTCTCTGCCTTCGCTGGATGGGCTGACCTTCCTGCGCCGCCTGCGCGAGTGGAGTTCCGCGCCGGTAATCGTCCTTTCAGCTCATGACGAGGAGCCGGTAAAAATCAAGGCCCTCGATCTTGGAGCCGACGACTATCTTACCAAGCCGTTCAGTCTCAATGAACTGCTGGCCCGCGTTCGCGTCGCGCTGCGCCGTGCCGACGAGACGGCCCGCCTGCGCAGCAGCATCGGAGGAACCGATGCGCAGCGCCCGATCTATCGCAGCGGAGGCGAAAATGGTCTGGTGGTAGACTTCGCTCATCGCAGCGTGCGTTCTGGAGGCCGTGAGGTCCACCTTACCCCGACTGAGTACGATCTGCTCTGCGAACTCACGCGCAATGCTGGCAAAGTATTGACGCATCGCGAACTGCTCCAGCGTGTCTGGGGGCCAGAATACAGTGCCGAAAATACCTACCTGCGCACGTTCATCCGTCATCTGCGCCGCAAGCTCGAACCAGATCCCGCGCAGCCGCGCTTCCTGCGCAACGAACTGGGCGTGGGCTACTTTGTTCCACCTCCCGACGCAGATGACCTGTAACGACTTCGCCTGACCCTCCTTCGCGTTACTGATCGAGATCAAATTTAAGCCGTCAATCTTCACGCAATCTTCACGCGCGAGGTCCGATTTTCACGCCATTATCACTGTATATGAGGTATTCTCTATAGTAGAGATGAAAGTCCGTCTTCTCTGTGTTGCGCCCGCTGCGCTACCGCACAACAATAGACAAGCTACGCATAATCACGTTAAGCAGAACCAGGCTGCATATAGTCAGCACAGGGTATCAATTATGCATAACAGCGATGATGCGGATCCGGCGCCGGGCAGCGGCAGCATGAGCTGGTCAGAAGGGAAGCTGGCGCGTGAGCCAGATGCGCTGGCCCACTCTTTCCAGGAACAGCTTGAGGGACAGCAAATCCTGCAACGAATCCTGGTGGTCGAAGATGATCCCACGCTTGCCACCCTGGAGGCTGAAATCTTAACGGCTCATGGCTATAGTGTCGTTACAGTAAACAGTGGAGAACTCGCCATTGCAACGCTCCGTCGCTCGATTCCCGATCTCGTAGTGCTTGATCTTGAACTGACCGGTGATATCAACGGCTGGGACGTTTTGCTGATGCTGCGTACCAGCAGTGCCATACCGGTCCTGCTTACCACGAGTTCGACAGGGGAGGTGCGAAAGTATATACATAGCCGTGGCGAGACGAGGCTTACGCTGGATCACTTACCGAAGCCATACCCGATGCAGACATTTCTCAAGCGCGTGAAGCGCCTGTTGTCTACAGCAACGGGGTGATATCAAATCCGCTTGGAGGATGACCGGGAGGGGTCCAGGGTGTTCCCTGGCGGGGAGGCGAGGGTGTTCCCGGATACTCATCATTTAAACGGATCTGATATGATTTGAAAATGGTAGTTCAGTTTCAAAGGAGGTTCATTATGGATCGCAAAGAGGATCGCGAGATCTTACGCAAAGTCGGGTTTGGCGAGAGGGAAATGAATCAACTTAGCAAGCTCCGTACATACTACCATGAGCAGGAAAGACACCAGGCGGCCATAATGCACCGCCGTCTTGAATTTATTCGCTGGCTGGTAACAACCGGCAAGCTCAGCGATCAGATAGCATAAGGAAGTGGGAGGGGCAGGAGGGCCGCATGCCCTCCTACCCCTCCCACTTCCTTTAAGATGGCTGGAGATGATCGTAGCGTACCACAAGCCCTTCAACGGATTCCGGTGGAGCGGGCGGCTCTGCCTCTGTATAACACTGTGGATGAGTATAAGCCAGGCGGGGCAGCCTCGCCACGGCCGTGAGAATGTTCTCGATCAGTGTGGGGGGCGGCTCTATTGGCTCCAACTGGCAGAAGAGATCATCAATCTCGTCCAGGGACAGATCAGACACTTCATCCGAGAAGAGATTTTCAGACATATATCTCATAAATACTCCCTCTTATGCTGCTCTTATCATCTCCTTGCATCTCTGCGATTAGTACGGATAGCATAAGAAGAAAGTTTCAGAGATCTAAGTCTTCTTATCAGCGACTTATAGGCTTCTTATCTTCTTCTTATTTAACACCGAATGCATGTTTTCCTGACTGCTCACCGCTGCGCGGTTCGCCCGGGAAGTGGAGTCTGCGGGCAGAACGCCGCAGGCGTTCTGCCCGCAGACTCCACTTCCCGGGAGCGCCTTACTCTTTCGCCGCGCGAGGAATGGATGGTAGCTGTGGAAAAATGCACTTCGCGCATTTTTCCACAGCTACCATCCGAAGATCGAGCGCGGGGCGTGCATGCGAAAGAGAGGAAGTATGTACTGTGGCAAATGCGCAAAGCGCATTTGCCACAGTACATACTTCTAAAGCGAGCGCCACAGGCGTGAGAACGCCTGGTCAAAGAGAATGAGGATTGGGGTTCAATCGATGAGCAGGGGGCGATGGTGACGCGAGAAGTACTCGAACTGCCGGGCCAGTCCTTCGCGCAAAGCAACGCCTGGCTGATAGCCTATTAACCTGCGCGCTCGCCCGGTATCAGCGAAAGTATGAAGCACATCCCCGGGCTGCTGTAAGGCGAAATCTACAGACACGGGAACCTCGCTGATCTCTTGCAGAAGCCGGATTACGTCGTGTAAACTTGCCCGCGTCCCGCCCCCGATATTCATGACCTCTCCGGTTATCTGCTCGCTGGTAGCGGCGAGAATGTTGGCCTCGACTATATCGGAAATGTAGGTGTAGTCGCGTGTCTGCTCCCCGTCGCCATAGATAACGATGGGCCGGCGCTCCAGTATCGACGTGCAGAAGCGGTGAAAGGCCATATCGGGGCGCTGGCGCGGCCCGTAGACCGTGAAGTAGCGCAGCGATACAGAGGGCAGCCCGAAGTTGCGATGGTAGAGCGTGCAAAGCTGCTCCGCGGCCAGCTTGGTGATGCCATAGGGTGAGGCAGGGTGCAGCGGCGCATCTTCCTGTGCGGGCAGGGTGGTGTTGCCGTAAACGGATGAAGATGAGGCATAAACGAAGCGTTTCACGTTGCTGGAGCGCAGGGCAGCTTCCAGCAAGGCTCTCGTCGCTATCAAATTGCAATCAATATGTTGACCAAACTCGTTGCCCCAACTGGTACGCACTCCGGGCTGGGCGGCCTGGTGGAAAACCCAATCCACACCCTCCAGCAGTTCCGGCAGATCAGCGGTGAGGATATTGGCCTTGACAAAACGAAAACGCTGCCAGGAGCGCGGCCCTTCCAGATTCCATTCCTTAAACTTTCGTGGGTAGTAGCTGGTAAAGGCGTCGAGGCCGCAGACCTCATGTCCGTCAGCCAGCAAACGCTCGGCGAGATGCGAACCCACAAAGCCTGCCACACCTGTGATGAAACAGCGCATATGTTCCCTCCTGAGAACAATGGTATCATGAACAGACATCATAGAATACAGCATATCTTTTCTAAAAACGCTGACAGGGGCTAATGTTGGTGGATTAGTTTTCTGCTGTAGGATGCTGATTGGTCAATGCCCGGTTGATCTCCAACTTCGTCCTCGTGCGCGTGTAGCCTGTGCAGCTTCAAGAGTGCAAACGCGTCACTTCAAAGGGGGGCATGGTCCGCATTACGGAGGTGGAGTGGATCTTTAGTAACGGCAAGTGCGGCGAAGAGTTCGCTACCCGGCTGACGCGCGATGTAGTTTAACAGAAAATCCTTCCCGTCCGATGGCAGGCGCATGGGAGCTACATTTTGCAGAGAAAGAGGCCGCGCCTTCGTGATGGCCTGTCTTATGGCGAAGCCGCAGCTTCCACCAGGGTGAGCAGGGTGAAAAGATCATCTTCTGTTTCACAGCAATAGCGTACACCCTTTCCCTCGCCCACAGGCTCGAAGGCACACAGATACTCCGTGTTATCTTGTCTGCTGGCCTCTTCTGTGCATTCTTGAAATCCGTAGTGCAGCAGCTTATGAATAGCTTCCCGAATCCTCGGAGGTGCCTCCTTATTCATGACTCGCTCCTCTCAACAACCAGATGGACGATAAAATAGATTCCAGAAGAATCTACTCTGAGGCTGGGCGAGTGTCAATAAAATCTCCGTTAAAATGTTGAGCAAGGCAATGGGCCAGTACTCTATTCCTTTAAGTGGAGTTGATGGGGTGGTATTGATCTAAAGGTCTGATTCAGAGTAAAAACATCTGGTCAAAAGTCCACAGGGCGATTTAAAAGTCCGTAGCGGCGCGCTCATCGCGCTACTACGCATGATGGAGTCCTGTAGCGCAACTTTTAAATCGCCCCGAAAAGTCCATGCCTGGCCTTGAAATGTCGAGGGCATGTGATACACTAGGAAGGACGGAGGGTGCCATAAGAGTGCGGAGAATGGTTTTTATCAAGGTCAAACGTGACAGGACAGTTCACATAGAAAGCTGAATAGTGCCAGTGAAACAAAACGGGCGACGCGGGCGGAATGGTACTGACTATGGATATCCATCATCTGATATTGCCGCACTCTCAAGGAAAGCTCTCGAGGTCACACGTCGTCTGACAGAATATTATGGGGTGGCTCCCTGGTCAACGAAAGATCCGATGAGCCAGCTCGTTGATATCATCCTCTCTCATCGGACGCGTGATGAGCAGACGGCCGCCGCCTATGATAACCTTTTGCGGCGTTTTGGTTCATGGGAAGGGGTAAGGGATGCACCCACAAGCGAGGTGCAGGATGCCATCGCTAATGTGAACTGGCCGGAGGTAAAAGCGCCACGTCTCCAGGCGATTATGCGCCAGATCACCGGGGAGCGCGGTAGCCTGAACCTTGATTTTCTGCGCGATCTTCCGGTACAGGAAGGCGCCGCATGGCTGAATCGCTTCGACGGAGTAGGACCGAAGACAACGGCCTGCGTGCTGCTTTTTAGTGCAAGAAAGGCTATTCTGCCAGTCGATACCCATGTGTGGAGGGTATCTATCAGGCTGGGCCTGATTGGCAAGAAGGTGTCGGCTGATAATGCGCACGATCTTTTGCAGGCTTTGCTCCCCGACGATGCGCAGAGCATCTACAATTTTCATAAGGGATTGCTCAGGCATGGGCAGCGCGTCTGTGTCTATGACCGTCCGCGTTGTGAAAGATGTGTACTGACCGACCTGTGTGATTACTATAAAACGGTAGTGAAACCGGAAGGTCAGTAGCCCTTGCCGCCTCCCGCACTTGCTCGCACCTGCGATGCTCGCCTCATCTAGCTGGTTGTGTGGACAAAATGCGCACAGCGCATTTTGTCCACACAACCAGCTAGATCCCTGGCGCGGCGAAGCCGCGCGAACGTCTATATAATGCGTCACTATTTTGGGCGAGAAGCCGTGGTGTAAGTATAGATAGGACGGCCTGGAAGTCTCTTATTGAGGAGTACAGCTATGGCTACGACAGTCCCGGCGACGCGAGACCTGGTAAATCAGAAGCTGGCGGCTTTTGATCGCCTGCAACCTGAGTTTGAAGCCTGCTTTCAATTCGTACAGGATGTGCATGGACAGCGGCGTTTTTCGACGTTTCCCATTTCCTACGTTGTAGGTTATCTGCATGCCCTCTGGGTGTGCGAGTGTAAATCGGCGCTGCTCAGCGTATATAAAACCATCAAAGAATACGATGGGAGGTACAGCCTGGAACTCTTGCGGCGCTGGCAGGTGGAAGAGGATACAGCCAGCGTCGTAGCCTTTCTGTATCGCAAGTTAGATATGCTGCCACTGGCCGATATCACGCGCCAGGTGCATGAGGCCACGCGCCGGCATAAAGATGACGGACTGGCGCAGCGTCTCGCGCATGGACGCCTCGTTTTGCTAAATCGCGGCATGAACCTGATGAGAGCGCTGGAGTCTATCTTCACACTACCAGAGGAGGATCTGTTCAGGGAGGTACGCATCGCCTGCGAGCAGTACGGGCACCTGCCGCACCAGATAGAGCAACAACTGGCGGAGATGGAATCTCCCATCTATGCATACGTGCCGCACCAGGAGCTGGCGTCCCGCAATATGCAGGTCATGAACAAGCTAGGGGTGAACGTGACCCTGAGGCCCTCAGATCTCCCCGGGCGGCGCTCGTGGCGCGTGGTGACGCCGATAGAGCCACTGAGTCCCTATGCCGAGCATGTGGTTGTTGGATACCGTGAGATAATCTCGCCCTGGTTCAACAATCTCAAGAGTGATCGTTTCGTGGATCGTCCCGAGCGCGATGCATCCGGACAAGAAATCTAGCGCCGGCTTCGCCTGGTATGCCGCGCTATGTGCTATGATAGAGAGAATGGAAGGCTGGCCGCAGAGTTAAAGAAAGGAAGCAGTAAGATGGATAATCGTCGATCCTGGGCGCTTGTCGCGGCCTGGTTTGGCACCATCGCCCTCATTGGTTTGCTCAAACGTGCACTTGAGCGGCAGAAGGCAGTGTAACACTAACGGTGCATCCCCTGTTCTGACCTCCTCGCATGAAGAAGGACTTTCCATCGCCTGTTTACACAGGCTCGCTCCTGACGAGCGTCGTAAAATTGTGATACACTTTGCACTGTGTGCAGAGAAGCAGTTTGATTTGATATCCTGGGTGCGCCCGCGCTGCAAATAGCAGCAGGGCGCCCAGGATATACTTACGTTTTCTGGAGTAGTTGTTTCTATGACGCAAACAGTTGATCCAACCATGCCGCAGGCTGCCGTCGGCAAATCGATCCCTCGTATTGACGCGCCGGATAAAGTAACCGGGCGCGCCCGCTATGCCGGTGATGTGACGCTTCCTGGCCTGTTGCATGCCCGGCTCGTGCTCAGCCCCTATGCTCACGCGCGCATCGTCAGCATCGATACCTCCGCCGCGCTGGCAACGCCGGGTGTCGTCGCCGTCTACACGGGTGAGACGCTGGGTATGGCGCATGCTGATAGCACCGCCCGCTCCCAGGCCCCGCTGGCGCTGCGGGAAGCGTGCTGGTGCGGCCATCCCGTCGCTGTCGTGGTCGGAGAGACGGAGGCTGCCGCCGAGGATGGCGCAGCCGCAGTGGATGTTGACTATGAGCCGCTGCCGCCGGTCATGGACCCGGTTGCCGCATTGCAGCCCGGCGCGCCGCTCGCCCGCCAGCGCGGCAAAAATGAAGCTTCGGAAATTGCCGGAGGAGGCGCGCATGCAGCCGTCTCCGGTGAGAAGGCGGAGGATGACGAGGAGCTATCGCAGAACGTCAGCGACAAGGCGCGGGTGCGCCTCGGCGATATCGAGGCGGGCTTGAGAGAGGCCGATGTAATTGTAGAGCGCACCTACAGGACAAGCCCGGTACACCAGTCGTACATGGAGTCGCAGTCGATAACGGTCTCACCCAGCCCATCGGGGCACCAGTTAACCGTCTGGCCCAGTTCGCAGGGGTTATTCGGCGTGCGCTCCGATATCTCTCAGGCGCTCAATATCCCGGAGCGGCAGATCCGCGTGGAGCCAGTGCCCATTGGCGGCGCCTTTGGCGGCAAGTTCGGCCTTCACGAGCCACTGGCTGCTGCTGTTGCACACAAACTCCGCAAACCGGTGCGGCTCGTCTATACTCGCCAGGAGGACCTGCTGGCCGGTAATCCTGCGCCGCAGACGGTAATTACCATCAAACTTGGTGCGAAGCGCGATGGCACTCTGGTCGCGCTCCAGGCCAGGGCTATCTTCGACACGGGCGCCTATCCGGGAGCCGCCGCCGGCCTGGCCGGTCCCCTGCTCGCCGGGGTCTATCGCTGTCCCAATGTTGATATTCGCGCCTACGAAGTGCTGACCAACAAGGTGAGCGTTGGGGCTTATCGTGCTCCCAATGCGCCCCAATGTGCTTTCGCGCTTGAATCGACGGTCAATGAACTGTGTAAGGAACTGGGCATGGATCCGCTTGAGTTCCGCGCGAAAAATGTGCTCAAGGAGGGCGATCCGACAACCGATCCGCGCCGCCCGCAATGGCCGCGTATCGGCCTGCTGGAATGCGTGGAGGCACTCCAGAAGCATCCGCTGTGGGTGAATCGCGCGCAGCAAAAGGAGCCGCCCGAAGAGTTGAAAGGCTGGAAGGTTGGCATCGGCGTTGCAGTGGGCGGCTGGCCCGGCGGCACGGAGCCGGCGGTTGCAGCCTGCCGTATGGAGACCGATGGGACCTTCACCGTCGTCGTCGGCTCAGTTGACCTGACTGGATCCGATACATCGCTGGCGCTGCTGGCGGCTGAGGGCCTGGGTCTCTCTCCCGATGCGGTGAACGTGGCGCACGACAATACTGATACCATGCCCTACAGCGGCGGCACGGGTGGCAGTAAGACGACCTACACGATGGGCGCGGCGGTGCTGGCAGCTGCCCGCGACGCGCGCCAGCAGGTCTTGTCGATTGCCAGCAACATGCTAGAGGCTTCGGTTGAGGATCTTGAGATAAAAGATGGCAACGTAATCGTCAGGGGCGTGCCCACGAAGAGCGTGCCATTGAAGAGGATCGCATCGGCTTCGATGCGCTTTGGTGGCCGCTTCGAGCCTGTATATGGTCGTGGGCGTTCCGCCAATGCGACGACATCGCCGATGTATGCCGGGCATCTGGTGAAGGTGGCTGTTGATCCTGATACGGGCGAGGTGCGCGTGCTCGATTATGTCGCGGCGCAGGACGTGGGACGCGCGATCAATCCGGCAGAGGTCGAGGGACAGATCCATGGCGGCGTGACGCAAGGGCTTGGCTGGGCGCTCTTTGAGGGTCTCCAGTACGACGAGAACGGGCAATTGTTGACCTCGACCTTCATGGATTACGCGCTGCCCCATAGCCAGGACGTGCCGCGCATTACGCCGATCATGATCGAGATCCCGGCACCGCTCGGTCCCTTTGGCGCGAAGGGAGTAGGCGAGCCGCCAGTGATCCCCGTCGGAGCGGCGGTAGCCAACGCCATCGATGATGCCGTGGGCGTGCGTATCACACAATTGCCGATTACGCCCGAGCGCGTGTTTGAGGCGCTGCATTCGGCGAAGTAGGTCTTCCTCTCTTCATGGTATGTGGCCCGGACGCTTCGCGTCCGGGCCACATACCATGAAGAGAGGAAGATCCTCGAAAGCGCATGGAATATAATGATGAAGAAGCATCCTGCTTTGAATGGATGGGATTTTAATAGATATGCCGTTCAAGCGCTGGATGCAGGGAAAGCACGCTATATCGTCAGTAAACGTAGGGCGATCAGAGTATTTGTTTGCATGTTGAAAGGCGACGTGCTATGAAATCATCCGATCCTTATGACATCAACCTGGCGCCACCTCCTCCTGACATTGAGTCGGCTGCTCAATCCGCCGACGTGACGCCCCCCGTAGGCATAACGCCGCCGCAAGTGCTGGCCCAGCAGGCCGCTGAGGGACGACGCGGCGCGGCCTGGCGACTCATGCACTGGATTATGGAGAACGATCCGCGCGCCGTTGTGGCCGTGGCTTCGCTCGACGATGATCGCCTGGCGCATCATCTGCTGGAATTTATTGCCCTGGGGACGTGGGCCGGCAAGCCCTTTGTGGTGCCCGGGCCGCTGCGCTCGGCCCATGCCAGGACGCGCCTGCGTACCCTTTTTCTAACGGGATCGGGCATGGACTTTGGACGCGCGGAACGGGTATTGCTGGCGGCGGTGCATGATCGGCGCCCGGCTATGCGCGAAACGGCGCTCCACACGCTGGGCATTATGGGAAGCCAGGTCAGGGCGGTGGCTATGCCGGTGCTGATCGAGGCGCTGTCAGATCCCGTACCGGCTGTGCGTATGCAGGCGGCAAAGGCGCTTGGCCGCGTAGGTGATGCCTCGGCGGTGCCAGCGCTGCTGCGAGCGCTGCGCGGCGCCGATGAGCAAATGGGCAGCCAGATCTTTTCCGCCCTGGTGAGCCTGGGACATGCGGCGGTGCCGGCGCTGATTAATGAGAGCACAAGTAGCTCGGCCTGGATACGCTGGCATTGTGTGCGCGCCCTCGGCGAGATCTGCGACCAGCGCGCGTTACCTGTGCTGGTGAATGCGCTCCGCGATGATGACCACTCTGTGGCCTGGATGGCCGCGAAGGGACTGACGCGCTTTGGCAAGCAGTGCCTGGAGCCGGTGCTGCACCTGCTGATGACAACGGAAACCTCGCCGTGGCTGGCCGAAACGGCCTCCTATGTGCTGCACGATCTCTGTCAGCACCATCACCGGCTCAAGCCTTATCTGGAGCCTGTCATACAGGCAATGCATGATGTCGCCGTGCGTATCGCAACTCCGCAGGCCGCCCGCAAAGCGCTGGCCCGGCTCGGCGAAGAAGGGTTGATAAAACAGTAGGAAATGTATATGTGGCAGAGCATGGATCGCTTCGCGATCCATGCTCTGCCACATATACATATTTAGCCTATCACGCCCGATGAGTAGCGGGGACGAATCTCTTTCCCCTGGGCGAAGCGCTCGAAGGCGAAAGGTTCCATATCGGCGGGTTTCTGGCCCGTTGTGATAAGCTGTGCCATCCATTCACCCACACAGGGCGAGAGCTTGAAGCCATGCCCGCTGAAGCCGGCGGCGCAGTACAGCCCTTCATATTGTGGGAGACGGTCCAGGATCGGGTGGTAATCGGGCGTGTCGTCATAGATGCCGGCCCAGCCCCCGCGCGGTACGGCGCGAGCGAGCGGCGTCAGGCATTGGCCGCCCGCTGTGCGGAAATAGGCGATCTCGTCCTCCGTCAGCCCCTGCGCGTAATGGTCGGGGTCGCTCGGTTCCAGCACGTTCTCGGTGCTGCCAACGAGCGTGATGCCGCCGGTATCCGGGCGCAGATAGATCTCGCGCGCCATGTCAAGGCCAACCGCGTGCAAACCCTGCCGGCCACCGAAATCGTCGGGCCGGCGCAGCGCGACCATTGGATGGCGTGTCGCGGTGATGGGCAGGGTGATGCCTATGCGTTTTGCCAGCGCGACGCTCCATACGTTGGCGGCCAGAACGACAACTGGCGCTGCGATGATGCCCTGTGCGGTCTCGACACCCGTCACGCGACTGCCCCCGGTCAGAATGCGCGTCACCGTGACTCCTTCGCGGAGCGTGGCGCCGTAGTCCCGGGCGCGTCTGGCGAAACAGTGGGTTGTCGCCATCGGATCGGCGACGCCGGCATCGGCCTCGTAGCAGGCCAGTGCGATGCCTTCGCTCGTGTAGCCCGGCGCAACCTCGCCGATCTCCTGCGGGCCAATCAATCTGGTATTCACGCCCTGCTCCTGCTGCAAGGTCACATTGGCGCGCAAAGACCCGGCGCTAACTTCATCCGCCGTAACGAGCATTCCTGTGGTGGCAAAGCCGCAATCGCCGCCAACGATCTCATTGAAATTGGCAAAGACATGCAGGCTTGCCTTCGCCATGCGAATAGTGAAATCGTTTGAGTAATGCTGGCGCACAATAGCTCCCGAGCGACCCGTCGTCCCATTACATATCGCCTGCCGTTCCAATAGCACAACGCGTCCCCCTCCCCATTTCGCGAGTTGATACGCAATGCTGGCACCCATCACGCCGCCGCCAATCACGATAACTTCGGCTGTCTCGGTCATTTCTCTGCTCCTGAAAATATAGCTTTGTTTTTATTGAGCGCAGCAACGCGAATGAATTGCAAGGGACCCGCCCCCGCCCGCCGATCTTGCGCGCGACTCCGCCGCGCCAGGGATAGAAGTTGTTGCACAGGCAGCCCTTCGTGCCTGGCCTGCATAACAACTTCCAAGAGTGTGTCTGATTGCTGACCCTCTCATGTGCTCGCGCCTGCGGCACTCTCTGAAAGGAGTGGATTGTGTGGCAAAATGCGCACAGCGCATTTTGCCACACAATCCACTCCTTTCCCGGCGCGGCGTAGCCGCGCGGCTGGTCGGCCAGAACGCTAAGGATCGGACAACTTCTAAAAGGCGAGCAAACGCGGGTGTCAGAAAAGAGTGTTGGAATAATTTCTCGTGTGTCTCTGTTATCAGTTGCGAACGCCTGAATGAGAAGGCGCCCCGATAGCGGTCCAGTTTTCCTTGACAAGCGAAAAACGTGCGTGGTAATCTTTTTCTAGTTACTTTACAGACTAAATTGATTAACATAGTCAACAATGAGGTGATTGAACATGGGTGATGCATCCCGCGAGATTATGCGGCGTGCCCGGCAGCAGGTGCCGGAGTGGTCGCCGTCGCAGGTGCGTGAAAGCCTTGCAGAGCGGAAAGGAGCGGGGCCTGGCGATCAGGATATTGTCCTGGTAGATGTACGCGAGAAAATCGAGTGGAACGAAGGGCATATCCCTGGAGCCATACATGTTCCTCGTGGCTATCTCGAATTGCAGATCGAGGAGGCAGTCCCCGACAAGAATAAAACCGTCGTATTATATTGTGCCGGCGGAGTGCGTTCACTCATGGCAGGGGCGACGTTGCAGCAGATGGGCTACAAAAATGTGATCTCGATGGCGGGCGGCTTCGGGCAGTGGAAGAACAGTGGCTACAACTTCGTCGTTCCACGCACCTTGAGCGATGCCCAGTCCAGACGCTACAGTCGCCACCTGCTCATCCCGGAGGTAGGCGAGGCGGGCCAGTTCAAGCTGCTCGACTCAAAGGTGCTGCTCATTGGTGCCGGCGGCCTGGGATCGCCTGCGGCATACTACCTTGCCGCCGCCGGTGTTGGCACTCTCGGCATTATCGATGCTGACATCGTTGATGATAGCAACCTCCAGCGCCAGATCCTGCACAATACCGAGCGTATCGGTCAGTACAAGGCCGAGTCAGCGCGCGAGACTATCCAGGCCCTCAATCCCGATGTCAACGTTGTTACCTATATCGAGCGCCTCGACGAAAACAACGTTGCGCGCATCATCGCCGACTACGACGTGATTCTTGATGGCACCGATAATTTCCCGACGCGCTATCTGCTTAACGATGCCTCGATCATCGCCAACAAGCCCGTTGTGCATGGCAGCGTCTTCCGCTTCGAGGGGCAGTTGACGGTCTTCAAGCCTTACGAGGGACCATGCTATCGCTGCCTCCATCCTGAGCCACCCCCTCCTGAACTGGCGCCAAGCTGCGCCGAGGCCGGTGTGCTGGGCGTGCTGCCGGGGATCATCGGCATGTTGCAGGCTACCGAAACCATCAAGCTGCTGCTCGGCATTGGCGAGCCGCTGGTCGGGCGCCTCATGACCTATGATGCGCTTGCGGGCGAGTTTAACGAACTGCGCCTCTACCGCGATCCACATTGCCCGGCCTGCGGCGAGAATGCCCATCCCGAGAACCTGCCGACCTACGCCGAAGTATGCGCGATCCCGGCTCGATCATAGTGATGGGGTGGGCAGGGGGCCATGCCCTCTGCCTGGTGGAATGGGGCTTCGTCCCCGCTGAAGTAATAAGGAGAGAAGAAGATCTATGGCAACTGTTCGACTTGCGCCGGTATTACGAGCGGCGGCCGGCGGCTCCAAACAGGTGAGCGCGCAGGGGAGCACGCTGGCAGAAGTCCTGTCTGACCTGTTCCAGCGCTATCCCGCGCTCAAGGAGCAGATCCAGCCGGACCACGATCTGAGCCGCTTTGTCAATGTTTATGTCAACGATCAGGATGTGCGCTATCTGCAAGGGCTGAATACCGCTGTTGGCGCCAATGATACCGTCATTCTCTTGCCAGCGATGGCAGGCGGCGAGAGAAGCTGAAGGACCAGGAGGGGACTGATGCGCTACAGCAGCATACTGGAAACCATTGGCAATACACCGCTGGTAGAATTGAAGAGCTTCAGTCCACGCCCGGGTGTAGAGATTTATGCCAAGCTGGAGGGGATGAACCCCTCCGGCAGTGTCAAGGATCGTGTCGCCAGACGGATGATCGAAGAGGCCGAGGCGAGCGGCAGACTCAAGCCCGGCTCGATCCTGCTGGAGCCGACAAGTGGCAATACCGGTATCGCGCTGGCGATGATTTCCCGTATCAAAGGCTATCAGTTTGTCGCGGTCATGCCTGACAATGTGACCAGCGAGCGCCGGCAAATGTTGGAGTTGTACGGAGCGAAGATCATCTTCTCCGATGGGCGACAGGGCAGTAACGGTGCCGTCAGGCTGGCGAAGGAGCTGTTAACGCAGGATGAGCGCTACGTCATGCTCTACCAGTATGGCAACGAGGCGAATCCGCGCGCGCACTACTATGGCACGGCACCGGAGATCATCAGGGATCTGCCCGATCTTGACGTGTTCGTGGCGGGCCTGGGCACCGGCGGGACGCTCACGGGCAATGCGCGCCGGCTGAAAGAGTATAATCCGGCGATCAAAGTCGTTGCCGCCGAGCCGCTCCAGGGCGAGGGCGTGCAGGGCCTGCGCAGCCTCGAAGACGGCTTTGTTCCGCCTGTGCTGGATCAATCCCTGCTCGACGCAAAGATCCTGGTCTCCGCTATCGATGCAATTCGCCGCACGCGCCAGTTGAAGGACCAGGAAGGCATCTTTGCCGGCCCGTCCTGCGGCGCTTCGCTGCATGCGGCGCTGCGCGTCGCCGCGAGTATGGAGCAGGGCAAAATCGTCACTATTCTGGCCGATGGTGGCTGGAAGTATCTGAGCGAGGATCTGTGGACGCGCGATTTAGATGAACTCGAAGATAACTTAGAGGCAAAAATACTATGGTAGCTGATGCTCGTTTCGTCGTGCGTATTCCTGAAGCAATCTATAACGAGATGGTGGCTCATGTGGTAGCGGGTTATCCCGATGAAGCCTGCGGCGCCCTGGGCAGCAACGGGAATCTGGTGGTCAAAAATTATCCCACGGCCAATGCTGCCGAACATCCCGACGATTTTTCTATTATTAGCGATGCAGATCTTGTACGCATCTACAATGATATTGATAGCTATGACGGTGATATGATCTATTATCACTCCCATACCCGCTCCGAGGCGTATCCTTCCGCACGCGATATCGATTGGGCAAAACGCAGCGGCTACCTCTATATCATCTTCTCCCTGCAATATCATCCCGAGCCACCCTATGCCAGAGTGTTCAGGATCGAGGGCGATGGCGCAGTGGTGGAGGGCAAGATCGAGCGCGTCTGATTTCCGGCACTCTCTCTTGCTCGCGCCTGCGGCGCTCGCCGGATCCCGGGTATGGTATGGCAGAGCCGGGATCCCTGGTGCGGCTCTGCCATGCCAACGCCTGGCGAGGATACTGAGAATCGGACATAAATACCGATGCAAAACGCTCCGGTCACATCATATGATCGGGGCGTTTTTATGTAATCAGCCGCCGGAGGGCGGGTTGAACTGGGCAATGCGGATCACTGGATGGCCGTTGAGGTTCTCCAGGGGCAGGTAGATCAGGTGCGTCTGCTGATCGACGCTGACGGTGTGCGCATGCGGGGCGATATAGCCCTCGGCCAGCTTGTGCACGGTCAGCCCCCGCT